>PLIX01000051.1 GCA_003140135.1 Gammaproteobacteria bacterium
GGCTCGCTCTTTCTCACGATCGCGCCCGACGGGTGCGCGCTGCCTTGCCAGGCGGCGCGCATGCTGCCGGGGTTGGATTTCCCCAATGTGCGCGCCGCGAGCATCGAGTCGATCTGGCGCGACTCGCCGGCCTTCAATCATTTTCGCGGTGATGCCTGGATGAAGGAGCCCTGCAGGAGCTGTCCCGAAAAGACCAAGGATTTCGGCGGCTGCCGTNNCCTGCTGACGGGCGATGCGGCCAATACCGACCCCGTGTGCGACCTCTCGCCGCATCATCATCTCGTGACCGAGGCGGTGGCGCGCGCGGAGCGGCCGCTCGTGACTGAGAAGCCGCTCGTTTTTCGCGACCACAGATAGCGCGCTGCGGCTTGCGGCGCACTTAAGCCGCCTGCATGCCGGTGTTCCGGCGCCTGCAGCGCCCGGTGCTCGCGGCGCCATGGCGCCTCCAATCCAATGAGACCCGTGCGCGCAAGCCGCCTACCGCCTGCCAAGGCTTGGGCCAATCAGGTCGTCAGATTTCCAGAATGACTTTGCCGACGTGTGCGCCGCGCTCGAAGTACTCGTGTGCTTCCCTGACCTTTGCAAACGGTACGATTCTGTCGATGATCACCTTGACCTTGCCGCTCTCCAGCAGCGGCCAGGCATGCGCCTTGAGCTCTTGTGCGATCGTCGCCTTTTCTTCGATGCTGCGCGGGCGCAGCGTTGAGCCCGTGACGGTCAGGCGCTTTTGCATGATCTTCGCAAGATTCACCGTGACATTGGCTCCTTGCTGGACAGCGATCTGCACCAGCCGGCCGCGCATGGCGAGACTATCCAGGTTTTCCTGCGTATAGCCGCCGGCCACCATATCCAGGATCACGTCGACGCCGCGGCCGTCGGTGATGCGCCTGATCTCCTCGGCAAACTTCTGCGTTTTGTAGTTGAAGGCATGATCCGCCCCAAGCGCCACGCAGGTTGCACATTTTTCATCCGTTCCGGCCGTGGTGAACACCTGCGCACCGCTCGCATGCGCGAGCTGAATGGCGGTGGTGCCGATGCCCCCCGCGCCGCCGTGCACGAGGAATAGATCGCCGCGCTTCAATCGCCCGATCTGAAAAACATTCGCCCACACGGTGAAGAAAGTCTCGGGAATGCCGCCGGCCTGCAGCATCGAAAGCCCGCGCGGCACACTCAGGCAGTGAGCGGCCGGAACCAGACAGTATTCGGCGTAGCCTCCGCCCGGAACGAGCGCACACACCGCATCGCCCACTTTGAGCGTAGCGTCTTTGCCGGTCGCCGCCACGACGCCCGCAACTTCGAGGCCGAGAACGGGCGAAGCGCCGGGCGGCGGGGGATACTTGCCTTGCCGCTGCAATATGTCGGGTCGATTGATACCCGCGGCGGCAACTTTGATCACGACCTCGTGCGCTCGCGGCACCGGTGTGGGCATCGTGCGAATCTCGAGGACCTCGGGGCCGCCCGGACCGGTCACGCCGACGAAGCGCATGTTTTCGGGTAGCTCACCGGGCATAGGTCATTCCCTTCGAGTTTATGGCGCGCACCGCTTGTGTTCTCGCTGTGCCCCGGCCGTGCCAACGGGGTGGCGGCTTTTAGCGCCGGATGCATTAATATCACACTGCGTTGACCCGTGGGGTCTTGCCGAGCGGAGTAGCTGTCATGGTCAAGTGGTTGGGAGTTTTTGCGGCCGCGCTGCTGTCGCTGTCGGTCGTTGCCGCGTCGCTGCCCTACGATGAACACGCGGATGCCCGCGCCACCTTGCAGCAGGGCCTCGACGCCGCGCGCGCCTCGGGCAAGGAAGTGCTGGTGGTCTTTGGTGCCAACTGGTGCGAGGACTGTCGCCAGCTCGACAAAGCCCTGCATGGGCGCACGGCGAGTTTGATTGACGCGCGCTTCGTCGTGGTCAAAATCGATGTCGGCAATTTCGATAAGAATCTGGATGTCGTGAAGCGCTATGGGTACCCGATCGGCAAGGGCATTCCGGCGGCGGTCGTCCTGAACGCTGACGACAAGGTGCTCTATGCCACCCGCGCCGGCGAGCTTGCGGATGCGCGCCACATGGGCGACGACGGGATCTATGATTTCTTCTCCAAGGTCGTGCCCGCGCGGCCATGAGCCACCAGGCCGCCCGCACCCTGCAGGCAGGGCGCCGCTTTAAATTTTGAGGAGCGTTGCATGCAGTACGAATACCGCCAGTTTTACATCGATGGGCGCTGGGTTGATCCGGTTGCAGCGCGCGATTTTCAGGTCATCAATCCGGCAACGGAGGCGGTGGCCGGTGTCATCTCCATGGGCAGCGCCGCGGATGTCGACCGCGCCGTCGCGGCGGCGCGCCGCGCATTTGAGGGTTTCGCGCGCACCACTGCGCAGGAGCGGCGCGCGCTCCTCGAAAAGATTCTCGTCGGCTACAAAGCGCACTACGACGAGATTGCGACCGCCATCAGCGATGAAATGGGTGCGCCGATGAAGCTCGCGCGCGAATCGCAGGCGGCGGTCGGCGTGGGGCATCTGACCGCCATGATCGATGTATTGCAGCATTTCAAGTTCGAGGAAAAGCACGGCGCGGCGCGTCTGATGCTCGAGCCGGTGGGCGTGTGCGCGCTCATCACTCCGTGGAACTGGCCGATCAATCAGATTGCCGCGAAGGTCGTTCCGGCGCTCGCCGCCGGCTGCACCATGGTCTTGAAACCTTCCGAGTTCTCGCCGTTCAGCGCCATCATTTGGGCCCAGGTGCTGCACGAGGCCGGCGTGCCAGCGGGCGTTTTCAACCTCATCAACGGCGACGGTCCGACGGTCGGAGCTGCGCTCGCCACGCATCCTGATGTGGACATGGTGTCGTTCACCGGCTCGACGCGTGCCGGCACCGAGGTCGCAAAGGGCGCCGCCGCGACGGTGAAGCGCGTGCACCAGGAGCTCGGCGGCAAGTCCCCGAACGTGCTGCTGGACGACGTCGACTTCGAGCGCGCCGTGAAGGCGAGCGTGCTGCACGTTTTTCAGAATTCCGGCCAGTCGTGCAACGCGCCGACGCGCATGCTGGTGCCCGCGGCTAAACTTGCAGCCGTGGAGGCGATCGCGAAGAAAGTTGCCGAAGCCGTGGTCGTCGGCGATCCCAAGGCTGAAGGCACGGCCGTGGGACCGGTGGTGACAAAGATCCAGTTTGATCGCGTCGAGGGTTTCATCGCGCAGGGCATTGCCGAGGGCGCGAAAGTCGTGACTGGAGGATCCGGACGGCCCGCGGGGCTTGCGAAAGGCTACTTCGTCAAGCCGACGATTTTCTCGAATGTCACCAATGACATGGTCATCGCTCGCGAGGAAATCTTTGGACCGGTGCTGTGCATCCTGCCGTACGCGAGCGAAGAGGAGGCAGTTCGAATCGCCAACGACACGCCCTACGGCCTGGCGGCGTACGTGTGGTCCAAAGATCCCGCGCGCGCGCGGCAAATTGGCGCGCGCATTCGCGCGGGGCAGGTCATCCTGAACGGCGCGCGCGGCGATATGAATACGCCCTTCGGCGGTTTCAAGCGCTCGGGCAACGGGCGCGAATGGGGCGAACACGGACTGCGGGACTTCCTCGAGATCAAGGCGATGGTGGGCGCCGACGCCGCCTGAGGGCCCCTGGCTTTAGCGATTGACTATCGGGCGATAGGTGTTGCGCTCGGTGCGCTGCAGCAGGTGATCGATCGAGACGGGCCCCGCTCCGGCGATGGCAAGCCACAAGAAGAGCGCCAAATACTCGAACTCGTCGAAGCCGAGAAGAGTTTCGAGCGAATCCACTTCCGCCCATTTCGCCGCGCGAATGGCGACGATCATCGTGATTCCGAGCGCGCCTGCGGATAGGCGGGTGAGAAAGCCTGCCAGTAGAAAAAGACCGCCAAAGAACTCGATCCCGGCGACGAGCGGAGTGAGAACGTGCGGAAAGGGGATGCCCCAGCCGACAAATTTTTCGGTGATGTCGGGCAGAGAGTTGAGCTTGCCCCAACCGCTCCACAGGAACACCCAGCCGACGGTGATGCGCGCGAAGAGCGGCGCAAGCCAGGCGAAGTGCCGCGCGACGCGTTGCGGCCAGCCGATGAGCCAATCGAGCAGGAGGCGCATGGGGTTTCCCCGCTGTGCTGAAGAGTGACGCCGCTAACGGCTACAGGAACCGCACGCGGCGCCCAGGCGCGCGGCTCGTGCCGAAGCGTACTCCAAGTGCAAGCTAGGCTGCAGGGAATCCTCTTCCTTGCAGCCGCGTTGATCGACCCTTTTAGCGGACGCTGTAGCCGCGCCCTTCCATGCATGCCGTCACCGCGCGACGATAGTTGTCCTGGCCCGCGGTCGCGGCGCCGTTGCGCGTGGGATCGTAACCGCTCTGGCTCACGGCCCACTGGTGACACTGATAGCGGTCGCTTGCCTGCTGGTCATCCGATTGACCGTTCTTCGGATAGTTGTACGTCTGGCCATTCGGCGGCGGAGGGGTTGCGTCGTTAGCTTCCGGGGGGGCGTTAGCGTCCGGAGGCGCGCCCGCCTGGCTGCCCGCCGGCGGATCGGTCGCGACATAGCCGTTGTAATCCGGGCTCCACGTGTAGTACGCATCGTTTGCGTAGTAATACGGAATGCCGCCAAACCAGTAGGTTGCGTAGAAGGCGGGCAGCACGGGCAGGAACCAGCCGAAGCCGGGTCCGTAGAAGCGCCCGCCGTACCAGCCGCCCCGGCCGTAGTAGCCACCGCCGTAGTACCCACCATGGCCGTAGTAGCCGCCGTGCGCATAGTAGGCACCACCGTGGTAGCCGCCTGCATAGTGCGATCCGGCAAAGCTGCCGCGGCCGCCCGCGGCATAGTGCGAGTGAGCACCACCACCGCCTGAACTATGGCCGCCGCCGCTATGCCCTTGCGCGAACGCAGGAGAGAGGGCACCAGCCATGCACATCAGCGCTCCGATGGCGATGATCCCAGTCAGCTTACGAGAGGCGTTCATCAGTGATTCTCCAGAGCCTGCTGCATACCAAAGTGTTGCATAACTTTTGGACCTTTGCCGCACGTTCGCGTTCCAGTTTCATTAGGTGTTAAAGCGCTTAAATAACAATCACTTGGACGCACCATCGGTTACAGCACTCGCCGCAGCCACGCAGCGACGTGCGTGAGCTCCTCAGGGGACACCGAATGCGGGATCGAGTAGCTGTGCCAAGTCACCGAATAACCTGCCTCTTCGAGCAGCCGTCGCGCCTCATCGCCCAAACGCACGTCGACAACTGGATCGCGCGTACCGTGTGCAACGAAGATGGGCGTCGTTTGGTTGACGGCGCTGTGTTCTGCAGCAAGTGTTGAGCCCAGAACCATGTAACAGGACAGTCCGATGATTCCGGCGAGCTTCTCCGTCGCCCGCGTGCCGGTGAATAGCGCCATGGCGCCGCCCTGAGAGAATCCGGCCAGCACGATGCGGTCGGTGGAAACGCCGCGTTCATTCTCTCGCCGGATGAGCTCGAGGATGTCGGCGGCCGAGGCGCGAATGCCGCGCTCATCCTGCGCGATGTGGCGCTCAAAGCCGACGATGTCGTACCAGGCGCGGCAGCTCATGCCGCCATTGATCGTCACCGGACGTTTCGGGGCGTGCGGCAGCACAAAACGCAGGGCGCGCTCGCCGGGACGCACGAGATCAGGCACTACGGCCTCGAAGTCGTGGCCATCCGCACCCAGGCCGTGCAGCCAAATGACCGTGCTCCTGGGCTGCGGGCCGGTTTCAACTTCCACCGTATCAAGCAGTGTCAATCCGATTTCTCCTTGCGACATACGAGCAACACCTCGTCCACAGCCGCCGCGCCGAGCATGCCGCGGGTGAGCACGAGCTTGCTTTGAAAGAACACGCCGAGCGGCATGATCGCCCGGTTGTACCACCACATTGACCAGGCGCGATGATGCGTCAGCCACCACATGCCAAGATCCAGCAGGCGCGAGGAGCGCGGCTGCATCCCGTAGACCGCGCTGTTCTCGACTCGGAGCGCGTGCTCGCCAAGCCTGCGGCGCAACTCCTCCGGTTCATAGCGGCGCTTATGGCCCACGAATTCGTCAAATGCAGTCCAGCGCGACGGGTGCAGCGGCACCGACACGAGCAGCACGGCGCCGGGCTTAGCCACACGAGCGACTTCCGACCAGGCTGCGCAGTCATCGTCGACGTGCTCGATGATATCAAGCGCGCACACCAGATCGAACGTGCGGTCGGCGTACGGCAAAGACGTGACCGTGCCGCAGGCGACGTGGCCACCGCGCCGCCTCAGGAGCGCAAGAGCCGGTGCGCTGATGTCGATAAACTGCGTGCCCTCGATCGGCAGCCGCGGCCGCAATCCCGGTGCGATTTCCAGTCGCAGCGGCGCCTGCGGCAAGAGTGAGGCGACGAGCGGCCAGGTGTTGAAGCGCTGCGCCTCAACCAGGCGCGCGCCCGACCACAGCGCGTCGTAGAAGCGCCGATTGGCCTCGAGCAGCTCGCGAGCGCTGCGCTCATGCGGGCGCGCCGTGGTCACGCCGCGAGCGCCGTGGCAGCATGCATTGTGTAAACAAAACTTGACACTTTTAGTTGTCGCGCCGCCTGGCGTGGTGAGACCGCAAGCACCATGGTAAGGTTAACTTGCGGGCTAAAAATAATCAGCGGGGCGGCAAATATCCGCATTGCCACGCAATCCAAATCGCCTCGTGATCAAGAGGATGCGCCATGTCACAGTTATCAGCTCTGTCTGTCAGCATTGGAGTTCTGGGTGCCGTTTGGGCTTATCTCGCTCTGGGACCTCTAGGCGGCTTTGTGCTGGTGTGGGCAGGATTTATCGCCTGGGGATGCTACTTCCACACCGGTGCCAACAGTAATGCCCTGACCAAGACCATCGTCGGCACTGCCTACGGTGCGTTCATTGGCTGGATTGCGCTACTGATCATCGTCAATGTCTCCATGCCGGGCCTGGGCACGCTATGGCCGGCGATCGTCGTTGGGGTCACGGTCTTCTTACTCGTCATCGTGGCGTCGATCAACCTGCTTTCCGTGGTTCCCGCGAACGTCTACGGCTACGCCGCGATCGTCGCCTACTCGCTGCAGACCACGCCGCTGGCGCCAGCCACCGGGCCGCTGCAGAATCTCACGTCGGGATCATTTGCCAATCCGCTTATTCTGCTCATCGTCTCGATGGTGATCGGAGCGCTGTTCGGGTTTGCTTCGAACAAGCTCTCGGTAGCCCTGGCTAAAAAGATCTAAGCCCTCGCTGCCTCGGCAGCAGGAGTTCGGCTTCCTCCGGGCGCCTGCCGCCGGGGATGTCGCCGCCGCCGCGGCCTCGCGCGCGGACCGCTGCGTCCCGTCATGCTCGTCAATCAAAGGCGGGGATCCTTCCCGGCGGCATGGGCAATAGCGCGGATACGGACACGGACCCGGGCGAACCAGCTCCGTTTATACCCAGACGTGCCGTCGCC
>PLIX01000271.1 GCA_003140135.1 Gammaproteobacteria bacterium
ATAGATGGCGGGCAGCGCCCATGTCGCTCAGGGTTTCGAGATAGCAGATTTGATAGCCGAAACCCCGTGCGACGCGCATGCAATGCCGCAGGAGGAGCGCGCCCACGCCGTGGCCGCGCGCCGTCCTCAGAAAATACATCTTGCGCAGCTCGCACACCTCGAACGGGGCGCCTGCCAGCGGCCCGACTCCCGCGCCGCCGACCACCGCCCCGGCAGCCTCGACTACGAAGTAGGCCGAGCGCGGGGCGCAGTAGGCCTGCGACATGGCGGCGATTTCGGCGTCCGCGAGCGTGGAGCCGACGGTGCATGCCGTGAACTCCGGCAACACGCTGCGAATGACGGCCGCGACCGCCGCGTCGTCGGCCGGGGCGATGAGTCGTATAAGATGATGTGGGCTCATGGCGGTTACGCTAGCGTCATCGCCCCAGCGAGGCAATGAACCCGGTGCGCAAACGCTGGGACATACCTGCTTGGAGTCTCCCATGTGCCGCGCGACAACTCGGCTGGCAAGCGCTCGCCGCCCATTGCTGCTGATCTGCGCGTTGCTCGCCTGCAGCGGCGCAAGCGCCCAGGATTGGACGCTGTCCGCCGCGGATATGGCGCTCCTTGATCGGCGCGCGGTGCTGCTGCCGCCGGATCCCAGCCACGAGAGCCGTGACGACAATTTCCGCGCCGCGATCGAGATCGATGCGCCCGCCGAGCGCGTCTTTCGCACCATGACCGACTGCGCACAGGCGCTCAAGTTCGTGCCGCACCTCACCCGCTGCTCCGTGCTCGAGACGGCTCCCGACGGCTCCTGGCAAATCATCCTGCACGAGGTGAGCTACTGGTTCGTGCCGCGCGCCTCGTACGTATTTCGCGCCGACTACGAGCCCTTCGAGCGCGTGCGCTTCTCGGCCGTGCGCGGTGATTTTGAGGTCAACGAAGGCGTCTGGGAGCTCCTGCCCCGCCGCGACGGCGCGGCCACGGTCGTGACCTACCGCGCCCGCGTCGTGCCCCGATTCTTTGTGCCCAGGTGGCTGGTGCTCGCGAGCCTAAAGCGCGATCTGCCCGAGCTCTTGCAGGGGTTGCGGGCGCGCTGCGAGGCACCCTAGCTTGCGGTAAACGTGCGGGCGCTTGCGCCGGGCCGATTTGCGCGCGCGCCCGCGAAGGCGGCAAGATGCCGCGAACCTTTGGACGAGACTCTCATGTCCCAATCCGGCGTAGACCGTGAATTCGAACGACGACTTTCCGCGCTCATCAACAGCGGCCAGCCGCAGGTCCTGCAAGGCGGCCGCAAGGGAGTAGAAAAGGAGTCCCTGCGCGTCACGCGCCACGGGCACATTGCCACGACGCCGCATCCGCGCGCGCTCGGCTCGGCGCTCACCAACGAGCACATCACGACGGACTACTCCGAGGCGCTGATCGAGCTTGTGACGCCTCCCTTTGCGGCCAGCTGGGAGCTCCTGCAATACCTTCTTGACCTGCATCAATTCGTCTATCGCCACTTGGGCGACGAACTTCTCTGGGCGACCAGCATGCCGTGCGCTCTCGAGGGCGACGCCAGCATTCCCATCGCCCAGTACGGCTCCTCGAACGTCGCCCGCATGAAAACCGTCTACCGTCATGGGCTCGGCCTGCGCTACGGCCGCGTCATGCAGGCCATCTCCGGCGTGCATTTCAACTACTCGTTTCCCCAAGGGTTCTGGGAGGCCTATGCGGCGCTGCGCGGGTCGCATAGTTTCGATGCGCATTTCATCTCGAGGAGCTACTTCGAGCTGTTGCGCAATTACCGGCGCCTGGGCTGGATCGTGCTGTACCTGTTCGGCGTCTCTCCGGTCGTGTGCAAGTCCTTCATGCGCGGCCGCGAGGTGCAGCTGCCGCAGCTCACGCCCGGAACGTTCTACGAGCCGTACGCCACAAGTTTGCGCATGAGCGATATCGGCTATCGCAACCGCAATCAGTCGGGGCTTGCCGTATCGGTCAACAGCCTCGAGGAGTACGTGCGCGATCTCACTCGGGCCATTACCACGCCGCACCCCGACTATGAGGCGCTCGGCGTTAAGTTAAACGGCGAATATCAGCAGCTGAATGCCAATATTCTGCAGATCGAGAACGAGTACTACAGCTTCATCCGACCCAAGCGCGTAGCCCACTCAGGCGAGCGCTCCACCAAGGCCTTGCAGCGCGCGGGCGTGGAATACGTCGAGGTGCGCGCGCTCGACGTGAGCGCCTTTGATCCGGTCGGCGTCAACCAGAACAAGCTGCGTTTTCTCGAGGCGCTGCTCGCCCTGTGTTTGCTCAAGGAGAGCCCGCTGATCGCTGATGACGAGCAGGCGGCGCTCGATCAGAACCATTTGACAGTGGCGCGGCGCGGCCGCGAGCCGGGCCTCATGCTGTCGCGCGACGGCAAATCCGTGCCGCTCACCGTCTGGGCGCATGAGCTCATCGACTCGCTCACGGGCATCTGCGAGGTTCTCGATCGCGGCGATGCGGCGCGGCCGTACGCGCAGGCTCTGGCGGCGCAGGCGGGCAAAATCGATAACGTCGCGCTGACTCCCTCTGCGCGTCTGATGAAGGAGCTCGCCGACACGAATGAATCCTTTTTCGAGCTCGCGCTGCGGATGTCGATGATGCACAAGGATTACTTTCTGGAGCTCTATCCGCCCAATCAGGCACGCCTGTCCGAGTTCGCCTCGGAAGCTGCGGAGTCTCTCGAGATGCAGCGCAACATTGAAGCGAGCGACAAAGAAACCTTTGAGAAATATCTCGCGCGTTACTTTGCCGACTAGCAGTAAATATATGTTGGCCTTCAGTAAACTTCGTGTGCGTTTATGCAATTACGGCCAAGATACAGCCGTGAGTCGCAGGGGATTGCGGCACGGAACAAGATCAGCGGTCGGGCATTATTCAGATATTATGCAAAAGCTGTTCGACGCGGCAGTCGACTATCCATTAGTCCTCGTACCGGCGAATGAAGAGTTCCCGCACGCGCCCGCGGTGGATTCCGAGGCGTTCGAACATCCTGGCAACGGTTGGAGCGCGTTCGAAATCTGGCGCAGCCGCATCCGGCCATCACCTGGCATGACCAGTCTCTTCCTGCCGCGCCGCTAGAGCCGGCGAGCTGCGCTTCCACGGCCGACGCACTCACCGGCGCAATAGCCACGTTATGTTACGCTTGCGGTCGCGCGAGTCGTTGCTGCAACCCCTGTTATGAATGCGCTTTGCGTACGAGGTCTGGTCAAGACCTACAAGAACGGCGTGCAAGCCCTGAAAGGCATCGACCTGGATGTCGCCCCGGGGGATTTCTTCGCGCTCCTCGGGCCGAACGGCGCGGGCAAGACCACTATCATCGGCATCGTCACCTCGCTCGTCAGCAAGACCGCGGGACGGGTCAGCGTTTTCGGTCACGACATCGACCGGGAACTGGACGCGGCCAAGGCCTGTATCGGCGTCGTTCCGCAGGAAGTGAACTTCAACATGTTCGAGACGCCCGAGACGATCCTCGTCAACCAGGCAGGCTTCTACGGCATCGAGCGCCGTGTGGCGCGAGAGCGCGCGCAGAAGTATCTGCGGCACCTGCAGCTGTGGGACAAGCG
>PLIX01000129.1 GCA_003140135.1 Gammaproteobacteria bacterium
CGGACGCCTGGGGCGCGAGGAACCTTCGAGGATGCGCAACGTGAAGCATAAGTCTCCGATCATTCATTCAGCAGCACGCGCAGCTGCTGCAGGTAGGCCGGTTCGAACTTCGAGCTGAAGTCACGATGCACCTGGCGCACCGCGCCGCCGCGGTCGATCAGCACGGTCATGGGCAGATTGTCGACCTGATAGGCGCGCGCGACTGCCTTCTGCGGGTCGAGCAGCAGGGGAAAGCCGAGCGCCTGCGTGCGCGCAAATTCGAGTGCGCCGCCCTGGTCATCGTCGACATTCACTCCGAACACCTGCAATCCGGCGGAGTGATAGGTCTTGAAGCTGCGGTCGAGCGCTGCGAGCTGCGTGCGACACTGGCCGCAGCGGCTGCCCCAGAAGCTCAAGACCACGACGTCGCCGCGATGTTCCGAGAGGCGTACATTGTTGCCGTTGACGGCGCGCAAGGCGAAGTCGGGCGCCTCGTGGCCGAGGAGCGCATAGGCCGTCGCAGCCGAGGTGGCGAGCACCACGGTGGCCAGAACGCCTGCGAGCACCCCTTTCCATGCTGTGCGCGAGCAAAGCGCCGCGCGACCGTCCGCCTGTTGCCGGCCCAAAAAGTATCCTCCGCAAAATTGCGTACGGCCGAAGGCCCGCCGCAGCGCACGACGAACCCTCGCACAGCGAAGTTTACAGAGTCAATGAACGCGGCACGAATTCGAGCATACAAGCGCATTTAGCTGCTTGGCGCTCGAATCTCAAAAAGCGTCTGCGCGGCGCGACAGGCGCCGCATGCGCCAGAGCGCGTCCGCGCCCCGCCGGCGCTCAGGCGATCTTGCCGTTCACGATGGGCTCAAAGGCGGTGATCGCATCCTGTGCCGCCGCGTTGCCCAGGCCCTGGTTTGGAAACAGCGTCCCAAACTGGCCCTGGGTGCCATGCAGCGCCATGTAATTCAGGATGACAGTCTCGACCAGCTGCTCCACCGAGTTCGCCGCGGGGCTGCCGGTGGTGTCCACCGAGCCACCCGGATCGTAGAAGCCGATCTGCTGGCTCGTGGCACCGTGCAGCAGCACCGGCCGGCCCTTCGGGTTGTAGACGAGGATGATCGAGGCCGCCGTCGTCTGGTTGTCGCTCGCCCACATGAACTTGCCGCGCCCGTCGGGCGTATTGTCGACGACGCCATTCGCGTTCAGCGAGCCGTCGCTGAATATGTAGAGCATGAGCGGCATACCGACGCGCGCTGCGTACTCCAGACACGCGCCGATGCAGATGCCCGCCTGGAAATTGCGGTCCTCGCCGGTGGCGCGGCCCTGTCCGTGATAATCAAAACCGCTCATCTCGATGGTGCCTGCGCCGGCGAAACCGTTGATCACCATCTTCATGATGGCGCCAGTCTTCTGGTAGTCGGAGTTGGCGGCGTATTCGGCCGCCGAAAAGATGCCGCTCGAGCCGACGATATTGGTATCGAGATTCGGATTGAGCGTCGCAGGGTTGCCAAAGGTGTCGACGAGATCGGCCGATTTCACGTAGCCGCAGCGCAGCGCCGTCTTGATGGCCGTGTCGCGCGTGAGCATGTTGACTTCGCCGAGCTTGCCGCCAAAAGCGCTGGGATCGGTGCCGCCACTGATGCGCGCAATCGACTCCAGGACTTCGACCGCATCGCTCGGGTTGGTAAACAGTGTGCCCAGCTGGCCGGTATTGACGAGCCCGGTCACATCGCTTGCCTGGTCGACCACCGTCGGCTGGAGCGTCGGATTGATCATATCGGCCGGCGCCACGGAATTGCCGCCGGAGACCGTCGGCTCGGAGCCGATCAGGGTCAAAAGCGCGCCATTCGAACCGGTCGTCGCGATGCCGTACAGCGGACTGTGCGGGTTATTCATCGTGTCGTTTTCGGAGAGCGCGGGGATGACCGCGCCGTTGACACCGGCGCGCGTCCCGACCGCGGTGCGCGAGAGAATGCCGCGCAGCATCCCGCCGTCCGAGTGCCACGCGAGACCCAAGGAGGTATTGATCCAGTTGTTGGTCGGGCTCGCAGGATTCGGGGCGTTCGGCACCATGTCGCCCGGCAGACCGAGATTGGCGTAACCGGCGACGGAGAGAAAATCGAGCTGACCGCCCTGGCCACCGATGAGCGCCTCCGAGCCGTTCAGATTCGCGCCACCGGCAAGGTCGAAGGCGATGAAGGGAATCTTGCCCGCGCCCTGCGTGACGATGCCGCAGTCCTGGGCGAGGGTCTGGATGTCGCTCGCGAGTGCCGCCTCGGCGAGGCGCGGATTGGCGAACAGACTGAAGAACGTCGGCGCCGTGATGTAAGCCGCGCCCGTAATGAGGCCGCGGCCGAGAAAATCGCGGCGGCTGCGCGGCCGGCCATGATTCTCATGGCGGATGGGCTCGTTGAGGGCGAGCTTTCTGGGGGGCTTGGTGCGAATGATCATGGCGCTTGTCTCCTACGAACCCATCACTGCAGCACAACCGCGCCGCTGCCGAGCACGGCGGCGCAGGCAGCGGTCGTGACGGCGGCGGTGCGCCCGGCTTGGTTCTGCCCGGCGCTCAACAGTGCAATCAGCGAGTTCAACTCCGTCGTCACCGCGGCCACCGTCGGCTGGGTGGGGATCTGCACGCCGTGGCCGTCAACAATCTGCGCTTTGCTCAAGAGCGGATTGATCACGAGGTTGACATTGCTCTGAGTGGCGAAGTACGTGCCTGCCGGCTGCGAGAAATTGAGGCCGGGGAAGAACTGCGCACTCAGCGTGGAGTTGTTGACGAGCTCGCTGCAGAACTCGATCGCCAGCTGCGCCACCGCCTGCTGGTTCGAGGCACTGAACGCATCGATGGTGGGCACCGACGGCAGCGACTGCTGGATGTTGGCGAAAGTGTTCGCGATGTTGGGGTCGGTGATGGGCACGCCCGTGATGTTCGACATCGTGTAGAGGAGCTTGTCATAGGTGCGCGCGCCCAGGTCGGGGTACGGGCCCGTATCCACCGGCGCCGGCGGCACCGGCACCGGGCCTGAGGACTCCACATAGGAATTCGTGCCGATCTTCTCGAAGGTGAGAAAGATCTGATCCAGAGCGGGCCCGTTCTCCTCCGCGATTGCCGTACCGACGGTCGAGAGCACCTCGCCCGAGGTGACCGAGTAGTTCGCCGCCGTGATGTTCGCACTGAGCGGCAGGTAGGCCTGCCCGACGCCCACCTCGGCGCCGTTCATGCCGATGCGGATGCCCGCGATCGGGATGTTGCTCGGCTTCTGCGTCGGATCGAGGCTGATGAAGGTCGGCCGCGTGAAGAGGTACGAGTAGCTGTCAAGCTCGCTCGCCGTCAGCATGATGTAGCTCTGCGGCATGTTGACGAGATTCGACACATCGAACAGCAGGTAGTATTTCTCGCCCACACCGGCGGCGAAGTTCTGCTGCACCTGCGCGAGGGTGAGCGCGCGGTCATGGATGGCGAGCATGCGAATCTCGCCCGTCCAGGCGTGGTCGCCGGAGACCTCGGAGCCCAGAACGAGCGCGAAGGTATTGTCCCAGGAGGCGAGCGAGCCGCCCTTCTGCGCATCGACGTCGCCGGTGAAGACGCCGTTGACGTAGAGCTTCCTGCCGTTGACGGGATCGTAGGTGAGGACGACGTGCTGCAGGGAGGCCTGCGCCACGGCGCCCGCGACCGAGGTGAGGAACGGCGGATCGCCGTTGTCATTGGTGACGCTGCTGCGCACTTCGCCCTCGTATTGCTGCAGCTGCTGCGAGAGCGTCACGTTGCGCGTGGTATCGCTGCCCGAGTAGCTCACGATATCGGCCTTGGTCTGCGTCACATTGCCATTCGCGATCCAAGCCTCGATCGAGAACTCGCCGGTTGACTGGATGAGATTGGCGAGCTTTTGGCTCGCCTCGCTCGAGCCTTGCGCCTTGCCTCCCGCGGCGATGTTGATACCCCAGCCGCCGACCCAGGTCACATTGCCAAAGAGCGTCAAATCAAGCTCCGGCTGCACCCCGCTCGTATCGTAGGCGATGCTGCCGGAGCCGGTCTGGAACTGGTAGAGCGCAATCTGCGCATTGTCAAAGCGGCTTTGCCCCGAGGCGACCGTGCCCTGATAGAGCGACAGCTGCTTCGAGACGATGAGCGAAGGATTGACCTGCGTTGTTGGAATGCCGTTCGCAAAGGCGGTGATGGCCGCCTGCATGGTGGCGGCGTCGGCCGCGCAGCTCGCCGTCCAGCAGTGGTGGAATTCAGTGGCGAGGCGCACGACAAAGCGCGACTGCGCCGGATCGATGAGATTGATCTTGGACTGCGCGTCCGCGTACGCCTCGTCCGGATTGGAGCTGGCGAAGTACGGTGCCTGCGGCGTCAGCGCATTGTCTGAGTGGCAGCGCGAGCACCACGGCACGAGGATCGGCTGCCAGATGAGGGAGGCAAAAGCGTTCGAAGAGGCCGGAAAGGTCTTGCTCGGCCCGACGTTCTGCAGCGGCGGCGGCTGCAGCTTGATCGCCTGGCTGCCGACCGCGCTGGTGCCGGCCCAGTTCTGAATCCATACGGTCAAGGTGGCGCCGCAGGCCTGCGCAGAGGCGAGCCAGCAGTTATGGCCGCCGGAGACCTTCTGCACCATCTCCGACTGGCTGGGGTTCGTGAGGTCGACGACCGTATTGGCCGCCTCATAGGCGAGATTGATGTCGTCGGAACGCGCGAATTGAGGCGACTGGCCGCCGGCATGATGGCACCCGCCGCACATGGTCGGGCCCTGTATGTTCTGCCAGAGATTGACTTGGAACGCCTCCACGTCCGCGTTCTCAGGAGCGGGCCCTGTGTAGGCCTGAACGGTCGGGGCCGCGGTCACCGGATTTGCCGAAGTGGCAGGGCCGCTGCTGCTGCACGCGGCCAAGAGCGCGAGCACCGCAAGCGCGGTAGCCTGCTCGATGCGGCGCAACGGATGCGAACTTAATGCAAAGCCATTCATGCGATGCTCCCTCGTCATGGTCCGTATCCTCACGGGCCCATGCAGTACACGGCGGATTCGGCGAAGACCTGCTTCAACTTGTAGCCGCCTGCAGTGAAGCCGCCCACCATGGTCGCGATCTGGTTGCGATCGGCTTGGTTCTGCGGCGTGCGGTAGCACACGGCCTGGAAGACCTTCTGCACCTGGCATTGCGCGAACGCGCTGCTCGCGGCGAGTTCCTGCCCGAGGCTCTTCGCGCCGGTGCCGCTGCCGGGCAGCGCCGCACTCCAGCCGAGCACCTGGTTCGGGCCCTGGCGCCAGCGATTGCTCCAGCTGTCATTCGGCGTGATGAACCCTTCGCTGAAGTTCTGGGTATTGATCAGGTACTTCGCCTGCACCACCCCGGGCGTGTAGAGCGTCTCTTGGGTGACCACACCGTCAAAGTTGTAATAGGCGAAGGCCTGCGCCATCGGGTCCATGGCGGCATGACAGCCGATGCAGTTATTGAGGAAGATGCGGCTGTCGCCACCGGGGGAGCGGCTCACATCCTGACGCACGCGATCCGGGGGACGCGTGATGTCCATGATCGGATTCAAGTCAGTGCACAGATGATTGATCAGCGTGAAGCGAAACATCGCGCGGTTCGTGCCGTTGATGAAAAACGCAGACGAGCCGCCGCGCGTCGTCATCACACCGGCGGTCGCCGCCGTCGGCAGCCCGTAGGTCGCAGATTGGGTGGTCGCGACCAGGGTCGCCTTCAGATCGACGCCGTTCAGCTCCGCGGTCGCGTAGTGATTGTTGTTCGCCGCTGAAACCGGAGGCAGACCTGCGGCATTGCTCTTATAAAGAATGTCGGCGGATAGGACCGTGTTGAACGCGACGTCGTCGCGCACCATGCCGATGACGGTCGCCGTGTAGTCGTTGAGCGGCGCGAACACCGTCTGGTTGCGGTTGGTCCACGGCGTCACGAAGTTCTTCAGCACGACGTTGTAGAAGGACGGGTCGGAGGTGGCGAGCTCCGCCGCGGCGAGCGCGTTACCCCCGGCGATGTCGGCTTCCATGGTCGCGAGCGTCGCATCGGGCGGATCGACGCCGGCGATGCGTTCATATATACGCTGCGCCTGCGAAGTCGGATCCGCGAATGCGGGCGCGACGGGCTGTGCCAGAAGGAAAACGGCGCACGATGCACTCGCTGCGGCGCGTGCCGCGCGGCGCGGAAGCGCCGAGTTCAGCTTGCTTGCGATCGTCATGGCAGTCACCCACTCACGAAGAATTAACTGGTGCGCGCCGAACTATACGGGCGCGCAAAACGGTTTCTTGATGTCTCAACTCCCGGACGTCGCCAGGTGCAGACAGGTCGGGGGTGAAGCTCGCCCGCGTATGCTTCGCGCCGTAAACTGCGAGCCCGGTCACTCCATGTACCCGCCCGACCGGCTACCTAAGCTGCCAGGGCATTGACGGCGCATTCGGCGGTCCCTGGCGCCCCGGACGAGAGAGAAGCGCAATTCAGTATTGCCGGCTGTGACGGCGTCCGCAGATCGCCGTGTGCGCTGCGGCAAAGCAGGATTAGGTCATGCGTTCCGATCCGCTGGGGACGCGATGCCCAAGGAGTGTCGCAACATGTACGAAGAGCACGGAGGTTCGATGCGAGTCTGGGCAGGCACGCTCATGCGCTTAGCGGCTGCTGCGGCCGTCGCCTGGGCTTTAGTCGCGTGCAGTCCGGGCACCAAGATCAATCTGGGCAGCGGCCAGGCCGCCGATCCGGCGACAACCGACTCGCCGATCTTCTATGTCAAACGCACCATCCCCATGATGACCGACGATCTGCGGCTGCTGCGCCCGCCGGTCCCGCAGGCCAATCTCTACAAGCGCGCCACCGCCTCGCCGAGCGCCATCGAAACCAACATCACGGCCCGCATCACCGGCACCGACGCCTACGACGTGAAGGATGTTTCCGTATCCGCCGACGGCACGATGGTCGTGTTTGCGATGCGCGGCCCGCTGACGCCGAACATGAAGGACACCGACCCCCCCACCTGGGCCATCTGGCAGTACACCATCGCGAGCGACACGCTCGCGCGCGTCATCCCGGATGACGACACGGCCAATGCCGGCGAGGACGTGTCGCCTGCCTATCTGCCCGACGGGCGCATCGTCTTCACCTCGACGCGGCAGCGGCAGTCGAAGGCGGTGCTCCTCGATGAGAACGACCCGCAGTTCGAATATCAGACCGAGGACCGCGACGAGTCCGCCTTCGTGCTCGCCGTGATGAATCCCGACGGCAGCAATATCCACCAGATCGAGTTCAACCAGAGCCATGATCGGGATCCGACGGTGCTGTCGAACGGCCGCGTCCTCTTCACGCGCTGGGACCACGCGCCGGGCAAGGATGGCATGCACCTGTACACGATCAATCCTGATGGCACCGATCTTGAGCTCTACTACGGTGCCAACAGCCACGACACCGGGCCCGACGGCAATCAGAACACCGCCACGATCGAGTTCATCAAACCGCATGAGATGCAGAACGGCAACATCCTCGCATTGATCCGCCCTTACACGAACGACGATTTCGGCGGCGACCTCGTTATCATCAACGGCACCGGTTTCGTGGAAAACACCCAGCCGGTGCTCGCGAATGCCGGCGCCAAGGGTCCTGCACAGACATTCGCCACCTCGTACGAAGTGCTCACGATTCCCGGCCCCTCGCCCGGCGGGCGCTTCAATTCGGCCGTGCCGCTCTGGGATGGCACGCAGCGCATTCTCGTCAGCTGGACGCAATGCCGGCTCCTGGATACCAGCGTGACGCCCAACACCATCATCCCCTGCACGACCGCGGCACTCGCCAGTCCGACGGCGAAGTCGGCGCCGCCGCTCTACAGCGTGTGGATGTTCGATCCCACGCAGAACACCCTGCTGCCGGTGATGCTGCCCGTGGATGGGGTCATGGTCACCGACATCGTCGCGGCGCAGCCGCGCCCACTGCCCGCGGTCATCCTCGACGGCGTGCCCGGCGTCACCCTGGATCAGACTTTTTATGATCAGAGCGTGGGCGTCATCGATATCAAGAGCGTCTACGACTTCGACGGCGTCGATACGGCCGTGCCGAACATCCAGACCCTGGCAAACCCGGCGAAGACCAAAGCCGCGCAACGCCCGGCGCGCTTCATCCGCCTGCAGAAGGCGGTCTCGCTGCCGGATATGCAGACGCTCAACATCGCAGACCAGGCCTTCGGTGCAAGTCCCTACATGCGCGAGATCCTGGGCTACGCTCCGGTGGAGCCGGATGGCTCGGTCAAGATCGAGGTGCCCGCCAATGTCGCCTTCCAGATCGACGTGCTCGACGTCAACGGCAGGCGCATCTTCCCGGTGCACGCGAACTGGCTGCAGGTGCTCCCGGGTGAAACCATGACCTGCAACGGCTGCCACACCCCGGCGACGGCGCAGAACCCGCGTTCGCACGGCCGCGCGGGCCTTTTCCCGCTGGTGAATACCGGCGCCACGACGACCGGCGAGCCCTTCCCCGGCACGGTCGCGACCTTTCTGCCGAATCCGGGCGAGACCATGGCCGAGACGCGCGCGCGCACGAGCTGCGCGAGCGACAGCCCGCCGTGCCTGCAGATGCAGCCGAGCGTCAATATCGTGTATCAGGACGTTTGGACGAACCCGGCCGTGCGCACCCCGGATGCGAGCTTCTCCTATAGCTATAACGATCCGACCATCACGACCAACGTGCCGACCTCGGATTTGTGCACGACCACCTGGTCGAGCATCTGCCGCATCACGATCAACTACACGGAGCACATCCAGCCGCTCTGGGATAAAGTGCGCCAGGTGCTTGATCCCACGACGCAGGCGGTGTTGGCGGACCACACCTGCACACGGGGCGGGTGCCATAACGCCAAAAGCAGCACCGGGGCGGCCCAAGCACCGGGCGGACAGCTGAATTTGACGAACACGCCTTCAAGCGATGAGCCGTTGCAGCTCACCTCTTATCGGCAGCTGCTGTTCACGCATGACCAGCAGGCAGTTAACATGGGCGCCTTGCAGGATGTGCTGGTGCCGGGACCGCCGGGCCCCAAGGGTCAGGCGACGACGATGCCGGTGCCGGTGGGACCGTATCTGAATGCGGGCAGCGCCGACGGTGCGCTGTCGAGCCAGTTTCTGAACCGCTTCGCGGCGAATTCGGGCAGCACGCATGCCGGGTACCTGAGCGCGGCCGAATTACGCATCATTACCGAGTGGCTGGATATTGGCGCACAGTACTTCAACAACCCATTCGATCCGGCCGCGCCGCTCAACTAGGAGCGTCTTGCAACGACTACCGAGCGCCCGCTGCCTGCTACTCGTCCTGTTCCTAGCGGCCCCGGGACTGTGCGGTGCCCGGGAATATCTGCAGGTATTCGTCGTCTCGCCCTACCTCGAGCTGCATACCGGCCCCGGACGCGGCTATCCGGTATTCAACGTCGTCGACCGCGACGGCAGCGTCGATGTGCTGGTGCGCTACACGGAATGGTTCAAGGTGCGCACCGAACGGGGCATCGTCGGCTGGGTGGCCGAGGCGGACATGCTGCGTACCGTGCTCGCCGATGGCTCGCCGTTCACTTTCAACCGCGGCGATCGCGCCGGCTTCACCTCGCATCGCTACGAGATGGGCATGTTCGCGGGCACCTACGGCGGAGCAACGCTGATCTCCGCCTACACTTCGCTGTCTTTCAACTCACAGTTGGCAGCTGAGGTGTCCGTGGGACAGTTCCTGGGCAATGCCTCCAACGGTGTAGTCGCCGATATCGGCCTCACCCATGTGTTCTTGCCGGAATGGCGCTGGTCGCCATTCGTGATGCTGGGTACAGGTCTCGTGCACACCGAACCGAAGGCGACGCTCGTCGAGCCCGTGAATCGCACGGAGCAGACGGCCTATGTCGGCGGCGGAGTGCGGTACTACCTGACGCGCCGCTTCTTCCTGCGCGCGGAGTATAAGAGTCACGTGGTCTTCACGAAGCTGAACTCGAATGAGGTAGTTGACGAATGGAAACTGGGATTCGCGTTCTTCTTCTGAGTGCGGCGTTCGTGCTCGGCGGTTGCGCCTCGATACATCACCTGTTCCACAGGCACGACGACGCTGCGACGCAGGCATCGAACGACTCGGCCTCCGAGGATAGCAACGACCATCCGCCGCGCGTGATCGATCCGGACGTTGAACGACGCAAGATCAAGGTGCCGCAGATCCGCTCGCACAATGTCGAATTCGGCGTCCAGTACGGCGCCTTGTCGATTGAGAACTTCGGGACCAACCCGGTGTACGGCTTCACGGCCGCCTATCACATCAGCGAAGACTTCTTCTTCCAGGGCGCGTTCGGCCGCTCGCAGGCGGGGCGCACGAGCTTCGAGACCTTGAGCAATATCAACCTGCTTACGCCCTCTGAGAGGTACTTCACGTACTACGACCTCGCGCTCGGCTACAACTTCCTGCCCGGCGAGGTCTTCCTGGGACGCAAGACCGCCATGACGAGCGCCTTTTATCTGCTCGGCGGCATCGGCAGCACAGATTTCGCCGGCGACAGCAAGTTCACCGTGAGCTTCGGGGGCGGCTATCGCGTCTTGCCGACGGACTGGATGGCGGTGCACATCGGCGTCGAGGATCGGGTCTTTCAGTCGGACCTTCTGGGCGTCGACAAGCTCACGAACAATCTCGAGGCCACGATCGGCGCGAGCGTATTCTTTTAGGAAGGACATACCATGAAACAATTCATCGCAGGACTCACGGCCGTGCTGATCGCGCTGCCGCTGTGCGCGGCAGTGGACACGAACTCGCCGGCGCCAGATTTCACCTTGAACGCCCAGACGGGCAAGCCGGTTGAGCTCACCCAGTTCAAAGGTCAGGTGGTGATGCTCAACTTCTGGGCGAGCTGGTGCGGCCCGTGCCGGCAGGAGATGCCGCTTCTCGACAGCATCTACAAGAAATACAGCAAGCTCGGCTTCACGATGATCGGCGTCAATGTGGAGCCGGACTCCAAGGCCGCCAACGATTGGCTGAAGCAGACGCCCGTGACCTTTCCTATCCTCTACGATACGGACAGCAAGGTGAGTAAGCTCTACGGCGTGTCCGGCATGCCGAGCACCGTGATCGTCGACCGCAAGGGCACGGTGAGAATGATTCATCGCGGCTACAAGCCCGGCGACGAGGAAGAGTACTTAAGCAGCATCCGCACCCTGATGCGGGAGTGATCCCAAGCTCCAAGGAGCTGACATGCGCCTAGTCCGAGTCCTGATCGCCCTCGGTGTGCTTTACCCGCTCGCGGGATGCGCGCCATTTGAGCCGTGGGTGAAGCCCTACGAGCGCGAGCATCTCGCCGATCCGATCATGTCATTGAACCGTGATCCGATCTCGAGCGACTATATTGAGCACGTGTTCGGCACCCGGGAGGGCGCGCACGGCGCCACCGGCAGCGCAGGCGGAGGCTGCGGATGCAATTGAGCCGCGAGTGGCGGCGCTGCTCGCTCGCGCTGGCCCGCACGAGTCTTGCGACGCGCATCGCGGCTCTCGTCGCTTTTGGGGCGCTCGGCTCGCTGCCGGGCTCCGCCGGCGTGCTGCCGGAGGACGAGGCGGATGCGATGTATCACCGCTATGAAGGCGGTGGGCTGACCGTGCAGGGCCCGTCGGTGCTCATCCGCAAGAAGATCGGCGACAACTTCTCCGTCTCCTACAACTACTACGTCGACATGATCACGAGTGCCTCGATCGATGTGCTCCTGACGGCGAGTCCGTACAAAGAGAGGCGCACGCAGCAGAGCGGCTCGGTCGAGTATCAGCACGGCAAGACGACATACAGCGCCAGCTACATCCACAGCCGCGAGCCCGACTACATCGCCGACACAACCGTCTATAGCCTAAGTCAGGACATGTTCGGCGACCTGACCACCGTCACCATGAGTTACTCGCGAGGCTGGGACCACGTCTATCGCGACATCAAGCTTAGCGACGGCGCGATCGTCAATGATCCGACCTTCGCGCAGGAGGTCGACCACAGAAGCTACGGGGTCGGCCTCACCCAGGTGCTCACGCGCAATATGATTCTGACCCTCAATTACCAAGCGCTCACCGACCAGGGTTACCTGCAAAGCCCCTACCGCGACGTCGTCTACCTCACCCCGGGCGTGGGCAAGGGCTGGGCCACTGCCCCGCAGGTCTATCCCGGCACACACACGAGCAATGCAACCTCCGCGGATCTCAAGTACTACCTGCCGTACCGCGCAGCGGTCGACTTCTTTTACCGCTACTACACGGACACCTGGGGTATCGGGGCGAACACGCTGCAGCTCGGCTACACGCAGCCGTGGCGGCACTGGATCTTTGACGGCACGCTGCGCTACTACAAGCAAAATGCCGCCAGCTTCTACAACGACCTCTTCGCGCGCGCCAATGCGCAGAACTTCGAGGCGCGCGATCGGGAGCTCGCGGCATTCTCAAGCTACACCGTAGGCGTCGGCGCCTCCTATGAATTCCAGGTGCCGCGCGCGCCATGGATCCAGAAAAACACGCTCAATCTGCGCTATGACCATATGCTGATCGACTACTCTGACTTTCACACGCTCTACAGCAACACGGTCATTCCTGCGGGCGGCGAGGACGAATTGCCCCTCTATCGCCTCGACGCCAACATCATCCAGCTCTTCTACTCCCTGTACTTCTGACTTTGATGCCGCGAGTGGGGTAAGCTTGCGCGACTGCCCGTTGCGGCTGCGTCTATGGACGTCGGCGAACGGCGACATCACCAGGGGATTTCTCAGATGCGCAACCGCGTCGCTTTCATCAGCCTGCTCGCAGGCATTGCTCTCACTGTCAGCGCCATGCAAGTGCATGCACAAGCGCGCGAAGAAGGCCAGCTGCTGATGGCCACGCAGATATTGGAGGAGCTGAGCGCAACTCCCGATACGTTTATTCCGGAGCGTCTGCTCGACCGCGCCTACGCCATCGCCGTGGTTCCCGACGTTACGAAGGTCGCATTCATTGCGGGCGGTCGCCGCGGCTCGGGTGCGATGGTCGTGCGCGACAAGAACGGTCACTTCTCAAGCCCGGTATTCGTCGCACTCACGGGGGGAAGTTTCGGCTGGCAGGCGGGCGTGCAGTCGACCGACGTCGTTCTCGTGTTCACCACGCGCACCGGCGTCGAGGGCATCACGGGCGGCAAGGTCACCCTGGGCGCCGACGCTTCGGTCGCGGCGGGTCCGGTCGGCAGGCAAGCCTCGATCGCCACAGACTCCAATTTCACTGCCGAGGTGTACTCCTATTCGAGAAACCGCGGCCTCTTCGCCGGCATAGCCCTCGATGGCAGTGTCCTGTCGATCGACCGCGGCGCCAATGCGGAGTTCTACAAGAAGCCCGGCGTGACCGCGAGTGAGATCATGGACGGCGAGGTCAAGACCACGGACAGCTCGGCGCAGCGGTTTCTCGCGGCCATATCCACCAGCACGGGCGGCAATACGAGCGCCGCATCCGCCCCGATGGCCGGCGCGTCCCCGCCTCCGCCGCCCGCACCGTCCGTGCCGCCCGCAGGCGGTGCGCAGACGTATCCCATGGCAGATCCGCAGCCAGGGACGGAGCCGAAGTAAGCGCTGTCAGGACCGGGTTCGCTGCCGGATAGGCGGCGGAAGCGCAACGCCCTGCACACGCGCTCGGGAAGTGCAGCACACCGTGAGTCAATGAAGCGAACTGCCTTTGGAGCGGGCGCGAGCACACCAGCCATCGAGGTGATCCGAGAATAGCCGCGCGCAAAAGCGCGAGCGCTCAGCTCCTGCGCGCCGCGGCTGACGCTCCGGGCCTGGTGTACTTCACTTGCCTTCGACCTTGTCGGTGGTCTCTGCGGCCTTGTCGCGCGCCTTGTCGACCTCATCCTGAATCTTGTCGGCGGTGGTCTCTTCACCGCCGTTCTTAACCGTGTCAATCACGTGGTCGACTTTTTCCCCTGCCTTCTCGATAGGGCCCTTCTTCTCGCAGGCGGTGATTCCTAACACGAGCGCACACAGGGCAATCGTCAGTATCTTTGCACGAATCATTTCGGTCTCCTGAAAATTACCCCGGGGTTGCGCACTGTTCCTGCGCGCGGCAGGACGCCCTGAACAGCTCTCAATCGCCGGGAAACTGAAACTCCACTTCAATATTGAGGTCGGCAAGCCGGCGCGACATCGTGCTATTGAGAGTCAAAACCGTGTTCGCAAGCGGCGCAATCTCGATGAGCAACGAGATTTCGCCGCCGTCGGCTTGCAAAGCGCCGAGGAAATCACGGTGCCGCGCGAGCTGCAGGAGCTGCGTTGATATGAAGGTTTCCAAAGGCACACTGGTTGTGCCCACCATTTGCCCCGGCAACGTCGCCGACCAATAGGAGTCGCGATGTTGGCCGCCGAGCGGCGTGCCGGTTTGCGATAAACGCGGATCACCCGCTTTCCAGCTGTGCACGGGTTCGAGCTTCAGGGTATCGGTCAGGATCGCCGGATCCACTGTCGGATGGCGAGCGCGCAGTGTCACCGCGTAGGTGTAGGTACTGCCAGGCACGAATTTACTCGGGTGTCTAGAAGCCATCATCGCTCCGCTGTCGCATAATCCCTCAGAACGCATTCAACTGTCCAACGACTCCTTGGTCGCGCCAGGCCCTGCGCCTCACGCTGCACGCCCGTCGGGCGCACTGAGCCAGGCGCGCATGCTCTGTCAGCCGTCGTGCGCATCGGGGCAGTTTTAGCTCGGCCTGTCGTCTTCATCATTGCGCGCTGCGTCAGGTCCGTGCGCGGCAAGAGGCTCAATAGCTTCAGGAGAATCAGATTCCCTGGCCATCAGCGTTTCCTCGGATGGCAGAATTTTCGGCTCGCCGCTGCAAGTTCATAAGCGCCCGCCGCGCCGCTTGATTCCTAGAGATCCGCGCCGGCGGCAGCCGAAGTACGGGCTCAACGCCCGCTCGCCCCGGGCATGTCGTGGATGCCTGGCAGCGGATCATTTGCACCCTGGGGACGCGGCGCAGTGGCAATCCAGCGGTCGATATCCGCCAGATGGGTACCAATTTGGACATTGTAACGAATGCGGGCGACGGCCTTCTCCAGGCTGCTTCTGGCGCTCGACGGGATATGGCCCGCAGCGAACGCGTTCAAGCGCGTGATCATATTCAGATCGTCACTGCCGTCGGCCAAGCTCGGCACGTATTGGGCTTTGCTGTCGCTCTCCAACATAGGATCGATGGCACTCCAGTGCGCTATCGCGAAGTCGGCGGCAAGCTCCGGATGCACGCGCGCGACGGAGTCGAGGATGAGCGGCCGCAGCGTCACCGGCGCCTCTTGAGTCAACGACAGATCGAGCGCCCGCTGCGCGATCCGCGGGTCAGCGGCTACCCCCAACAGGCGATAGTAGTCCTGCTTCTCAAGCTCGGTCGCCGCCTTGCGGGCGAGCGCGTGCAGCTGATCCCAGGTGGGGCCATCCGCATTCGCGGCTACGACGCCGAGCACGATATTGCGCTGCGCCGCGCTCACGCGCGACGGCGCTGCGATAAATTCCCTGAATCGTCGCTGCGCCTCGGCTACCACGGCGGCATCAGAGAAGCGCCCCATGGCCGCCAGAAGGCTCGCTCGCTGACTCTCAACATTGTCGGCCTCGCCGGCGCGTGCATCCCAGCCGACCAGCGCCAACGGGCGCTGCAGCAGCGTGCGCGCGTAGGCACGAAATGCGCTGCGCTCGGCGCGCCCTGCGTAGCGCTTGTCGAGACTGACGAGCGACTGCGCGAGATTGCTCCAGATGAGCGGTTCGTCGTTCGGCGGCAGCTTCCCAGCCAGCAACAGAAACTGCGCCATCGGCACTCGGCCGACAGAGCCGAGCGCCTCGGTATCATTTAACAACCCGAGCTGATCCTCTGCAGCAAGCTCCGAAAAGCGCTCGGCGAGCCCTGCGAAGGCCTCGGGCGCGTAGCGGCTGCGAAAATAGCCCGCTTGGCCGACATTGAGCAGCGCCGGGCCGCACCCGGCGAGCGTTGTGGGCTCGGCGGTACGCCCCGACACGATCACATGGGTTCCCGCTGCGCTGCCGAGCGTCTGCACAGCCACCGGCACGCGCCACACCTGCGCACCGCCCTTGGCGGAATCGTCGATTGCAAAACGAGTCTGCGTCAATGCCACACGCAGCGTCCCGTGCTCGCATTGCGCGGCCTGCGCCGCGATCAAGGGCACCCCTGCGTGCAACGTGAAGTCGTGGGCGATGTCCCGAATCTTCTTGGGACTCGCCGCGTCAATCTCGGCCCACAAGTCGTCGGTCACCGTGTTGCCGTAGGCATGATCGTGCATGTATCGGCGCACGCCAGCGCGAAACTCATCTTCCCCGACGTATGCCTCGAGCATGCGGATGACCGCACCGCCTTTCTGGTAGGTGATGGAATCAAACGCGGCGCTCGCCTGCAAAACGTCCTTGATGGGGGTGATGATGGGATGGGTCCCGCTCGCGGCGTCGGTGCTCATCGCCTGCTGTACGGACGACTGCCCCTGTAGCCAGAGCTTCCACTGCGGATGGAAGTGATCAACCGCCTTGATCTCCATCCAGGAGGCGAAGCCCTCGTTGAGCCATAGGTCATCCCACCAGGCCATGGTGACAAGGTCACCGAACCATTGGTGCGCCATCTCGTGCGCGATGACGACGGCGACGTTCTGCCGATCGTCTTCGGTCGAGAGGCGTGCGTCGATCAGCAGATCCCGCTCGAAGTAGAAGATCGCGCCCCAGTTTTCCATGGCGCCGAAGAATTGGCTGGAACCGGGCGCGGCGATCAAATCGAGCTTAGGCAGCGGATAAGGCGTGCCGAAATAATCGTTGTAGTACGGCAGCAATTGGGCTGCCGTATCGAGAGCGAAGCGGCCGCGCGCCGCGTCACCGCGTTTGACGATCACTCCAACGTCGACGTTGCCAATCATCCGGTGCAGGCGTTCAAAGTCGCCGGCACCAAAGAACAGCAGGTATGAGCTCATCTTGGGAGTCGGCGCAAAATGCACGCGCTTGAGTCCTGCCCCGACGCTCTCCGCCTTCGCGACCGGCATGTTGGACACCGCCGTCTCGTTGGCGGCAACCGTGGCGGTCAGGGTGAAAGTTGCCTTGCGACCCGGCTCATCCCAGCACGGCAGGAACCTGCGTGCATCGGAGTTTTCGAACTGCGTGAAGAGCGCTTGCTTGGTGGCGCCGCCGTCCCCGGCGTAGTCGAGCACAAAGAAACCCGAAGCCTGCTGGTAGATCTTGCCCCGATAGTCGATCGAGAGCACGTAGCGCCCGGGTGCCAGTGGCGCGCCGAACGCAAAGGTGGCCGTTTGCTGCTCGGCGTCGAGTGTGATTTTCGGCGCCTCCGTCCTGCCCGCGAGAGCGACGCGCTCAAAGCTCAGATCAGCGGCGTTCAGCACGATGCTCTGGGTCGCGCGCGTCACGTCGACCTCGATGCGTGCCCGCCCGCGAAAGCTCAGGTGGGCTACGTCCGGTGTGACCTCGACGTCGTAGTGCACGGGCACGACGCTGCTTGGCAATACGATGCGCTCAGGCGCCGTTACGGCGTCCGCGCATTGCGCTGGCAAGGCCCTGGCGAGCGCAACAACGAGGAGCGCCGCGACTGCAAACCGCTGAATTTTCATGTATTGACTATCTCTTGACTCTCAATCGAACTTTCGACTCGGTACGTTCGGCAATATTCAGCTGCAAAATATCAGCTTGGCCATCTATGCCGGCGCGCGCACCGCTGCGGCATGCCAGGCCACGAGCACTTCGTGTTCGCGCATCGGATCGATGCCAGCCTTGAGCGCGAGGCGCTCCGGCGCGGGGCGCCCCAGGTGCCACACAAGCGTATCGCAGACGGTGTCTTTGATGGCCCTTATCGTAAGCCCCGCCTGCAATGCGCGCGCGACGTTCACCTTGGCGAACGCCGCGTCGGCGCCGGTCGGCGCGTTCCAGATCGGCATGTCGCTCGCCAGGACAACGTTGTGCTGCTGCATGAATTCAACAGGCACCCATACCGCGCGCGGCGGCGCGGACGGCTTTGCCAGCGCATTCGCACAGCTGATACTCGCGCTCAAAAGATCGCCCATTGTGAATCGGCCCGGCGGCGAGACGACATTAAATGTGCCGGCGACATTGTGCTCCAGAACATCGAGCGTGAAGCGCGCGAGATCGCGCACATCGACGAACTGGATCGCATCCCCCGGACCGTCCGGCGCGAGCATCTCGCCGCCTCGGGCCGCACGGGCGGGCCAGTAGGTGAAGCGGTCCGAGTTGTCATTCGGTCCGACGATATAGCCCGGGCGAAGCACCGTGACGCGTCCGGGCAGCGCAGCCTCGGCGGCCTGCTCGCACAGCGACTTAAGGGGACCGTAGGTATTCTCGTCCACTTTCTCGATGCTCTCATCGGCGAGCTTGCCCACCGGTGAGTCCTCGTCGGGGGCGGTGGCAAAGCTTGCATAGACAGAAACCGACGAAACGAATAGGTATTGCCGCACGTTGGGCGCCAACAGTTGCGCCGCCAGACTGACATGGCGCGGCACGAAACCGGAGTCATCTATGACGACGTCCCATTTGCGCCCGCGCAAGGCGTCGAGCTGACCGTCACGGTCGCCTCTGAGCTTTTCAACCTTGGGAAAAAGCTGTGGGTTCGTCTCACCTCGATTGAAGAGGGTGACGATGTGTCCGCGCCTGAGGGCAAGCTCGGTCATATACACGCCAATGAAGCGGGTACCGCCGAGAATGAGAATCCGCAGCGGACGCCCAGCGCCCAGCGACGGCTTTGCGCCGACCCAGGCCGCCGTCATCGACACGGCAGAAATGAACTGACGTCGCTGCATCTCAAGAGACGTCTAGGCTGCGAATGTTGCGTTCTGCGGAAACATGTTCCGCCGTGCCTCTGCGTCCATCTCGGTCTTGAAGGCGTGCCGGTCCTTGAGCGCATTGGCGCGCGCTGCGGCCGGCCGTGCGCTGATCTCATCGAAGAGGCGCTTTAGGTTCGGCAGGTTCATCCAGGCATTCTCGCCCAGAATGAACGGCAGCGCGCGCGCCCAGCCCCAGACGGCCATGTCGACAATGGTATAGGTGTCACCGAGCATGTAGCGCTGAGTGGCAAGCCGGGTGTCCAGGATGCCGAAGTGGCGTCGCGCCTCATAAACATAGCGGTTCACGGCGTAATCGAGCCCGGCGGGCGCGAAGTGCTTGAAGTGCACGGCCTGGCCCGAATACGGGCCGACGCCGCTTGCCACGAACATGAGCCATGAGAGCAACTCGGCGCGGGCGACGGGTGTGTTCGCCGGCAAAAACTTCCCGGTTTTTTCCGCCAGATACAGCAGGATCGCATTGCTATCGAAGACGGTGGCGTCGCCATCCACGAGAGCCGGGGTTTTCGCATTCGGGTTAATGGCGAGAAACGCGAGCTCGAATTGCTCACCTTTGCGGGTATCGATCGGTATGAGTTCGTAAGGCAGCGCCGCCTCCTCGAGGAACAACGCGACCTTCGCAGGGTTTGGCGAAGGGTGATAATAAAACCTCAGCATCAAGGACCTCCACATCGCGGGACGCACCTTTTAGCACAGATATCCCGGATTGCAGACCCACTTGCGGCCGGTGGAGCGATTGGTCGGCCCAAGCTCGCGCCTGGCCGGCGATTGACCCCGAGGGAACACCGGAACCCACGATGCGTTCTCTCCATACGCCCGGAAGATACAGCGGCCGGGAGATTACCCATCCCACGATAGCGAGGTGCCCCTATGAAACGCGGTTTATTAATTCTGTGCCTGAGCGGGCTTACGCTCGCTGCGGCCTGCTCCCGGGAGCATGCCACGGGACCTGACACGTCCGCTCCGCCGAGTTCGGACAACTCGGCGCAGTCGAGCGCGCCGCCGAGCACGCCCAGCATGCCGGCGGACTCGTCGACGCCTCCGGCGAGCGGGTCGGATTCAATGCAGGGGCCTTCCACCCCGAGTTCGACGCCCGACAGCAGCGCGACCCCGCCACCCAGTCAGCCTACAACGACGCCCAAACAGTAGGCTGTCGCCGCCCCGGGTCCTGTACACCAGGACCGGGGCGGCGCTCTGCTCGCGAGCCGAAAATGCCCGGAGCACGAATCGGCGCTAAAAGTACCCGTTATTCGCACTCTTGCACGAGGTATGCGACGTTCAGGCCTACGTAAGGCATTGACTTTAAAGGATTCTGCGATTGGCCTACTGATTGCATGACTTGATCATGGGCAGGCACTCGGGTTCTCGGAGGCGTCAGCGAAAGGAGGATGGAACCATGCTCAGCACAATCCTCGTGGGGATCATCAGGAACGCCCTTCTCGTGGCAGGCATCGGCGCACTGCTTCTCCTCAATACAGCCCTGTGGGGCGGATAGCCGCGCCAGGGCGGCACTCACACATCAGGGGAAAAGTGCTGCCGGCATACGCGGCGCGGGGCGCTGGCTCCCCGCATTGGCGCGGCTGCCGCGGCCACTATCGTCCAGTGCAACGGTTCGGAGCGCACGCCGCATCAACGTCAGTTCCCGCTGTCCGAATTGTGGGCGCCTCTCATGCTGCGAGCCCAGCGCCGCAAGCTCCGATTCGATGGCACGGGCACGCGCGCACACCGGTGCACCTACCTCGCATCAGCAAGAACACCTAGAATCGGTCGCATGCCCCTTCTGAAAGTGATTGTTCTTGCAATCGTGCAAGGCTTGGCGGAGCTCTTGCCCGTGTCAAGCTCAGCCCATGTCATCGTGGCCGAAAAGCTGATGGGCCTTGATCCCTCGGCTCCGGAGATGACATTGCTGCTGGTCATGCTGCACAGCGGCACGATGTTCGCGGTCATCGTCTATTTCTGGCGCAGCTGGCGCGAGACGTATTTCAAGAGCGCGGTCGCCTTCAAGAGATTCGCGGCGCTCGTCATCCTCGCGACTGCATTAACGGCAATAATCGGCGAAGCGATCGTTAAGGTTATTGAAAGGACGGCATTTGCCGGCGTGCCAAACGCTGAGGTAGAGGATCTTTTCGGACATCTGGAGATCATCGCTCCGGCACTCGCCGCCGCGGGAGTATTGATTCTCATCGCCGGCATCTTTGAGCACCGCAGGCGCGCGTCAAGCGCGGCTGCGCAGGAACTCAGCGCGAAACAAGCCGGCCTCATCGGAGCGGTACAGGGATTGTGTTTGCCGTTTCGCGGTTTCTCCCGTTCCGGCGCGACAATCTCGGTCGGCATGTTGGCCGGGGTTGCAAAGTTGCGCGCGGAGTCCTTTAGCTTTGTGCTCGCCGTCGTGCTCACTCCGCCGGTGGTTGCGCGCGAACTGCTGCGACTGATGCACGCGCAAAGGATCGAAGGGACGGCCGGCCTGGCCGCGGCTGTCTTCCCGAGCCTGCTCGGCGCCGTGTTTGCATTTCTCGCCGGTCTTGTCGCCTTGCGGTGGCTCAGCCGCTGGCTTGAACGCGGTCGCTGGTATGTCTTCGGAATTTACTGCCTGATCGCTGCGACGGCTGTAGCGGCGTTGCACCATATCGGCTACTGACCGCGGATTTGCGCTCTGCAGAGCCCATGTGCCGCCAACGGACAGAACCGCGCCCGGATCCTGCTCTAGGCCTGCACCGTGAACGCGCGCTGGGCGGCCGGCCGCGCCATGCAACGCTCCAAATAAGCTTTGAGCACCGGCTCGTCGCCCAAGATCTTGAACATATCGAGGAAATATACGGCCGAGCCCAGCATCACATCCGCGGCGCAGAAGCGCCCGCCGAGTATCCACGGACCTGTCTGCAATCCTTCACGCAACGTAGCGAGCATTGATGCATAGTCGCCCCAACCGTGCGCCGCGCGGTTCGGCGTAAGGGCGGAGAATTTCTCCATCATCGCGGGCTCAATGTTGGAATTGGTAAACATGAGCCACTGCAGATACGCGCCGCGTTGCGGGTCGCCGATAGGCGGCGCAAGTCCCGCCTGCGGATACGCGTCCGCGATGTAGGCGCAAATAGCGCCGGAATCGTTGATCCTGACCGCGCCATCGGCAAGCGCGGGTACCTTGCCGAGCGGGCTCGCCGCCCGAAACTCAGGATCCGCCTTTGCCTGTGCATCACGAATGTCGATGTGCACGCGCTCATACGGCACACCCGCTTCCTCGAGCAACCACAGCGCACGCATCGCGCGAGTATTCTGGCACCAGTACAGCTTGATCATTAGTCGCATCTCGCACGCGCTGATCGCGTTGGCTCGCTATATTTCCACACGGGCAGTCCAAGCCGCAAGACAGTTAATTTGAATAGCGTTGTCGCTGCCGCTCAGCGCGAGCTCTGCGGCAGCACATTGGGGAGCAAAAAATTACCTGCTCTCACGCAGCGGGCGGCGCCTGCCCTGCCAACCGCGGGATCGTCGCATCGATACAGGCCCAAGTTGGCGCCTGCGATGTCCATATCGTAGTGGCTGGCTTCGCGATCTCGCGGTCGTCAAGCGTGCCGCTGCGTATAAATGTCAGATGAGGACGCACCTCAGCTTCGCTGAATAGATGCGTGCCGCACAGCGGACAAAATCTGCGATGCATAACGTTGCCGCTATCGGCAACACTGCGGTAATCGCTCAGCTCACCGGCAACCTCAATCGCGCTGCTTGGGAAGCAGGTGTTGACCGTAGCGCTGCCAGCACCCACGTATTGACACAGTCGGCACCAGCACACTCGCGTAACAATTGGAACCGCACTGACTCGGTAGCGCACGGCCTTGCACAAGCATCCACCGGTAATTTCCATGACGAGCCTCGCTGACAGTCTTGATGTTCGGGGACCGAGATGATTG
>PLIX01000270.1 GCA_003140135.1 Gammaproteobacteria bacterium
CCTCACTCACCGGCGGCGCAACGTGCTCGCGCGCGGCCTGGAGGAATCCACCGGCCGGCGTCTGCTGGACGCGGTCGTGGCCGGCGGCGCGCAGGCCCTCGGGTGCGATCGGCGCGGACTCGTACTGGGGGCTGAGGCGGACATTGTCAGCCTCGACATGACGCACGATTCGCTGCTCTGCCGCGAGGGAGATGCGCTCATCGACAGCTGGATTTTTGCCGCGAGCGCGCCGGTGATCGATTGTGTGTGGCGCTATGGACGCAAGGTCGTAGCGGGCGGAAGGCACGTTCGGCGCGACGCCATCACGGCACGCTACCGGCGCGTGCTCGCGGGTTTGCTGCGCTCATGATCAGTCGATGGTGATGGTGGCGCCGGTCGAGGTGCCGCTGCTCAGATTGACGCCCGTCGGGCTCGACACGCGGGTCAATGTGCCCGAGGGATTACTGGAATTCCACACCCACGCCGACAAGTCGTAGATGCCCGTGCTGAGCGATGTACTCGATGTACCGCCGGGCACGTGGGTGAACGTGACGGAGCCTGAGCTCTGGTTGAGGATGACGCCGAGAGGAGCTACTGCAACGATCGCGCCGTTCTGGCTGAGGATGAGGTCGCCGTTGGTGAACTTGCCGGGGGCGGCCACTGCGGTCGCGACCTCAAGCGTATTGCTCGTCGCCCCGGTGGCCGCACTGAGAGGCGCCAGGCTGACGACCACCGCGGGCGTCGTCGTCGTGACGTCGGCCGGCGCAGTGACTTTGGTACCCAGTGTGCCGTCGTTGAAGTTCGGTGCAATCGCCGCGACCTGGTAGGTGTTGTCGCCTTCGCTCGGTGCTTCGCTCACGGGCGTCGAGTTCACACCACCGCTATAGACGGCGACGGCAATGGTGCCCATGGACAGCGCCGCGTCGCCGGCGAAATCATTGTTGAAGGGATCGATAGGCTGCTGCGCGACGACGTACGGGACTTCGCCGCTGACCGGAATGGTCTGGTAGAACTGCACCAGCGCTCCGGCGCTGCTGAAACCCGTCGCCGTTGAAACATTGACGAGGTAGTCAGCCGTGCTGGCCGGGGTCACGCTGGTGAGCGTGATGCTGGTCGCCGCCGCTGGAGCCGCGACGCTCGGCGGGACGGACTGGATGATCGTCGTCTGGATGTTGGGGCCGTGTATCACGAGGTCATACGTCGTCGTCGTCGACGTGTTTGTCGTGGTCGCATTCGTCGCCAGCGGATAGAGCACGAAGCTGCCGTCGGTCAGAACCGGCGCGCTCTTCACCACCACATGACGCGTGCCGTCACTGCTCAAAGTCTCGGCGCTGACCTCGATGGCCGGATTACCGCTGGCGGTCGCCACCGCCAATGTCGTCGGCAAAGTGATCGTGCCCTGAATCGTTCCGGCGGTAGACAGATCGTAGGCGACGAGATGCGGATTCAGGAGAAAGCCGGGCTGGCCGCTGAAGGTAAACGGTACCAGATCCTTCTCGGCGTCGAAGTCGATGCCCACGGTGAACGTGGCGGTCGCGACGCCGTTCGTGCAGTTGTCGGTGGTGGTGGTAACCGGGGTCGTGGTCGCCGTAGCCGTGGTGGTCGTCGCGCAGGTGGTCGTGGCGGTGGTTGGTACCGTGGCCGTCGTCGCCAGCCCCGTCGACGTATCCGTCCCGGTCTCATCCGCAGTTCCATCTGCCGTGGTCGCCGCGCCATCGTTCAGGGCTTCCAGCTCCGCCTTGAGGTTGCTCGGGATGCTGAGCGATACGGACAGTACGATGCCATTCTCGGGATGGACGAGATCGAGCGGCGCGGCGAGGGCGGCGCCGGTGCTGTCGAGGTATCCCACCTGATCGTTGTAGAGCAGCCCTGCGGCCTGCGCCGAGGTTGCAAGCGGCGCCGCCGTGTCGGTGAGGAGCAGCTGCATTTGCGCGTAGGTCCCGGTCGGGATCTTCAATGAGCTGCCGAACACGGCAAGGCCCCCATTGGTTACCGTGGCGAGATCGATGGTCACCGGGGTCGTGAGGGGAAAGTCGAGCCAGCTGCTGTCGCCGGCTGCGGCGGTTGCGCTGGTGTTGAACTTAACGTCTTGGATGGTCACCCACACGTGGGAGTATTGAGATGTGACATTTGAAGTCGCGGAGACGTTAGTGAGGGCACCGCATCCGGCGAGTGCGCACGCTGCCAAGAGCAAGCTGACGTGCAGGACCAATCGACTTCGCATGGCACGCTCCGTGTAGATGCCTGGAGATTACCGAGAAACCTGTGCCCGCGCCATCAAGAATCATGAAGCTGTGATGAAGTGTTTGCGCAGCTGAGAACTGTCGCCATTTTCCGACGAAAATGCCGTTTTTGGCCTGGCGCCGCGCAGGAGGCGCGTGGCACCGATCAAGCGCCTGCGGACGCCTCTTTCTGGCGCGCATTGACCCGGGCAAAGGCGACGGGAAGGATGAGGAGCGTCAACAGCGTCGTTGACAGCATGCCGCCGAAAATGACCAGCGCCAAGGGCCGCTGCGCCTGCGAGCCGATGGCATGCGAGAAGGCCGCCGGCGCGAGGCCCAATGCGGCCAGTAGTGCGGTCATCAGTACTGCGCGGAAGCGCCGGGATGCGCCTTCAATGACGGCATCGTGCAGCGTCCTGCCCGGCTCGCCCGCGAGCTCCCGGATGCTCGTGATCAGGATGACGAGGTTTTGGATGGCGATGCCGAAGAGAGACAGAAATCCAATGCCGGCGGAAATGCTCAAGTCCTCCCCGGCGAAATACAGCGCCGCTATGCCGCCGATCGCGGCGTAGGGCACGTTGATGAGCACGAGGGTGGCATCCTTGATGCCGCGGAAGGCGAGGCACAGGAGCACGAAGATCGCGATCAGCGCCATGGGAATAATGACCATGAGTTTTTGCTGGGCGAGCTTCATCTCATTGAACTGCCCGTCCCAGCGCAGTGTGTAGCCGCGCTCCAAATGCACGTCCCGATTCACGAGTTCCTGCGCCGCGGCGACGGCGCCTCCCAGGTCGCGCCCGCGCACGCCGAATTTGATGGCGATGTAGCGCTGTCCGGCTTCGCGATAGATGAAGAATGGTCCATTCGTTACCTTAACGTCGGCGACCAGGCTCACCGGAACGCGGCTTCCGTCGGGCGCGTCAATCAGCAGCCGGCGCAGCTCCTCCGGGTTGCTGCGCGCACCCTCCGGCAGGCGCATGAATAGATCGAACACGCGCTCGCCCTCCAGGACCTGGCTTTGGGCGTTGCCGCCGACGGCATTCAGCACCACGTTTTCGACATCGACGACATTGAGGCCGAATCTCTGCGCGGCGACGCGATCCACCGTGACATTGAGAGTCGGCTGGCCGAGCTCCGTGAACACGCCGACATCGGCAATGCCCGCGACCTGCTCCAGAGCGTGCTTGATCTCGGCGGCGCGCGCTTCGAGCACATGCAGATCGGAGCCGAACAGCTTCACCGAATTCTCGCCCTTGACCCCCGAGAGCGCCTCGTCAACATTGTCCTGGATGTACTGGGAGAAATTGACGTCAATTCCGGGAATGCCGTCGAAGTATTTTTGCAGCCGTTCGATCACCGCCTGACGGTCGACCACATAGCCCAGCTCCTGCGGAGATTTGAAGTACGCGCCATATTCCTGGTTGAAGATACCGGTCGAGTCCGTGCCGTCGTCCGGCCGTCCGATTTGCACGGCGACATCGCGGATCTGCGGCTGGCGCATGAGTTCCTGCCGGATCTGCGTCGCCAGGTGCGCCGAATAATCGAAGCCCACGGTGTTCGGCAGCGTGACGCGGATCCACAGGTTGTTCTCTTCCAGGGTCGGCAGGAAGCTCGAGCCCAAGCGCGTTGCGAGCCACACTGACAGCACGAGAAGGATCAGCGAGACGAATCCGAGCCGGAGCGGATAGTGGATGAGGAAGGCGAGCAGTCGCCGGTAGCCGTGTTGCAGCCAGTCGACAAATTTAGGCGGCCGCAGCGCGACCTTGCCTGCGAACAGCATCGCTGCGGCGCCCGGAATGAACGTGATGCTGAGGAGGATGGAGGCGAGGAGCGCAAGGCCCATGGTAAAGGCCATCGGCTCGAAGATCTTGCCCTCGACCCCGCCCAGGAGAAAGAGGGGCGCATACGCGACGACGATGATGGCCGTAGAAAAGATCATCGCGCGGGCGACCTCCGCCGTCGCTTGGCGAAAGGCTTCGAGCGTGCGGCGGTGCTCGCGTTCGAGATATTGCATTATGTTTTCGGTGACGATCACTGCGGCATTGGCAATGAGCCCAAAATCGATGGCGCCGAGGGAGATGAGGTTCGCGGGGACGCCCAGCCAGTTCATGCCGGTGAAGGACACGCATAGTCCTAGGGGAATGATCGCTGCGACGATGAGCGCCATGCGCAGATTGCCGAGAAAGAGCCACAGCACGATGAGCACGAGGGTGATGCCCACGAGCAGCGTGTGCGTGACGGTGTGCACCGTCAGATCGAGCAGTTCCTGGCGATCGTAGAACGGGACGATCTTCACGCCGGGCGGCAGGCGGCCGCTTTCATTGATGTCATTCACCCGAGTGCGTACGCGCGCGAGCACTTCGCTTGCGTTCTCGCCGCGGCGCATGAGGACGATGCCCTCGATGGTCTCGGTGTCCTGGTCGAACTGCACCTGCCCGAGGCGCTCGGCATTGCCGAACTGCACGGTCGCCACATCGCCTACCCGGATTGGAGCTTTGAGGCCAATCGGGCTGCCGGTGCCGCCGGTGCCGACGAGTGTCGATACCGCGATGTTGCGGATGTCATCGAGGGTCCGGACGAGCCCCACGCCGCGCACGACGAGCTGCTGTTCGCCGCTGGGCATGAGACCGCCGCCCACGTTGGCGTTGCCGTTACTGAGCGCCTGGGCGAGTTGCGCGAGAGTGATGTTGTAAAAGAGGAGCTTCTGCGGGTCGACCAGCACCTGGTATTGCTTGACCATGCCTCCGAAGCCGTTGACGTCCGCGACTCCCGGCACGCTCTTTAAGCTCTTGAAGACTTCCCAGTCCTGAAGGCTTTTCAGGTCGATGATGTCAATGGCCGGATTATCGCCCTGGATCCGGTAGCGCATGATTTCCCCGGTCGCATCGGCGTCCGGGCTGATCGTCGGGGTCACACCCGTCGGTAAATTGACCGCGGCGAGATACATCTGAGTGTTCTGGCGCGACCTGAAGTCATCCGCGCCTTCACGAAATTTGATCGTCACCACCGAGAGGCCAAACAGCGACACCGAGCGCACCGAGTCCACGTCCGGGACGCCGGCGACGGCCGTCTCGATGGGGATCGTCAGCTGGCGCTCGATCTCAAGCGTGCTGCGGCCGGCCCACTGGGTGATGATCTGAATGTTGAGCGGCGCGATATTGGGATACGCCTCGATCGGCAGCGCCCGGAACGAATAGATACCCAGCCCCAGGAGCAGCGCACACAGCAGCAGCACCAACCCGCGACTGGCGATCGCATGGTCGATGAACCGTGACGTCATGCCCGGCCCCGTCATGGTCAATTCTCGCTCGGCGTCTCGTTCAGAAGGAGCGTGCCGTCGGTAACGACCGGCACGTTCGCAGTAAGACCCGCGGTGATGGCGTAGCGATCGGCCTCAAAGGCGTGCCCGCGCACGGGCAGGCGGCGGTATTGCTTGCCGCTGTCATGCACGATGACGTAATCCGAATCGCGGATGTGGATGACGGCGCTCTTGGGCACGATGAGCGCCATGCGCTCGCCGACTTTGAGCTCCCCGCGCACGAACATCTCCGGGCGCAAGCGAAAATCACGGTTCGGCACGTCGCAGCGTATGGGCAGCGTATGTGTGTTCGGATCGACGCTCGGCGCAATAAAGGCGATTTGCCCGTTGAAGCGTTCCCCGGGCAGCGAAGGAGTCTCAAATGCGAGCGGCTCGCCGAGCTTCAGATACTGATAGTCGGCATCATAGGTATTGGCGAACAGCCACAGCGTATCGAGGTTCGCAAGCGACATGAGAGGATCGCCGACATTGAGGTAACCCCCGGGATCCACATTGCGCTGCGTGACGACGCCGCTGATGGGCGCGCGTACCAGGAGATATTCCGCGATCGTCGCTCGCCGCCCGAGCGCGGCGATATCTGCGCTCGAGGCGCCGAGTACTTTGAGTTTGTTGGCGGCGGAGCGCATGGTCACTTCCGCATCGTTGCGCAGCTCGACGTCGGCGTTATCGGCGGCGAGCGTGTCGTGGAAGCGTTTGGCGAGCAGGAATTCGTTCTCGGCGGAGATGAAGTCAGGGCTGTAGATCTCCGCCAGCGCATCCCCGGCATGCACCGACTGGCCCTCGAAGACGAAGATGCGGCCCAAGCGGCCTGCCACGCGCGCTGCGGCGATCCGCGTTAGCCGTTTGTCGAGCGCAAGCTTCCCGGTAATGGGTATGGTGTCCGCCACCAACTGTTGCACGGGTAGCCCCGTCTTGACGAAGTTCTCGCTGAAGCCCTGATCAGGGTTGCCGCCGCTCGCGCCGCCTTCACCCTGCGCAGGGCCGCAGACGCAGACGACCGCAACCATCATGAACGCCGCGATCCGGATCGGGATCGATTTGCACATGGCTCCTCCTTTAGTCCGGTTCGCGGCCGATGGCGCCTACGAGGCTGACATAGGCTTGGCTCGCCGCGTTTTGCGCTTGCAGCAGGCTCAGCTCCGCGCCGCGCAGATTGCCCTGCGCCGTCAGCAGATCCGAAAATGCCGTGCCGCCGTTGCTGCTGTAGCCCGCGAGCGCGAGCCGGTAAGCCATTTGTGCCTGCGGCAGCAGTCGCTCGCGATTGAACTTGACCTGCTGCAGCGCGGTTTCCAGCGAGTGATAGGCATTGGCGACGGCGAGATCGAGCTGTTGCAGATCGGCACTTTGCCCGGCCCGCACCGCTTTCAATTGGACGCGCGCCTGGCCCACCCCCGCGCGCTCCTTTTGGTACCCCCAAGTCGGCAGATTGACGCTGACGCCCACCGAGTAGAGCCGCGTCGAATCAGGTCGATCGAGCGCCGGATCCGTATAGGCGCCGACACTCAATGAAAAGTCGGGATAAAACGCCTTCTCGGCGAGAGCCAGGCTCTTGTCGGCCGCGTCCATCTGCGCCGCATCGCCGGCGATACGCGGATTGGTCCGCTGCGCAAGCGCAATGAGTTCCGCGAGCGGCTGCGGGGGAAGCTGCGGGGCGCTTTGGGTGTCGCGCACCACGAGCGCATTTTGCGAGGCGTGCCCGACGAGAGTGTTGATTTGCTCTGCAGCGGACTGGATCTGCTTGTCGATGCCAAAGCGATCGTTGTAGAGACTGCCCACCGCCACCTGCGCATTCAAGAAGTCGACAAAGGCGGCCGCATTGTTGGCGTAGCGCACCTTCGCGACCTCCTTGATCTCCTCCAGGCGCTGCAGATCCTCGTCCATGAAATGCCGTTGCGCCTGCAGCGCGAGCAGCTGGTAGAAGTTAAGCTGCAGCTGCGCCACCAGTTGGATCACGAGGCTGTCGTACTGCCGTCCGATGACCTCCGCCTGCGCAGTCGCAACGTCCCCTGCAAGGCCGCGTTTGCCGGGCCACAGGAACGGCTGCGTGAAGCTCGGATAGGCGAAGAAGTCCGAGGAGCTCTTGAAATCGAAGGGGCCGCCGGTGTTTGCCTGCTCCAGGAGCGCCACCTGCGGCGCGGGCAAGGAGGACACCTGCGGCACTTGCAGTTTTGCGGCGAGATAGGCCTCATGCGCCTGCTCCAGCTGCGGGTTTGTGCTTTTGAGTTCGTCACTGAGTTCAGGCAGGGTCCAGGGTCTGTCGCCGTGCGCGGACTCGGCCGAGGCGCTCGCCGCTGCGGGATCCTGCGCGCTCACCTGTGCGATGAGGCCGCCGGCAGTGAGCGCAGCGAACAGACACGGCAGCAACCGCCGGCGATCGCTTGAGGGCAGCATGCTGCAGAGTGTAGTGAGGCAAGCTTTCATTAACCTTTCGCGCGCCTTACATGCGTCTGCTCATAGTTGAAGACGACCGTCAGTTGCGCGAAGCGCTGACAGATCTGCTGCGCCAATCCGGGTTCGAGGTGGATGCCTTCGCCGCCGGCGATCAGGCGTTCAACGCCCTCCTGTCACACGACTACGACCTCGCTATCGTCGACCTCGGATTGCCGGGCATGGATGGTCTTGCGCTCGTGCGCAGCCTGCGCCGCCAGCTGCGCGGGCTGCCGATTCTCGTGGTAACGGCGCGCGATGCGCTGGAGGACCGTGTTGCCGGGCTCGATGCGGGCGCGGATGACTATCTTGTGAAGCCTTTTCAGCTGCAGGAGCTGGAGGCGCGCGTGCGCGCGCTGCTGCGACGGCACCGCGCGGACCGCAATGCGCAGATTCGAATCGGCGCCCTGGTGCTCACGCCGGGAGAGCCGCGGGTGAGCTTGGGCGGCGTCGCCGTGGACCTGCCGGCCAGCGAATTTGCGCTCCTGGAGGCGCTGGCGGTACGCGCCGGGCGCGTGGTGCGCCGGGATGATCTGGCCGATCGGCTCGGGCGCGGCACGGAGCCGCCGTCCGACACCGCGATCGAGGTGTGCGTGCACCGGCTGCGCCGCAGATTGAGCCCCTTGGGACTCAAAGTGCGCACGCTGCGCGGCTTCGGCTACCTCTTGGAGTTGCCGGGAGATGAATAGTACGAGCCTGCGGGTGGGCCTGCTGCTGCGGCTCGGGGGCGCGCTCGTGCTGCTGCTCGCGCTCGATGCGGTCGCATCGTATTTCACCGCGTTGCACTTCGCGAACCTCGTCTACGATCGCTGGCTCATCGATTCCACGCACTCGCTCGCGCAGGCGGTGCGTACGACGAATGGCCAGGTCGTATTTGACCTGCCCGCCGTCGGCCTCGAGGTCTTCCAGTTCGATGAAGTCGATAAGACCTACTACAGAATCCAATCCGCGAGCCGCGGGCTCATCGCAGGGGAGGTCGCGCTACCGGTGGCGGCTGCATCGCCCATCGGCGCCATCCGGCTCGCCAACGGCACCGTCCATGGCCAGGCGGTGCGTTTGGTGTGGATCCGCATTGCACCGGTCGGATCGCGGGACATTGTGACCGTGACGGTCGCCGAAACCCTCATCAAACGCGCGACCCTCACCCGCGAGATTCTGCTGGTGATGGTGGCGCCGCAGATCGCGCTCCTCGGAATCGCACTGCTCCTCGCCTGGCTGGGTGTGTCCCGCGGGCTCAAGCCCCTGACGGATCTTGCCCGGGAGATTGAGGCACGCGACCATCACTACCTTGCGCCCGTTTCCGAAGCCGGCCTGCCGCGCGAAGCGCACGTGCTCGCGACGCGCATCAATGAGCTCATCGCGCGCCTCGGCACCGCCATCGGGGCGCAGAAGCGCTTTGTGGCGGACGCCGCGCACCAGCTGCGCACGCCGCTTGCGGCGGTGCTGTTGCACGCGGAGCGCGCGGAGCGGGCGGCCGATCCACACTCCGAACGGCTGGCGCTGCGCGCGCTGCATGGTTCGGTGGAGCGCGCCGCACGACTGATTCAGCAACTGCTGACGCTCGCCCGTACGGAGCCCGAGGCGGCCGTGGCGGTGCAGTTCGGCAGGGTCGATTTGACGATGCTCGCGCGGCGCGTCGGCGAGGAATGGATCGCGCGTGCGCTCGAGCACGAATTGGATTTTGGTTTGGTCGTCCCGCAGGAGCCGGTGTGGGTACGCGGCGATGAGCGTCTGCTGAGCGAACTCTTATCCAATCTCATCGACAATGCGTTTCGCTACGGGCGCAGCCGCGGACGCGTCACTTTGATGGTCGAGGCCGCAGCGGCGCCGCGCCTGGCGGTCGAGGATGACGGGCCGGGCATCCCTGCCGCGGAACGGCACAAAATATTCGAACGTTTTTACCGCCTGCCGGATGCGGGCGGCGACGGCTGCGGGCTTGGCCTGTCGATCGTGCGCGAGATTGCCTCACTGCACGATGCGCAGGTGGAGGTGACGAGCGGCGAGAACGGCGCCGGCGCGCGCTTTTGCGTCACATTCGCCCGGACGGCCGCCGAGGCCTACCCAGGCACCGTGCAGCGCACCACGGCTAGTGCGCCCTCATAGGCTTGCGAGGCCGGCGCACGCGGCTTTCGTGTAATCTGCGCGCCCTAAAGCGGTCGGGGATCAAGATGGCGCGCCAGCACGAAGCACCCATTCACAAGCTGCGTCCGACGCAGATCACGATCGGGTTCATTGAGGTCAGCGTCAAGCGCAAGGAACTCGAGGCGCTGAAAAAGCACCAGCAGCGCGACTTTCTGGCGCAGCACATGATCCCGGCGGTCTATGGGCCGGACGAGCGCGTCCACATCACTGACCATCACCACCTGGCGCGCGCCGCGCTCGAGGCCGGCATCGAAACCGGCTTCTTCCTGATTGAGGCCGACTTGCAGCAGCTCGAACCCAGCGCCTTCTGGCGCGAAATGGGCGAGAAGCGTTGGGCGCATCCGATCGATGAACGTGGCCGCCGGCAGCCGTTCACCGCGATACCGAAGCACCTGAAGGAGCTGCGCGACGATGTCTACCGCTCAATTGCGGGCTTCGTGCGCACCGCCGGCGGCTATGAGAAAACACCGACCGCGTTCTGCGAGTTTGCGTGGGCGGATTTTTTCCGGCAGCGCATCGTCGTCGGGCCGACGCACGAAGATTTCACGCGTGCGGTTTCCGAAGCACTCGCCTTGGCAAGAAGCGCTGCAGCGTGCGATCTGCCGGGGTTTCGGGGCGCCCTGAGGTAACGGGGGATCAGGCGCGGCTTTTACGCTGCGGCATAGGCCTCGGCGGCCGTGGTCGCTTTGAGGACCATGACGGGCCAGTCGGAACTCAAGGCGTAGCAATGCCACAGCTGCGTGCGGTTCTGATAGTGAGCGAAGAGCTGATGGCCGATGTGCAAGGCGCCGCGCGTCACGACGATCCCGGCAAAGGGGCCGCAGCCGTAGGAGCGTCGGCCTGTTGAGTCCTCGAAGTAGATGCGGCTCGGGCGGCTGCACTGGAATCCCGTGTACAAGCTGCCTTCGATCTCCCATTGATCACTGCGATAGGTTGCCAGCACGTGACCGCGGGATTCGTCGCACACGACACTACGGGAAAACTTGAAAGTCTGGGCTGGTCCTAAGCTTGCCGAGTGGTCGGACGCCGCGTCCTTGAAGTCGAGCTGAAGCATGGCGTGTCTTGGGGAAAGGCCGAGTCGTAGTATCCCAGATTCGATGGCGGGACTTCAGTGTTTCGGACGCGTTCGCGAACGCAGCTGCCGGCGCGCAGATGCCCTGCCGCGCCACCGGCGGTCGCGCATCAGGTTTTGAGCGAGAAGGGCGTGAAGCGCGTATCCCGGTCGTAGTAATCCTCGTGCTCCGCACGCTTGAGAAAACCCACGATCTTGTAGGTCAAGGGCGTTGCAACGATCTCCCATCCGGATTTGAGCACGTACTGCGTCATCATGATCGCCAGGAGTTTGTCCGTGCTCCACAGGCCGGCAAACGCGATGCTGTAGAACAGCGCAGAGTCCACGAGCTCCCCGCAGATCGTCGAGCCGACCGTGCGCGTCCACAGCCAGCGGCCGCGCGTCCACAGTTTCATTTTCGCGAGCACGTAGCTGTTGACGAAGGAGCCGCTCCAGAACGCGATGATGGACGCGGCAATGATGCGCGGCGTGTTACCGAAGATCGCTTCGACGGCAGAATTCTTATCGCGCGGCGGCAGATGCACGACCACCGTCGCCATCAGGGCCGCGAACAGCAGCGCCCCGAAGCCGCTCCAAACCACGCGCCGGTCGCGCGCGTAGCCGTAGACCTCGGTGAGGATGTCACCAAACAGATAGGAAATCGGGAAGAACAAAACGCCTGCGAGAAATGTGACCGAGCCGATGACCGGCAGATAAACGGTCGACACTTTCGCAGGTCCGATCAGATTGGCGCACAACAGCACACAGACGTAAGCGCCGAGGATGAGATCGTAGTATTTGAAGTTTTTATGAGTCATATATAGTATATAATTCAGCATCTTACGGTGCTTATCTCGACGGCCTACGCATCCGCTTTCGCGTACCTTTCGTATCTAGCGACAAGACCGGCCCACAGGCCGTCAGTATCTACCGCAGCCGGAGCGAGCATGCAGCGATTTCTAAGTGTGGCGGCATTACTGCTTGGCGCAGCCGCCGGCGCGCACGCCGCGACGGCTCCCGCCGCGCCCGCAATCAGCTGGCACGGCTGGAGCGATGATGTCTTCGCACAGGCGCGCGCGCAGCAGCGCTTCGTGCTGCTGGATCTCGAGGCGGTCTGGTGCCATTGGTGCCACGTCATGGACGAGACNNCGGCGCGCTACCAGGATTACGGCTGGCCGGCGACGATTGTGCTCGCCGCCGACGGTTCGGAGATCGTCAAGCGCCGCGGCTACCTCGCGCCCGAAGCGATGGCGTCGCTGCTTGCGGCCATCATCAAAGACCCATCGCCCGGACCCTCGGTCGTTGCGCAGGAGAAGGTGCAACCCGCGCGCTCGGCGCTGCTGAGTGCAGCAGAGCGCAAGGCGCTCAGCACCACCTATTTTGACTCCTATGACGCGCAGTACGCCGGCTGGGGGAGCGCACAGAAGTTCATCGATGCGGATAGTCTCGAGTATGCGCTCGCCCACGCGCAGCTCGCCCCCAAGGAGGCGGCGATGGCGCGCAACACGCTTATTGCCGCGCAAGCACTCATCGACCCGGTGTGGGGCGGCGTCTTTCAATACTCTGATGAGCGCGATTGGAAATCCCCGCACTTCGAAAAAATCATGTCGTTCCAGACGCAGTACATACGACTGTACGCCCAAGGCTACCGGGTGTTGGGCGATGCGGCCTTCCTCAAAGCCGCACAGCGCATCGACGGCTACGTGCAGAATTTTCTCACCAGTTCCGAGGGCGTCGTCTACGTAAGTCAGGATGCCGACGTTGACGCGCAGCTGACGGGCCACGTCTTCTACGCCATGAGCGACGCCGAGCGGCGCCGCCATCCCAATCCGCGCATTGACAGCCACGTCTATGCGCGCGAGAACGGCTGGGAGATTACCGCCCTCGCGGCGCTTTACGATGCCACAGGGGATGAGCGCTATCTTGCGCGGGCGCGGCGCGCGGCTGCCTGGATCAGGAGCCATCGCGATGCCGGCGCAGGAGGATTCAGCCACGACGGATCTGCTGCGGCGCCCGCTGCGCTCGGCGACACTCTCGCCATGGGGCAGGGCCTCCTTGCACTCTATGTGGCAACGGGCGAGCGCGCCTACCTCGCGCAGGCGCGCCAGGCGCTTGACTTCATTGACAGCCATTTTGGCGTGCAGCCCGCCGGCTTTGCGACGGTTGCAGTGGCCGGCGGCGCGCGCGGGGTTTTTCGCGAAGCCGTGCGCGATGTCGATGAGAATATTGGCGTTGCGCGTTTCGCCAATACGCTCTATCGCTATGACGGCGACGCGCGCGCGCGCCGCAGCGCGCAGCGCGCGATGCGCTATATCGCAGCGGCGCAGATCGCCGACGGACAGCACTTGCGCACCGGGATCCTGCTCACCGACGATGAACTGGCGAGCGATCCAACGCACGTGACCATCGTGGGCCATAAGGATGACGCGGGCGCGCAAAGCCTGCATGGAGCGGCGCTGCGCTATCCGGCCCTGTACCGGCGGATCGACTGGTGGGACAAGCGCGAAGGCGCGATGCCAAATCCGGATGTCCGCTATCCGGAACTGGCGCGCGCGGCGGCATTCATCTGCACCGGCAACGCCTGCTCGCAACCGGTATTCAGCTCCGCGGAACTCGTGCAAGCGCTCAATGTTGCGACGGCGCCGGACCGAGAATGAGAGGCTCAGCCGTTAATGGGCGCGCCCGCCTTCGAGCGCCTGCCAGCGTGTGAATTTCTCCTGCAGCTGCGCTTCGATCTGCTGCATGCGTCGCCGATCGCTGCGCAGCTGCTCGGCTCCGCCGCGGTGGTAGTCCGGCAGACTCATGCGCGCGGTAACTTCCGCCTGCTCGCGCTCGAGCGCTTCGATGGCCTGCGGCAGAGCCGCCAGTTCCCGCTCATCCTTGTAGCTGAGCTTGGTGCGGCTCTTGGCGCGGGCCGCCGCGGGCTTGGGCGCCGCTGCCGGCGCGGTGGCAGGCGCGGGCCGCTGCTGCAACCATTCGCTGTAGCCGCCGACGTACTCGCGCCACACGCCTGCGGACTCCGCCGCGAGGGTTTGCGTCACGACATTGTCGAGAAACTTGCGATCGTGGCTCACCACGATGAGCGTGCCGTCGTAGTCCTGCAGGCGCTGCTCCAGAAGCTCCAGGGATTCGATATCGAGATCATTGGTGGGCTCATCGAGCACCAGGAGATTTGCCGGCCGCGCGAACAGGCGCGCGAGCAGCAGGCGGTTGCGCTCGCCGCCTGACAGCATCCGCACGGGGGACTGCGCGCGCTGCGTGGGAAAGAGGAAGTCGGCGAGATAGCTCATGATGTGCTTGCGATTCCCATCGACCTCGACCCAGTCGGACCCGGGACTGATGGTCTCCGCGACACTGCGCTCGGGATCGAGCTGCTCGCGCAGCTGATC
>PLIX01000252.1 GCA_003140135.1 Gammaproteobacteria bacterium
GACATAGGCGGGGTTTGCTGGGTTCGGCAGTCCCGCGGGCAGGTACAAGAGGCCCTGCCGCGCGTAATCGAAGGGGCTGTCGATTTTGAGCTCCTCCGCACCGATAAACCCGAGGCGCTTCGAGAAATGACTGAAGTCGTCACCGACGGAGAGCGTGGCGGAGGTAAAAACCCACGCGCAGTTTCGCGCGCGCAGCAGNNGGCAGGAGCGTCAAAGCAAAGCCGCGCGGCGTGGTTTCCACCGTGCGCGCGCCCTGTGCAGAGCTCGCCGCTGCAATACTCTCAAGCGCCACCGCAAGCTCCCCGGCACGCGCACCGATATGGGCGAGCGGCGTATCGGCTCCTGCGGCGCAGAGCGCGCTCTCGAGCCCGAGCAGGCACTGCCCCAGCTGCAGTGCAATCGTTGCAAACTCGAGCGGCATCTCCGACCAGGCGACGCGCACCGCGCCGCGGGGCAGCTCGAGCGCCAGAGCGTGCATTGCCTCTTCGACTTCGCCGAGTGCCCGACCGATGCGCACGGTGACCTCGCCCGGTACGAGGCCGGGGTGCCCCTGTCCCGCACCGTCCAATTCGATGCGTACCCCCTTCAACANNNTGGTGGTTCACGATGACGATGTCGGCCTCCTGCGCCGCGCGCCGCGCGGAGGCCACGTGGCAGCGAGAAAAATCCTCACAGTGAACGCCGACGCAGTTGTCGCGGGTCGACGTCACGGTGGGCCAGATCGGATGCGAATCCGAAAGCCCGCGTACCTCGGCAAGATCTCCCGAGCGAGTCATGCGAGACCAGCGTCGGACCCGTTCGAGCGCCCGATCCGCGCCCTTGCCGTCCAGTTCCAGCTGCGCTTGCGCCTGCGATAGCCGACGGTGGCACAGGTAGTTCGCCCGCCCCTTCAGCACCGCCACGCGGGCCGGTCGCCCGAGCGCCCGCGCCACGAGCGGCAAATCCTTTGCGAACAGCTGATCCTGAAGCGCCCGGGTGCCAGTGGAGATCAGGATGCGCGCTCCGGAGAGGAGCGCCGGCACGAGGTAGGAAAATGTCTTGCCGGTACCGGTGCCCGCCTCAACGACTAGGGCCGAACGGCGCGCGAGCGCCTCCCCCACCCGCTCCGCCATGCGCGCCTGCTGAGGTCGCGCTCGAAATCCAGGTAGCGCCCGCTGCAGCGGGCCTTGGAGGCCGAAAATCTCGCTTAAATCAGACATAACCCTGCGCGCTGACCGCGCGCGCCGCCGCCCCGCCAGCTGCGGGAGCGACGCACGCTACCGCGCGGTGGCCCGCAATGTCGAGCCGGATTGCCGCCGCGGTGTGAGCTCGGGTGCTCGGGGGGCTATAATTTGGAATCGCAGCCGAAAGACCGCTCCGCATGGCCACCGCCCCGCACCTCATCGCCCCGCTGCCGCTTATCAGCACGGAGGTCGCTGCGTGGGTAGAGTCCGTGTCCGCGCTGACGCGGCCACGGGCCGTGCATTGGTGTGACGGCTCGCAGGCGGAGGTTCGTGAGCTGACCGCGCGGCTCGTGCGCGAGCGCGAGCTGCACCAGCTCAACGCCGAAGAATTCCCCGGCTGCTACCTCTACCGCTCCGACCCCAACGATGTGGCGCGTGTCGAGCACGTGACCTACGTGTGCACGCGTTCACAGGAGGATGCCGGGCCCAATAATCATTGGATGGCGCCTGCCGAGGCGCATGACAAGATGCGCGCGCTTTTCAGCGGCTGCATGCGTGAACGGACGCTGTACGTCATCCCCTATTGCATGGGCCCGCTCGATTCCCCGTACGCGCGCTGCGGAGTGGAGATCACGGACAGCCCCTATGTCGTGCTCAATATGGCGATCATGACCCGCAGCGGCCGCGCGGCGCTTGAGCGCATTGCCCGCGAAGGCAAGTTTGTGCGCGGCCTGCATTCGACCGGCGAACTTGATCCGGCACGGCGCTTCATCATGCATTTTCCGGAGGAACTCGGCATCGAGAGCTTCGGCTCGGGTTACGGCGGCAACGCACTGCTCGGCAAAAAATGCCATGCACTGCGCATCGCCAGCTGGCAGGCACGCCAGGAAGGCTGGCTCGCCGAGCACATGCTGATCGTCGGGCTCACGAACCCGCAGGGCGAGACCCATTACCTCGCCGCAGCGTTCCCTTCGGCCTGCGGCAAGACCAACCTTGCCATGCTCATCCCCCCGCAATCCATGCCCGGTTGGAAAGTTGAAACGGTGGGCGACGACATTGCGTGGCTGCATCCGGGTCCCGACGGACGGCTTTGGGCCGTCAATCCCGAGGCCGGCTACTTTGGCGTCGTGCCGGGCACCAATCGCGACACGAACCGCAACGCCTTCGACATGATCCGGCGCGACACGCTGTTCACCAACGTCGCGCTGACGGCGGACGATGAGCCGTGGTGGGAAGGCCGCAAGAAATTCACGCCCGTCCTGGATTGGAAAGGGCAACCGTACGATCCGAAGAACGGCCCCGCGGCGCATCCGAACTCGCGGTTTACCGTCGCCGCCAGAAACAATCCCATCTACTCGCCGCGCGCCGACGATCCGCGCGGGGTGCCGATCAGCGCCTTGATCTTTGGCGGCCGGCGTCGCGAGGTTGCCCCGCTCGTGTATGAGGCGCGCAATTGGCAGCACGGCGTGCTGGTCGGCGCATCGGTGGCCTCGGAGACGACCGCGGCCGCGGTTGGGCAGGCGGGCGTCGTGCGCCGGGACCCCATGGCGATGCTGCCTTTCTGCGGCTACAACTTCGCGGACTACTGGCGCCACTGGCTCGAGGTGGGCGCGAAGCTCACCCGGGCGCCGAAGATCTATCACGTGAACTGGTTCAGGCGCGACGCGCAGGGACGATTTCTCTGGCCGGGCTACGGGGAGAATCTGCGGGTGCTGGCCTGGATGCTGGATCGCTGCACGGTGGGCGCGGGCGCCACCGAAACGCCGATCGGCTCGCTGCCGCGGCCTGCCGATCTCAACATGAACGGGCTTGATGTCACCAGCGAGGCGCTGGCAGCGCTCTTTAGCGTCGATCGCACCCTGTGGCGCCAAGAGGTGGCGGAAATCGGCGATTATTTTTCGCGCTACGGTGCGCGCCTGCCTGCCGAGCTCCTACAAGAGCTAGCGGTGACCCAGAAGCTCCTGGGCTAGCACGGCCTCGCCCTCTTCGCACTCGAAATGTATCGTCTGCGGGGAGACGTCATCGGGCAGGCGGCCCAGCCCGATGAGGCCCGCCCCTTTGATTTGCAGACTGTCGCGGCGCACGAAGGCATCCTCTTCGCCTGCGGCCTGCACGAAAGTGCCGTTCGTGCTCTGATCGATCAGCACGAACTTATTGCGATTGATCTCGATGCGCGCATGCAGCCGTGAAATGAGGCTGCCCTTGATGACGAGGTCATTATCCTCGGCACGGCCGATGGCAATATTCGGGCGCTCCTCATCCACGACCACTTCGCGATCCTGACAGCGCAAGCGCAGCCGCATGGTGCGGCCGTCGCGGGATGCGAGAGCGATCTCCGGCACCATGCTGGTCACATCCTCGGTCTGCCAGAGCACCTCGAATAGTGCCACCTCCGCGCCCTGTCCCTTGAGCGTCGCGATGTCGATCTGCCGCACGGATGCGCGCCACTCGGGAGAGAGCCCGTCTACGACTGCGGTCGTGGTGATGATCTGGCCCGCCTTCGCCTGACTCGTCATGCGGTTCGCGGTGTGCACCGTCGATCCAAAAACGTCCCGGTTTTCAAGCACCACGGGCCCGAAATGACAACCGACGCGAATCGCCACCGGCTGACCGTCGGCGCTCAATTGCGCGTGTGCGCTGATCTGCTGCTGCATCTGGGCGGCGGCGTCCAAGGCATCGTCCGCGGTGGGGAACGTCGCCATGATTTCATCGCCCATGGTTTTGATCACCGTGCCCTGATGCTGCTCGGTCGCCGTGCGCATCACCTCGATGCAAATGGCGACCATCTCGCGCGCCCGCACTTCGCCCAACGACTCGTACAGTCGCGTCGAGCCGACGACGTCAGCGAAAACTATGGCGAGCTCGATGTCTTTTCCCATGCAGCTAGTCCAGCGGAAGGCCCGGTGTGGCGCTTGCGGCAGCACAGCGAGTCCCGGCTGGATTATACGCGACTGCCAGGAGCCCGGTAGCGCGCTCCCCGCTCACACAGGCGCGGAGGGGCGGCCCGCGTCGCGTATCAGCTGCGCACCGGCCCCAGGCGTGTGTGCCGCGTGGCTGAGCAGGCGGCGAAACTCCCGTGCCCCGGGCTCGCCACCGTAGAGTCCCAACATGTGGCGCGTGATGGCGGCGAGCCGCGTGCCCTGCGCAATCTCTCGCTCCGCGTAGCTGGCCATGCGTTCAAGAAGCGCTCCGCGTGTGACCGGCGGCTGCGGTTCCCCTCGATGCACCGCCCGGGAGAGTTCAGCCAGCACAAAGGGGCGATGATAGGCTTCACGTCCGAGCATGACTCCGTCGCTCCAGCCGAGGGCGTCGAGCACTTCGCGCGTGTCGCGAAAACCGCCATTGACGACGATCGGTAGATGCAAAAACGTTCGCTTGAGTTCGCGTACGATGTCATAGCGCAGCGGCGGAATAGCTCTATTCTCTTTCGGCGATAATCCGCCAAGCACGGCCTTGCGCGCATGCACAATCGCGCACGCACAACCGGCGGCCTCGATCGCCGCGACGAACCTCTGCAAAGCCTCAAATTCTCCATCATTGAAGTCGGCAACCGACGCGACACTCTCGCGCTTCGCGCGTTCCACGACGCCAATGCGCATTTTCACGGTTACCGGCACGCGCACGCGCGCGCGCATGGCCGCGACACAGTCCGCGACTCGGGCGGGCTCGCGCATGAGGCAAGCGCCAAACGCGCCGCTCGCCACGCGATCGCTTGGACAGCCGCAGTTGAGGTTGACCTCGCAATAACCTGCATCCTCACCCGCTGCGGCTGCAGCGGCCAGATGAGCTGGTTCATTGCCTCCGAGCTGCAATGCAACCGGCCGCTCTGCAGCATCAAACGCCAGTAACTTCTGGCGGTCGCCGCGCAGAATTGCCGCGGCGGTGATCATTTCCGTGTACAGCAGGACGTCGGGCGAGAAGCCTCGCAGGAAATAGCGGCAATGCCGGTCGGTCCAATCCATCATGGGAGCCACTGAGATCCGCCGATCGATCTTTGCGGCCTCTTGATCGGAGGAATTGCCTATTTTTACAGTGCTTTCCATGCTGCGCGATTCTGCGGGATTCCTGCGGGTTACGGGGAGTTTATGAGTTGCAGAGGTGCCGTATAGGTGTCAAGAATAGCCTGACTCCTCCAGGAACTCAGCATGGCGACGATCCGCGCACGCAAGCAGGCCGATGGATCCACGCGATACACCGCGATCGTTCGCATCCGAAAGGGCAAGATCATCATCCACCAGGAGTACAGGACTTTCGCGCATCGCGTCGCCGCAGTTACCTGGGCCAAACACCGCGAGGTTGTCCTGGAGGATCCTTCCGCGTTCGCCCGAGTCCAACACGGTGCGCCCACGCTCGCCGAGCTCATCCGCTGGTACATCGAAACGTTCGAAAAGATCTCGAAGTGGCAGCGGAGCAAACAGGCTCACCTGGAGTTACTGGAGCGCCATTCGCTCGGCAAGTGCAACGCACTCACCCTGACGTCCGCGGCGCTGATCGATCATGTGCGATCGCGGCGCGCCAAAGGCGCAGGACCGGCGACTGTTGCGAACGACCTCATCTGGATGGGGGTCGTGCTCCGGGCTGCCAAGAGCGTCAGGGAGCTTCCCGTGCGGCCTGAGATCGTCCAGGAGGCACGCAATGCGTGCGCGGAGCTGCGCCTGATTGGGAAGGCGCGCAAGCGCGCTCGGCGGCCGACTCCAGGCGAGCTCGAGCAGCTGCGCGACTACTTCGCGCATCGCGATAAGCGCTCGCGGATTCCGATGTTGGCCATCATGGAATTTGCCCTCGCGTCCGCACGGCGCGAGTCGGAGATCTGCAGGCTGGAATGGCGGGACAACGACGAGCGAACCCGGATCGGCCTCGTGCGGGACGCCAAACACCCGACCGCAAAGGAAGGCAATCACCGTCGATTCAAGTACACGCCGGAAGGCTGGGCGCTCGTGCAGGCTCAGCCCCGAAGCAGTGAATACATCTTCCCCTACGAGCCACGAAGCATCGGGGCCGCCTTCACCCGCGCGTGCCATGTCCTGGGTATCAAGGACCTTCGCTTCCACGATCTGCGCCACGAGGCCACCAGCCGGCTGTTCGAGCGCGGCTACCAGATCCACGAGGTCGCGCAATTCACGCTCCACGACTCGTGGAACGAGCTCAAGCGCTACGCGAATCTCAAGCCCGAGAATGTCCGCGAGCTCACGCCGCCGGCAGCGCAGGACGCTCCGCACCATTCTCGCGCGAAGATTCTTGTGCCTTCGCAAGCTGCGTCCGGCGTCGGTCGATCAGCTCGGCGAGATCGGGCGCACTGACGAGCCAGGGCGACTTCTGTCCGCCGAGGCGAAACACCCGACACGGCAGCATCTGTGTCGGCGCCCGCCGGCGGGCCTCTTCGTAGCTCAAACCGAAGTACTTGGGTGCGACGCGCGCCAGCGGAATATTGGCTTCGCCAAATTCCGCCAATAAACCGAAATAGGTGCTATTCACAACGTTGGCCTTTTGTGGTGAGACGAGTGCGCAACCACCCTACTCGTCAACTCAAAAAATTTGCAAGCCAAGTTTCGACCCAATTTGCACCGATACCCCAGCTAACTTTTTGAGTTTCGGCCGAAAAAACACTATGAGTTTCGACCAGCTTTTTTGATGTTGTGTCCATACGCGTCCACGGGTGCTCACGCGCGTTCATTGCGTATCAACAACGTTCACCGTAGGCCTCAGCGACTTCGCGCATCGCGTTCCTTTCGTCTTTCGCCGTCTACACGCGCTGCCAACTCATTCCGCAGGCGCTCGTCGTCGGTTCGGGGTGGCGGCATGCCGCCGATGAGCTTCCAAATCTGCTCCGCCAGGTGCGGGAGACCCTCCTCGAGCCCCTGTCAGCTGCGGCGTGCCAACCCTGCACCACGGCGCGACGCGTCTCCTGGAGTTTCGCTGCACCCGGCTCAGGTGGAACCCGACCGCCGCGAGCCGCTTCCACGATCCGCTCGCGGCGCGCCTGGTAGTGCGTGGAGTGCCCACGAAGCGCGGCGCGATAGATGCCATCCCAAACGGGTGCGCGTACCTGTCCGCGAACGGCGCGCTCGGTCGCGTTCGCGGCGATGCCCTGGGCGCGAAGATGCGCTGCGAACTGCCGGCGCCAGCCCCGCAGCGTTGCCTTGCGAATATTCAGTCGCTTGCCGTCCTCGTTGACTGCCTTGACCACCAGGTGGACGTGCGGGTGATCCTGATCCGTGTGCAGAACCATCGCGTAGCGGTGCTTGAGTGCGAATTCCTCCCGGGCAAACTCCCGGCTCGCGGCCAGGAGCCTCGCCGGCGGGGTGCCCGCCGGCATCGACAGCACGACGTTGTGAACGAGCTTCGCCGGCTTGCAACCGGGGATGCCCCGGTAGGGTGACCGGGATTCCGCGGCACAGAGATCGAGCTCCCAGTCCTCGACCAGGGTGTCCTTGGCTTCCTTACCCTGCACGATCTCGCCCTGGTCGGTCTCGATTTCGAGCCGGCCACTTCGATCGATGTAGTGCAAGTGCGCCAGCGCGCCTCGGCGGCTCGTAGCGCCGCCCGAGACTTTGACAACGACTTCAGGCGTGCGGCGGGCGGTGTGGGTGATCAGCTCGAGTTCGTGGGGCGACCAGCGAGCGCCGGGACCCCGCCGGCCATAGCTCGCGATATCCAGCAGCGGCTGACCCTTCTGCAGATCAATGAGGCGCTTTGGCATGTCCCGCCTCCCAGCTGACGATATTGGCGTGAACGAGCCCTTTGACGTGCTCGCGCATTGCTTCGCAGATCCTGAGCGTGAGTCTCAGGTGTTCCTGGGTCGGCCCCACCGCGGTGCCCGTTGACAACGCCGTACGCGCCATGACGTTCAAGTTGCGGCCAATGGCTGCGAGCTGGGTCACCGCTGATCGCAGCGCCGCGAGCTCCTTATCTGGCAGCGGTGCCAGCGATCGCAGGTGCGCACGGACGAGCGTCGAGACGTAGGACGCGGCCGGCAGACCGCGGGCTGCGGCCCGCTCCCGCAACAGGCGGTTGTCGTCGGGAACCAGGCGCACGGTCAGTCGCGCATCGCGGGCGACCGGGGCTGGGCGCTGGATCGCGGCCAGCGCGTCGCCAGCGGCGGCGAGCAGCTGTTCCACGAGACGCTTCAGGAGTGCCGATTCGGAAAGCTCCTGGCGCGCGGCCGCGGCCGCAAAGCGTTCCTTGAGATCGGCGCTGACCCAGGTAGAGAGATGCGTGCTGCGAATTTCCATGCAGCACATTTGAATCAAACAGCCGCCGAAAGGCTATCCTGCAATCGCATCTAATTGCCCCAATACTTCAATAATTTTTCGCTCGATGTGCGTTACTTCTGCGAATTATTGGGGCCAATTCGCGAGGTCGCTTTGAATTACCTACCTTGTAGTCAGAACGCATAAAGACCGCGGTACAGAGCGGCCGCAGTTACCGACGATCTCACAAGCGTTGCTCTCGGTCGGGTGCGGCCTGTCGAGAGTCGATGACCGACGATTCACCCATTAGGACCGCTGTTGGACCCTGACCGGTCCTAGAGCTTTCCCGATACCAGTCATTGTCCCGAGGTAAAGCGGACCTTCGCGTGGCTGCGTTGCCTGAGACCGCCTCTTCAGGGCATTCTCCCGCGACCGGTACAAGATCAAGAGGCGCGGATGGGGGAAGAATTGCCTAAGCCGGCGAGTACACCGACGGGAGCGGTGTTCTTGAGCTATGCCTCAAAGGACGCGCAGGCGGCTCAGCTTATCTGCGGGGCATTGCGCTCAGCGGGTCTCGAAGTGTGGTTCGACCAAAGCGAGCTGCAGGGCGGGGAGGCCTGGGACCGCCAGATTCGCAAGCAGATCCACGATTGCGCGCTCTTCGTACCGGTCATCTCCGCGCACTCTGACGCTCGTCGCGAGGGGTACTTCCGTCGCGAGTGGAAGCTGGCCGTGGATCGCACAGCCGATATGGCCGAGGATGTCGCATTTCTGCTCCCGGTTGTCATCGACAGCACGCCAGATGCCACTGCTCGCGTACCCGATCGCTTCCGTGAAGTTCAGTGGTCGCGACTGCCGGACGGGCAGACATCGCCCGCATTCATCGAGCGCGTATGTCGGTTGCTCTCACCCGAGGTACCGACAGCGACTCAGCCGCCAGTAACGCCATTGTCCAGTGCCGGAGCGGCCATAAGAGAGCCGGTGCGCGCATTTCGGATGTCAAAGCCGGTAGGGCTCGCAATCTTTGCCCTCGTCGTCCTCGTGGCGCTGACGTATTTCCTTGCCAATAAGTTCTGGATCGCCAAACACGCGACGCCAGAGGCGGCTGCTCGCGCAGGCGCGGTCTCCACCGCCTTCAATCCGCCGCCGCACTCGATCGCGGTGCTGCCGTTCGTGAATATGAGTGGGGATAAGGAACAGGAGTATTTCTCGGACGGGCTCACCGAGGAGCTCCTCAACTCGCTCTCCGAGATCAACGAGTTGCAGGTCGCCGCCCGCACCTCGGCGTTCTCGTTTAAGGGAACGAACACCGACATCAGCACGATCGCGCACAAACTGAACGTCGGCGCAGTCCTCGAAGGGAGCGTCCGGCGCTCCGGCAACACCCTCCGCATCACCGCGCAGTTGATCAATGCGGCCACGGGCTTTCACCTGTGGTCGAAGACCTATGACCGGGACTTAGGGGATGTGCTGAAACTTCAGACCGAGATTGCGACCTCTGTGGCGAGCGCTCTCAAAGTTACGCTCCTCGGGGATGTCGCGGCCAAAGTGGAACTCGGCGGGACGGGTAACCCGGCGGCCTTCGATGCGTATCTGCGCGGGGCCAAGGCGGTCCGCTCGAGTCGCGACTCCAAAGACATCCCGCCCGCTATTGCCGCGTACACGGAAGCGATTCGCCTCGATCCGCACTATGCGCTCGCGTTCGCCGGCCGATCGATCGCCCTTTCCAATGTCGCCTCGGAGGCCGAGACCCCAGCGGCGGCGCGTGAAGGCTTTGACAAGGCGCAGGCCGATGCGCGCCAGGCGCTCGCGCTCGCACCGGATCTGGCCCAAGCCCACCTCGCGTTGGCGGCCGTTGCGGAAATTGGAACCCTCGACTTCACGCAGGCGAACGACGAATACGAGCGGGCGCTTGCGGTCGCGCCGGGCAATGCCCAAGTATTGCGATATAGCGGCGGATTTGCAGCCTTCATGGGGCACTTCGACGCCGCCCTTGCCGCCACCCGCCGCGCCGTCGTGCTCGACCCGCTCGCTCGCGGAAGCTATACCGCGCTCGGCCGGGCGCTGTATACGGCTCGCCGATATGAGGAGGCGGTTGCGGCTTTTGCGGAAGCCCTCAGTCTCGACCCCGGCTTCAAGGTGACCTATGCGGATCGCGGGTTCGCCTATTACGGGCTTGGGGATCTGCAGAGCGCGCGCGCTGCATGCGAGACGAAGCCCGACTACTGGTCGAGTCATTGGTGCCTCTCGGTGGTCTATGACAAGCTCGACCGGCACGCGGATGCGGAAGCCGAGCGTGTGAAACTGAAGGCAGCACAGGGCGATGCCGCGGCGTACCAGTACGCCACGATCTATGCGCAGTGGGGCAATCGGGCGAAGGCGCTTGAATGGCTCGAGACAGCGCTGCGGCTGCGGGACTCAGGCCTGGAGGCTCTGAAGACCGACCCGCTTCTGGACCCCTTGCGCCAAGAGCCGCGCTTCCAGGCGATTGAGCGGGAGTTGAAGTTTCCGAGCTAAACGCAATTCCTCGGTCCCTCGGAGAGCGTTCCAATGTCCGCTATGTAGAAAATTTGCGGTTCTGCTCGAGTGGCCGGAGTTGGCCGGCAGCGGCCGCACCCTTAGATGCCGACGTCACCTGTCACCTTGCAGGTTGCCTCTCAAGTATCTATGATATACAAGTAATGAGTATATCTTTTGGAGATTTATGCGCGTAGCGAAATGGGGAAACAGCCTGGCCGTCCGGCTTCCCGACGCGGTCGTGAAGGCGTTGAAGCTGAAAACCGGCGACGAAATCGAAATCGTGGCATCCGGAGCACGGCGGTTTGAGGTCGGCCGCGATCGCAGCCGGGAGCGGGCTCTGGAACGGCTACGCACGCTGAAAAAGCCGCTACCCAAGGGCTTCCGTTTCGACCGGGATGAGGCCAATGCCCGGTGATCGGTTCTTCGACACCAACATCCTGATCTACGCCTTCGCAGCTGCCGACCACCGCAGCGCCCGGGCAGAAGCGCTGATGGCTGAAGGGGGTGTGATCGGTGTGCAGGTGCTCAACGAATTCACCAGCGTCGTTCGCCGTAAGCTAAGCTGGGATTCGCCTCAGGTCGACGCAGCACTTGAAGTGATCGCTGAACTGATGGGGCCGGCACGCCCCCTTACGATCGACATCCATACGCACGCAGTGAAGCTAGCCCGCGGCGGCGCGCTGTCGTTCTACGATGCACTTGTTATCGCGGCCGCCGCCGAAGCGGGTTGCCGCGTGCTGCTCACTGAAGATCTGCAGCACCGCCGAAGATTCGGCAGCGTGACGGTTCTGAATCCGTTTCTTGAGGAGACATAAAGGAGACAAGCATTTTCAGAGCCACGTAAGAGCCTGTTCGGCAAAGAGGTTTGTGGATCGTCGGTCCAGTCCATCATGGGAGCGACTGAGATCCGGCGATCAATGAAATCGCTGTCTTTCTCAACGGAAACGCCTCTTTATTTTAGCGCATTCCACTTGTGGCGTTTCTGTAGTATTCCTGGGCATTCCGGGGAGTTTACTGGCTGCTGAGGGAACATAAAGGGCACAAGAATGGCTTGTCCCCTTTATGTTCCCTCGAAAACATTATGCCGTCGATCAAAGTACGCAAACAGACGAACGGTTCGACGCGTTATACGGCGATTGATCGCATCCGCCGCCCGCGCGTCTAAGATTCGCCAGCTCACGATTTCACCTGCGACAATCCCAATGGCGGCCGCGCCGCAAAATTCCTTGGCGACGTGGCCATGAATGACTCAATTCCGGTCCACGGGCAGACAGCGGCTTACCGTAGTCGTTATTGCGTGAAGCTCGTCTCAGTTCGGCCAACTAGATCGCGACAGGAACGGCAACTCGAACCATGTTAGGCGATTGCTGACCCGAGGCTCTCTCCCGTGTCCCTTATCCACGTGATTTACGCGAGCTTGGCTACACGTGCGTTCGGCGAACATGAGATTCCCGCTATTCAACGATTGATCCAATCGAAGCGGGAAAGCTTCTCGGCGAGAACGATTTCTTTAATTCGGCTTCGTGCGTTACACGATTGGATTCAGGCCGTGCCAAGACGCTGCTTGCCGCACTCGGCAAGCGCCGCTGGGAGCTTGAACGCAATGGGATGTACCGTGCGGTTGGCCGTACCGCTTGATGTGCGGGAAAAGCCAGAACTGACCGCTTGAGAGCATCCACTCCAGATCGACGCCAGAAGTGTGCCGGCGGGCGTCAATTAGTCTGTCCGTCATGAGGACACGCGGTACTCGACGAATTCAGCTTGGTTGTCGGTGAGGACAACATTTCGGGTCGGCATGGCTGTTACAACCTGCGGTTCCTTCTGCTCGAGCAACGACATCAACGTTCTAGTTTTCGGACTCAGCGCCGACAGATCATTGGGCCGATAGATCGGCGGGCCTTGACACGATACGCACGGAAGCGCCAACACCATCTCGGAGAATTTATCTATTGAGAGCCGCCACACAGTCCGCGTCACGCGCGGATTCACTTTTTACATCGTACGTCGCTCTGGCCAATGGCTTAATTGGCGATTTGAATGGGATTTGCCTGCTTGACGGCAAATTTAAAGCGTGCGGCCAATCCGGCGACTTGACTGCCGAACCGCTCACACAATGGGTGCTCTCATTGGGGTGGAGTAACCTGCACACTCGTGAGCCAGCCGCGCGCACACAGGGATCAGGGCGGTGGTGCGCTGCGATACCCCTGGAGCAAACGGACGGCACACTCCTGGGCGTTTTCTGTGCTTCCCAGACGCTCGCAAACCCACCTACGCAGCCGTCGCGCTTCGCCAGCGCATTGAGCCTACGCCTCAGACCACTGTTGGACTGCATCCATCGAGATTTCGCCGCCGCGATTCCGACGCGGACGAAAGTGCAAATGCTCACAGAGCGCACCGCGGAACTCGAATGGCTTTTCAAAGTCACCAGCAATCTCAAGGGTGCCGTCGACGACAAACGTGTCGTCGAAGAGTTACTCGCCGCGGCCACCGAACGATTGCAAAGTGCACTGGGAATCCTGTGCATTCCCGACAAGCATCTCACGATCAAACATGAAATTGAAAAAGGCGCATCCGCAAGTCTCCTCGAGGCGTGGTCGCGTACACAACAGCATCTAATCACATGGGTGCAGAGGCAAAATCGCCCCCTTGTGATCAATGGTGCGGGACGTCAAGGCAAGAATCTCCCGCGGTGTAAGGTCCTGTGCGTCCCCATCGTTCAAGAGCCTGACCGCGTCATAGGTGTATTGGCGTTTTATAACCCGCCGCAGTCGCCCGACTATTTGAGCCGTCAGATATTTCTGGCCCGGCATATCGGGCGTCAGGCGGCCAGCATCGTGGAAGCGCAGTTTGATCTAATGACCGGTCTGTACACACGCAGCGGATTGGATCAGATGTTTGCGGGGCTTCTTGGGGAAATGGATTTTGCTGAGCACAGCGTAATCTACCTAGACATCGATCACATGCGTGTCGTCAATGAACTTCATGGCTTTGAATTGGGCAACGAGCTCATCGTACGCGTCGCGGACTTGTTGTCGACTACGGTGTTACCGCAGGGCGCCCTGGCATGCCGTATCTCAGGGGATCGATTTGCCATCGTTCTCCAACATTCCGCATCCGCTCGAGCGGTGGAGGTCGCTCAAGCCCTGCAAGCGGCGGCGTCGGGAATTGTGATCGGTCCGGCCGAGGACGTCTTCGATGTATCGATCAGCTGCGGCGTCTCTGCCCTGCTGCCGATGCCGGATGGATTGGCGCGCGGTATTGCCGCAGCGGAGATCGCCTGCAAGTCTGCCAAGAATCACGGCCGCAATCGGGTGGAACTGTACGCTTTTGAAGATACCAGCATGATGCGTCGACATAGCGACGCGTTGGCTGTGGGTCGACTACGCTCAGCTCTGAAAGCCGATCGCCTGCTGTTACACGCACAGCGCATCGTGCCCTTACAAGATCCGAGCTTGCCGGGAGGCTACGAACTTCTTCTGCGGCTGCGCGAGGAAGACGGAAGCTTAGTCGCACCGGGTCCCATGATTGAGGCGGCGCAGCGTTACCAGCTGTTGCCATCGATCGATCGCTGGGTCACCGAGCGTGCGATGCAGATGTTGGCGCCTTACCGTGGAATGCTCCAGACTCGCGGTCTAGGAATCTCAATCAATGTGTCGGGCCAATCTATTGGTGATGAAACTTTCATTCAAGCATTTACGCAATTTCTGAAAGAGGCGGGGCTGCCGCGCAGTTGTATCAGCGTCGAGCTGACCGAACAAGCAGCCATCACAAATCTCGTTAACGCCACCAGAATGGTCAGTATTTTAACCGCGTTGGGCTGTGGCTTTGCTCTTGATGACTTCGGCACGGGCGCCAACTCTCTGACGTACCTGAAGACCCTACAAGTGACTCGAGTCAAGATCGATGGCAGTTTCATACGCGATATTCTGACGGATCGAAATTCGCAGGCTACGGTTAAAGCGATCGTTGAACTGGCCAAAGGGCTCGGCATCGAAACCGTGGCCGAATATATAGAAACCGCCGAAATTGCGGAGCATGTACGCCTGCTGGGAGTTGACTACGCCCAAGGGTATGCGTACGGAAGGCCTGAGCCTCTCGGCGAAGTGCTGGAGACTCTTTCGCACGATGAGTCGCAGCGTTTGCATAGGCTATTTCTCGAAACCTGAGATCGATCTTGAGATCGCGCCCTCACGAGACGCGGCTAAAGCCGAGCGCTTGAGTTTAGATGAGGAGGGGTCCATCCCATTGCTTTCGCCATTTCGCCTGACTGGATGACTGCTCATGGCCCGTTAGCTGCGATTCGTGTGGTGGGTCGTCGCCGCCTCTCACTTCCCTTGCGCCGGGAACAACACCGCTAGCACGGGGTCCGTCGTAAAGACGCAGCGGTCGTTGTGACCGCATTCCGGCACGATTAGCGCCCTGCTTCTTGCGGCGCCCAAGTGCTCGTTAAGATATTCGACGAACGCCTCACCGCGGGCGCGTCGCGTGGGGCCTTGGGCCATGGCCGCGGGAGAGTCATCGAACCCTCCGAGCGGCAGGGTGTCGACCTGGCTCAAAAGGTAAGTGGCGGTCCGTGATACGAGTTGCCTCCTCAGCTGATCGTCGCTCGTGTTCGCCGTGTAGCCACCCGTGCGGTTCTCAAGCCCGTAGGGCCATAGGTCATACTTTGGCGCGGTGGCCGCATCGAACTTCCCGTAGCTGAACTTCGTGTGCGGCCGGTCCTCCTTCCAGCCTTCCGCGGCGTTCGCCGGGGCGGCGGCGTCGACCGGGAGCACGCGTGTTGCGTCCGGCCACGCATAGCTCGACGGGTTCGCGATGACGTAGCTGACCGTGACTCCCAGATCGTCCTCGACCCGGTTGGCCATCTCGTAGCGCGAGACGAACTGGCCGCCCGCGGAATGGCCGGCGACGACAATATTTACGAGGTTGGGAAAGACTTTCCGGTCGGCCAGCCTGCGCAGGATCTCGTCCATGAAGTCGAAGGATGTAAGGGCCGGAGCGCTGGTCGCCGCGCCGCCCGAGCGCCAGCTGTCGCCGTGGCAGCTCCAGCTCACTTCGGGGGGCTGCAGCTTGTCCTTACAGTCATCGCCGTCCCAGGAGCGAAAGGCAGGCGCGATGACCAAGGTGTCGTCCAACGCACCGGCGAGGAAGGCCGCGCCCGTCGCGGTCGCGAAGTAATGATCCGGGTTGCGCAGCGCTCCGTGCACCATGATCAGCGCGCGCCGGATGGCGGGGTTACGGACATTCAGCGGAAAGGTGCGGTAGATCATGGCGCGAGCCGGACCGCCGCCCAGCGCCACCCAATCTGTGCAGGCGTTGGAAACGCTCGCGCAGGGCGATCTCTTCGCCGCCTCTGCCCCGCCCGAGGCAATCAGGCCGATGACAGACAGGGCGAGCGCTGGTAAAGCGCCATTCGCTCGGACTACTAGTTCATGCATCGCAAGCTTCACTCCGACAGTCGGGAACGTTAACGATTCAACGTAAGTTATTCGACGTGACATACGCTCTACGTTCCTTGCGGCGAGTTAGAACCTGTATCGGCGTTGCAGGGTTTTCCAGGAGGAGACGTAGAGGAGACATGTAATATCGCTCGTGGTCAAGCGGCTGACTTGCAAGTGCAAGCGGGCTTCGTCGGTCCTAACCATTATGGGCGCGACGGAAATCGACGGTCGAAGGTTATCATTTGATTTGACATTTCACCATTTGGTCGATCGCAACGTGCGAGCGCGGCTGGCTTCGATTGTTATAGACCGAATCACGACAATTTTGCGCAACGCCATTCTCACTGCACAGCTGCGCACACGAAATTTCGTTCGAGACATGCGCCTGTGAATCGGGACCCGTCTGGTGCGGGCGTGCCGTAGCAAAGCGACGGCCACGGAAACGTGTCGCCCGTTCAGGCCACCGACGCGTGTAGCTTAAGACCGAGCGCTCTCACAACTTTGAGTATCGTGCTGAACTCCGGATTGCCTTCCGGCGACAAAGCTTTGTAGAGGCTCTCGCGTCCAAGTCCAGACTCTCGTGCGATCGCAGCCATGCCGCGCGCTCGAGCGATGTCACCAAGCGCAGCTGCCACAAGGGCAGGATCCCCTTCCTCGAGTGCAGCTTCGAGATAGGCAACAATCTCCGCTTCACCGTTGAGGTGCTCTGCCACGTCCCAACGTTGGGTCTTGACCTTCAATTTTGCTTTCGCCATGCCGACTTCTAAACTATCTGCACCAATTTGAGCGCCCTTTTGATGTCCGCAACTTGCCTACGCTTATCGCCACCACGGAGCAATTTGATGAGTTCTTTGCCTCGAGTCGTGAAATACACACGATACCCTGGGCCGTAATCGACTCACAGCTCCGATACCCCACATAGGATGCCGTTTGGCGAATCTCCGTCATGACGATGGTATCCCATGGGATACACACGCGCAAGCTGGACCCCGGAATGAACGGCCGCATCGGCGCGCCGCTGCGCAAGAGCAGCCACGTGAGAATGCGCGACCTATGGCACACGCGTCACTGGCAGAGCCTGGGCCGCGACGTTCGCGGGACAAGTTGATGAGATGCGCATCCGCGGAGTCTTAGCACGGCCCGATCGACTGTACGTAGCGCCGTAGCTTTTTCCCGGTGATGGTAATATGAGGAGCCACCCCGCATTTGACTGTAGTTGGCTACACCCGCAACACCTGCTAAAAGCAATGGCACAGCATCCTTTCAATTGGCTGTGCACACCATGAGGAATACATCCATGCGCATGTTTTTATCAAGATGCACGGTTGGATGGCGGCACGCGCTTGTAGCGGTCGTGTGCGCCGTCACCGTGAGTGCGTGCTACGTCTACGCGCGGCCGGGCCCTGGAGTCGCGGTCGCCGTCGCTCCTCCTCCGCCACAGGTGGTCGCGGAACCAGCACCCCGAGCTGGGTATGTCTGGATCCCAGGGTACTGGTCTTGGAACGGGAACCAGTACGTGTGGATCAGAGGGAGCTGGCGAGTTGAACACCCGGGGTATCACTGGGTGCGAGCAAACTGGGTACAGGTTGACGGCGGGTGGCAATTTGTTCGGGGTCATTGGGAGCCTAACGCCTGATGTGGCCTGTATGTTGTCAAGAGGTCGAGCGTCTTTCTCACGGTTTTCGCGATTAAATTTAAGAGTTGAAGAAGCGACAGCGCAGGGGGCACGCGACGCGAGAGCGTTCCTTGGCGACGATGATCAGCCTGATATCCGCGGGTTGGTTACCGCATTTCATTTGTCCGTCGCGGGGCTGCCTCGCTCTAGTATCGGGGATCATCACGCAGATGCCCACTTAGGCGTTTCGAGGATTCCCCTCAATCGGCGCTCGCGCATCGCGTGACCCGTGCGTTGTCGATTCGATGGTGATGAAAATGGCTGGGGCGCGGTGGCCTCCTGCTTGCAAGGGGTCGCAATGCGGCTGAGATTTACGCGATCGGTTTGACTTGGCGTGCAATGTCCCAGACGAAGGCCGAGAGCTCACGGGCGATCGCCACACAGATTTTGTTGAGTGCGAGCTTGCGCGCCGAGAGATGCCGGTAGCGCCGGGCGAGACGCAATTGCGCGCGCCAGGCGCATCGATCTGATCGCCGCGGTGACGCTGGTGGCGGAGATTGGCGACTTTCACCGCTTTGCCCGAGCGCGCGAACTGATGGGTTTCCTGGGATTGGTGCCCTCGGAGTACTCCAGTGGCTCCAAGCGCCGCCAGGGGGCAATTACGAAGACAGGCAACAGCCACGCCCGGCGCGTGCTGGTGGAGGCAGCCTGGAATTACCGCTTCCCAGCTCGCGTGAGCCGACCTCTGCAGGCGCGTCAAGAAGGCCAACCCAAGATCGTCCGCGATATTCAACGCTCGACGACAATCTCATCCTTGCCGTGGAGCTGCCGCAGTGCAGTGAGCAGGCGAGCGGTGCGGATGTTGCTCGTGGCGTATGTATTGCGACCCCTATCGCTTCATGCCCACCGACTATCGGGTGTTCGAGTCCGTTCGCTGCACATCCTCTTCTCCCAATCAACCGTGGGTTCCTACTACGCAGGCCGTGGGCTTCCGATGTTCACACCCGGCGCGAACCCAAACCCGCTTGCCCCACATGTTGCGACCCCCGCTTGCGCCTCAATAAGACATGTTGAGGAGGTCCCGAAGTGCTGCTAGTGTCATCCATCTACGCCGGGTGAGCGCTCCGGCGACGATCGCAGTCATGATTTGTGATGGGATTCGCCGATAAATGTGGCCGCGTCGCAGTAGATTGACCAGCTATCAGGAATTCATGTGCGACATACACGGACAACGTCGGATCTGGCGCAGTACAGTGCTGTTGTCGTAGCGCTCGTCCTTCTGGTGTGGCCGCGCTGTGCGCTGCGCGCCCAGGAAGTGTACAAATCCACCGATGCTCAGCGCCACGTTGTGTACTCGGACCGGGCCAGCACTTCGACCGCGCAGAAATCCGTCGTACACGTCGATCAGCCTGACCCTGCGGAAGTTGCACGGATTGCCAAGGAGCAGGAGATCCTGAACGCCCAGGACACCCAGCGCAAACAGCAGCAGTCGGTCGATGACAAGAAAAAGGCGCAACAGGATCGTGATAAGCAGGCTCGCTGCGACGCCGCGCGCAATCGCTACTACACGATGAGGGACACTAGACGGCTCTTCCAGCGGGATGCCGACGGCAACCGCGTCTACGAAACGGATCCGCAGGCCGACGCGCAGCGAGAAGATGCCCGGCAGGCGATGATCGCCGCCTGCGGATCGTGACCCTCGGCAACTCGCCCACAGCCGCTTGCGCAAAAGTCTCGCGTGGGTTGGTTCTCAACGATTGTTGGCCGACTGTACTCACTGCCATAGTTCTCACGCTTTCGAGCGCGACGCTGTTGGCCCAAACCGCTTATAAGTACCGTGATGCGAACGGACAATGGGTATTCACCGATCGCGCCGTCACTGCGGCCGCGCCGGGAGACCCCATTAGCCTTGAGCACGAGAACGCCGCGCTGCACGTCGCCGTCGATCGCGTTGACAGCGCTGCATCAACGCAGCTGGTCGCAATCAACGATTGCCTCTGTGTCGTCACATTTCGAGTCTCGATCATGCAATCCAACTTTCCTGCCATCCCCACCGGCGCCGCCTACGCGGCAAAGCTGGCGCCGGGAACCCGGCAGATTCTGGTGCAGGTTGCGTCTGCGGGCGCGGCCAAGATCCCTCTTCGATATGCCTGGACAATCGCGCTCGGAGCGCCAGGAGCCGTCCACAATCCGCCGCGCGCTTATCGCGTGCCCTTTGCAGTCGGCTCGACTTATCAGATCTCGCAGGCCTACCCGACGCGCCTTACACATACCACCGCTGACAGTCAGTACGCGGTAGATATCGCGTTGCCCGATGGGACGCCCGTCTATTCAGCGCGGGAGGGTACCGTGATCAACGTCCGTCATGACTCCTTCCGCGCCGGTACCAGCCCGGTCATGCTCGACCAGGCCAATGTCATCGAGATCCTCCACGGTGACGGGACGATTGCCATCTATGCCCATCTGCACTGGGATTCGATCCGCGTGCGCATGGGCGCGCGGGTCGCACGCGGTCAGTACATAGCCGACTCCGGCAACACCGGTTTTACCTCTGGTCCGCACTTGCATTTTGCGGTCATCAGAAATACCGGTGCGGAGGACGTATCCGTTCCGATTCAATTCGCGGGGATCGGTGGGGTTGGGGTGACACCGGCGACCCAGATGTCTTTGACGGCGTACTAGGCGCGATGTCTCCACATCAATTCGGATGCGAATGCGGCGTCCAATGCCGGCGGGTACTTGATCGGACTGCAGCCGATAGAATAGACCCGAATGCGCCGAATGCGGTATTGTCGGATCAACAGATCTAAAGAGGCGCTGTATCCGCCCGTGGCTCGCGGCTTCGCGCCGCGAGGCCTGACGCGACGTGATGCCGTGCAGTCAGTGTGAACATTCAATTTGAGCACCGTTCGAGCGCTTTGCAGCCCGAGGCATCTGCGCAGCAAAATGCCCGCGACCTGCCCGGCGCGCACGCGCCCGCGGATGCGCCGTTCCGCGCACTGCTCGATGCGGCATCCCAGCCGTATCGCAAAGCCGGCCGCTTCGCCTACAAATTTGCGCGCGGCAAGCTTCGCGTCGATCCGGTTTACCGCGCCATTTTGGAACTCGGTCTCCTGCAGCGGCAGCAACGAATATTGGATCTTGGGTGCGGACAGGCTCTGCTGGCGGCGTGGCTGGTGGCGGCCGCGCGCTGCTATGAGCGCGCTATCTGGCCGCGGGATTGGCCAGCGCCCACGCAGGACCAATCAGTTCGCGGCATCGAACTAATGCCCCGCGACGTTGCGCGCGCACAGCGCGCGCTGGGACCCGCCTGCGACGTCAGTCAGGCTGACATCCGCAGCGCCGCGTTCGGAGCCGCCGATGCCGTGGTAATTCTGGATGTGCTGCATTACCTCGATGCACAATCGCAGCGCGACGTGCTAAAGCGTGTCCATGCGGCGCTGCCGCCGGGTGGTTTACTGCTGTTGCGCGTCGGCAACCCGGCCGGTGGCCTGCGCTTTCGCATCACTGCATACTCCGATAAGCTCGCCATGTTCTTCCGCGGTCACGGATTTGTGGCCACTCACTGCCGCAGTATTGAGGAATGGCGTGAATTATTGACAGAGTGCGGCTTCGACAGCGCGGCCGCACCGATGAGTCGTGGCACCCCGTTCGCCAATGTACTGCTCACCGCACACGCGCGCTGAGACTCACAAGCGCGAAGCGCCTAAATTCCGGCCCGACACTCCACCCAACTCGTCACGCTGTCACTGCAGGTGACTGACCGACGTCACACGGCCGTCCGCGCTAAAATGCAGATCGTATCCTTCGTTGCCCGCCGAGTGCCACATATGAGCACGCCTGAGCCTGCCGGGGCGCTCAGGCCCGCGAAGCAGCGGGCGCGCCGAGCGTCAATCGCACTAATCGCGCAGCGCCGATCAAGAGCGATTCGACCAGCACGGCCAGCAATACCGCCGCGATCAAACCGCACAATACTGCTTCCTGATTAAGAGGTACGGTGTAGGAATAAGCGACGATGGTCTCGTTGAGAATTTCCTTGTCCGGGTTAAACACGACATGGAAGATCCGGCTAAACAATGATCGGTTCATTGCGTCAAGTTCGAGCGCGAGTTTCTTCAGCCAGACATGGATCGCCGCTATGTTTTTCGCCTCATCCTGAAACACGGCATCAGCACTCGATTCGTGATGGGCGATCAAGGCCTCGATGCTGCCGCCAAAATACAGGTTTGCGGTACGCTGAAAACCCGCGAAGTTCTTCGACGCCTCGATATAGTGGGCGCTGACCCGCTTCGAGTATTGGTCTACAAAGCCCGGGGCCTGAACGCCGATCAGCAGCCCGAGCGCGAAGAGTACAAGCCTCAGATACGCGCGCAGCACTTCGCCGCCCGATGGAGAACCGCTAAGGCGCCGCGCGCGCGCGCGCAAACGCGTGGACCGGCTGCTGGCCGCGCTGCTCAGCGATGAACGCCCTTGAGGCGTCGCAATACCAATCGACGAACCGCAGCACCCTCGCCTCAGTAATTTCGGAGTATGGGCCCGGCACGTAGGCAATGGAATTGATGCCGCGCTGATTGTTCTCAGCGAGCCAGCGGTCCTCGTTATTGGTCGAATTCCATACTTCGATCAGGCGAGCGAGGTCGTAATCGACGCCCTCGACGGCATCCTTGTTTACGATCCACTTCGCGGTGACTACGGTCTCCTGCGGCCCGGTGGGCATTGCCTGAAAGAGAAACGTGTAGTCGCCGACGGCGTGGTTGAAGCAGTTCGGCTGAACGGCCCACCACATTGTGCCCACATCGCCGTCGCCCACGGCGCCCAGTTTCTTCGTCACCGCAGACTTGCCGTCGATGGTGATGGAGACCACGCCGTCCGCGAGCGCAAAGCGACCGGCCTCGAAGTCCTTTCCACGGACCGGTCCGTTCTTAAGCCCCCGTGCCGCGCAGCGCGCCCAGAAGTCGATGAGCCACGGCTCCGGCTCCTGGTAGATATCCTGTGTGCTGAAATCACGGAACGAATGCATGAGCTGCAGATGCCGCGCACGGCAGTGGTAGCACTCGCGGGCATTTTCCATGACCAGCTTCCAATTGGCGCGCTCTACGAGCGTCGCCGTATAGGCGAGCTTGCCGTTGCGCAGATCGTGCGGTCCGAGAAGCGGCTCGATGCCCGCACGGATGGGCGCGAAGTCCGGTGCGGCCTCGCTGAGACAGACAAATATGACGCCGGCGACGCACTCGATCCGCGCCGGCCGCAGACGGTAGTCCTTCGGGTCGAAGCTCTCCTGCATCCTGCCGGCGCGCAGCAACTGACCGTGAAGGTCGTAGGTCCACTGATGATACGGACACACCAGCCGGTTCGCGTGACCGCGTTCCTCGGTACAAATCTGCGCGCCACGATGACGGCAACTATTGAAAAATGCGCTGATGCCACCCTGCTCATTGCGCAAGATCACGATTGGCGATTGGCCGACGGTCATAGTGATGTAATCGCCCGCCTTGGGAATTTCGATTTCAAGCCCCGCCTGCAGCCAATGGCGATTGAAAATCGCCTGAATATCGAAATCCAATACGGCTGGGTCGGCGTACAACGCCTGCGGCAACGAATGGCCGGGCGCGCGGTCGCCGAGCAACGTTTGCATCCTATCCATAATCGTCATATACCCATCCTTACTTAATGCCAGGCAATGCCGCACCGGGGCGAGTGTCGATTAAGACGCTATTATGCTACACACTGAGCCGATCAAGCCGCGGATTTGACGCGGAACTCTTGCGCGCAACGAAATAGGTCGCAAGCACCGCTGCATGGCCATCAGGCGCGGCGCCCGCCCCAACCGCGATCCACCCTCTACCCGACGGTGCGCGCACCGGCGAGTCGACCGGGCACTTAGCCTGCGGAAAATTTGCGCAGGCGTGAGCGGAACTCACAGTGCGGCAATCTCAGATGGGCCATCGGTGACGTGCGGGATGGGGTGGATATGCCACAACGCGACGAAAGTCAGAAGAGCCGCTAAGGAAAGATAGTAGCCGACGTAGGCAAGGCCATAGTGCACAGCAAGCGAAGTGGCGATGTACGGCGCCAGTGATGCACCAATGATGCCGGCCAGATTAAACGCCAGTGATGCGCCGGTATAGCGCACCGCCGTCGGGAACAACTGCGCCAGCGCCGTGCCGAGTGGGCCATAGGTGCATCCCATCAGCGCGAGGCCAAGTGCCATGAACGTGAAAACGCCGAGAGCGTGTCCCGAGCCAAAGAGCGGCGCAAAAACCAGACCGAAAACTCCGATCGCAGCGGTCGCAACCAGCAGCACTGGCCGGCTGCCGCGCCGCTCGGCCGCTGCAGCCGAGACCGGGATCATCACCGCAAAGAACACAACACCCGCCATTTGCAGAATCAGAAAATCCTTGCGCGCATACCCAAGCGCCCTGGTGCCCCAGCTCAGCGCAAATACGGTCATCAGGTAGAACAGCACGAAGGTCGCCGTGGCCGCGAGGGTGCCGAGCAAGAGCGCGCGCCTATAGACCGTGCAGACGCTGAACATCGGCAAGCGGACGCGTTCGTTCTTCTCCATTGCGCGCCGGAAGGCCGGGGTCTCGGTTAGACGCAGGCGGATATACAGACCCAGGAATACCAGGAGCGCGCTTGCTAGGAAGGGCAGGCGCCAACCATAAGCAAAAAACTGCGCCTCCGTGAGCCACTGACTCAAGAGCAAAAAGACGCCGGTCGAGCACAGAAAGCCCAGAGGTGCGCCCAACTGCGGAAACATGCCGTACCACGCGCGCTTGCCGGGCGGCGCGTTCTCGGTGGCGAGCAGGACGGCACCGCCCCACTCACCGCCCAGGCCCAGCCCCTGGCCGAAGCGGCACAATGCCAAGAGGAGCGGCGCGATGACGCCGGCGGCAGCGTAGGTGGGCAACAACCCGATGAGTACCGTCGAGATCCCCATGGTCAGGAGGGCAGCGACCAGCGTGGCCTTGCGTCCGACTCGGTCGCCGAAGTGGCCGAACACCGCAGAACCGATTGGACGGGCAAAGAATGCGAGCGCAAACGTCGCAAGCGATTGGAGCGTGGCGGAAGCGGCGTCGCTCGATGGAAAGAACAGCCGCGGAAAGACCAGCACTGCCGCCGTGGCATATATATAAAAGTCGAAGAACTCGATAGTCGTACCGATGAGGCTTGCAAAAAGCACACGCGCGGCACTCATAAGGCACGAGAATCCGCGCGGCTCTCAAACTCCGGCGAGACTGAATCTGTATGCGCCTGGCGACAGTGCTTCGTGCATCGCGCCCCTCCGAGGCCCACAAAGCGCTCCAGGACACAGCCGGCTGCCTCGTCCAAGCTCGCGCGACTGCCAGCGCAGATGGGCACGGTGCTTGCTGCTAGCGCCCCAGGCTGCCGGACTGCAGCACGCAGATCCACTTGACATGGCAACCAGGAGAGCATCATGAAACTGACAGCATCATTCAGCGTTGCGGCTGCATTGCTCGCCATTGCGGTGGCGTTCGCACAAACGCCCAATACTTCAGGGAGCACAAGAAACGCCGACATCATGGAAAGCAACGTTCCCGCGAACAATACCCCCAGCAAGGCGACTGATGAGAATCACGCCACAGCGCAGTCCATTTCGGACGCATGCCACCAGCAGGCCTCCGCCAAGCAGTTGACCGGCGACGACAGGACGAGCTTCGTCAAGAACTGCAAGCAAGGAAAGACCACGAGCGAGGGTTATTAAAGGCGTGAAGGCCGCCGAGCTGCGGCCTTTGCCGAGGAAAATTCTCGCCATCTTCGCGGCGGCGAGATTCTCTGCGATCGCAAGAGTTCCGGCTGCACCCGGAGCGCGAGCGGCACCTCAATTTCACAGAGGCGATGCGCAAGTCGTCGCGGGATCGGCGACCACCTAAGGCGCCGGCACTAACTCTCGCGGGCCAGGCCCGCGCTCAGGCGCCATTCCATCCACTTCTTAATTCGCTTCGCATCGGCGACACGGGTGTATTTGCCGAAGGAGTCGAGCAGCACGATGACGACGGTGCGCCCCTCGATGATCGCCTGCATAACGAGGCATTTGCCGGCTTCGCTGATATAACCCGTCTTCTGCACGATGATGTTCCAAGTCGGATTCGATACCAGTGAATCCGTGTTGCGGAAATCCAGCATCCGACGGCCGGCGCGGACTGCATAACCTGTGTCGGTGGAGTACTCGCGGATGACAGCGTTTTGCGAGGCCGCCATCACAAGCTTTGAGAGGTCCTCTGGGCTTGCGACATTCTCGCTTGATAATCCCGCCGGATCGACGAAGCGCGTATGGGTCATGCCAAGCGCCACCGCCTGCGCATTCATCGCCTGCACGAACGCCGTGATGCCTCCAGGATAGTGGCGCCCCAAGGCGTGCGCCGCGCGATTTTCAGATGACATGAGCGCAAGATGCAGCAGGTCTCCGCGCGGCAACGTCGTACCAAACGCGAGGCGCGAATACACCCCCTTGCCCGCAGAAACATCCTCGCGGGTGATCTCGATGGGCTCATCGAGTGACTGCCCGGATTGCAGCACCACGAGCGCCGTCATGAGCTTGGTAATCGACGCGATCGGCAGCGCAACATCTGCGTGGCGGGAATACAAGACCGACGAGTGCGTCGCATCCAGAATGAATACCGAACTTGAACGCAGATCAGGCTCGTCCGCCATCGCCTTGCGGACATGCGCGGCCGCAGCATGCAACGTCGGCGGGGTCGTCGCGGGAACGGCACTGGTGCTCGAACTGCTGCTGGAAGCAAACACAGGAGAGAACGCAACAGCGCAGGCGCTCACTGCCAGGCGCAGAAATCCTCGCTTCCAGTTCACCGCCGGTACCGCCTTTGGCAAGTTCGCATCATGGAAGTATAGGCCGCCTGCTGCACTGCCGGGAGTGAGTCTCATCACGGCCCCAAAGCCGAAGTCAATGCGAGTTTCTCACATTACGAATCAAACCGCCGCAATCTGTCTAATAGCGCGCTCGAATACATCGACCGGCTGACCGCCCTGGATGAGATGCCGCTCGTTGAATATTACGGCCGGCACAGCATGAATGCCCTGCTCGAGGTAGAAGCGCTCGCGCTCGCGGACCTCCTTTGCGTACTCCGCGGATGCAAGGATTTGCTGCGCCCGCGCACGGTCCAAACCGACGTCGGCTGCGATGTTCGCGAGGACCTCGTGATCGCTGGGATTTTTGCCCGCCGAGAAGTACGCGGTAAAAAGTGCTTCCTGCAGAGCCTGCTGTCGGTCCTCAAGCCCGGCCCAATGCAGCAATCTGTGGGCATCAAACGTGTTGTAAATCCGCTCGCGCTTGCCCAGCTGGAAGTCGAACCCGAGTTCCTCGCCGCGCACACGCAGCGCCTTCGCGACTGCGCTCGAACTGCCCAGGGGCGCCGCCGTACTGTTGCTGCAGGTGCTCGGCGATGTCTTCGCCAGCGGCGCCCATCTGCGGATTGAGCTCAAAGGGCTGGAAATGCATCTCCGCAGTAACCTCGCCGCCGACGCGGCGCAGCGCCGCTTCGAGCGATTTCAGGCCTATGACGCACCAGGGACAGCAGACATCGGAGACAAAATCGATTCTGACGTGCTTGTTCATCGACTGCGCAGGTTCAGCTTTTCAGCCGATATCCCGTTTTGAATATCCACGCGACCAGGGCGAGGCAAGTCGCAAAGAACCCGAGTGTCATTGCCAAACTCACACCCACGCTGACATCCGAGGTCTCATAGAAGCTCCAGCGAAAACCGCTGATCAGATA
>PLIX01000247.1 GCA_003140135.1 Gammaproteobacteria bacterium
AGGCGGCGCCGTTGGCGCAATCAATGACGATCTTGAGCCCCGACAAGTCCATGCCGGGCGGCAGGGTCGAGGTGCAAAACTCCTGATAGTAGGTGCGCGAGCGGTCGACGCGCGTGGCGCGACCGAGGTTGCGCGAGGCGCGCGTCACCGGTCCCTGTTCAATCTCAAGCTCGATGCGCTCTTCCAGATCGTCGGAAAGTTTGGCGCCGGTGGAGTCAAAGAACTTGATGCCGTTGTCATCGTAGAGATTGTGCGAGGCGCTGATGACCGCGCCGAAGTCGCACTCGAAGCGGCGCGTCATGTACGCAACCCCGGGAGTGGGCAGCGGGCCGATGAGCATCGCGTTGACGCCCGCGGCGACGAAGCCCGCCTCGAGCGCGGACTCGAACATGTAACCCGAGAGGCGCGTGTCCTTGCCGATGAGCACGGTGCCGCCGTCGGGCGCGAGCACGCGCGCCGCCGCGCTCGCAAGATTCAAGGCGAAATCCACCGTCATCGGGTGCTCGCCCACGCGGCCACGCACGCCGTCAGTGCCAAAATATTTACGTCCCAATTTCCTTTGCCTCCGTCCCTTGCGCCGCAGCGCCGAGGGCGACCGCAGCCACCGCCTGCAACGCATCCACCGTTGCGGCCACATCGTGCGCTCTGATGATGCGCGCGTCCCGTAATACCGCCATCACCGCGAGCGCCACACTGCCGGCCAGCCGGTCGCCGTCGCGCCGCCCGAGGATGCTCCCCAGCAGCGACTTCCTCGACAGGCCCACGGCGAGCGGCCACGGAGCACCGGTGAGCTCATCGAGCCGCCGCAGGAGCTCAAGATTGTGCGCCTGGGTCTTGCCGAAGCCGAAGCCCGGATCGATGACGATCCGCTCCCGGGCGACCCCTGCCGCCTCACAAGTGTGTGCGCGCGCGCTCAGGAATGCCTTGACCTCCTTCACGACGTCGGCGTAGTGCGGGGCGACCTGCATGGTGCGCGGTTCGCCTTGCATGTGCATGAGGCACACCGCGCAGCCGCTCTCGAGCACGGCCTCCAGAGCCCCAGCCTCCTTAAGGGCGCGCACGTCGTTGATGAGGCCCGCACCCGCTTCTGCGGCGGCGCGCATGACCTCGGGCTTGCTGGTGTCGATCGAGATGACGGCGCTCGAGCCGCCGAGCCGCTCGATCACGGGCATCACGCGGCGCAGCTCCTCTGCCAGCGGCACAGGTTCCGCGCCGGGTCGGGTGGATTCACCGCCGATGTCAATGATGGCGGCTCCCGCATCGATCATGCGCAGCGCCTGCTCGCAGGCGGCCGCAGGGGCGAGGAAGCGCCCGCCATCGGAAAAGGAATCCGGCGTGACATTGAGCACGCCCATGACGACGGCGCGCGACAGATCGAGCCGCTTCGCCCCGCACTGCAGGAACGCGGACAAGGGGCTCGCGCCTGTACGTGCCTTAAGCGGGCGAGCCGACCACGCTGCCCGGCTGACCGCCTTCCACGGGGGTCTTCGGCGGCGGATTGGACAGGCTGTCGTCCCAATCACTCGGCGGCTTGGGGGGCCGCCCTTCCATGATGTCCTTCAGCTGATTCTCGTCGATGGTCTCGTATTTGACGAGCGCCGCGGCCATCGCGTGCAGCTTGTCGAGATTGCTGTCGAGAATCTCCTTGGCGCGGGTGTAGTTGATCTCGATGACGCGCCGCACCTCTTCGTCGATGGCGTGGGCCGTGCCGTCGGAGACCTGCTTGTGCTGCGTGACGCTGCGGCCGAGAAACACCTCGCCGGTTTCCTCGGTGTAGGTGAGCGGTCCTAATTTGTCGGACAGGCCCCACTTCGTCACCATGTTGCGCGCGAGCTCGGTTGCGCGCTCGATATCGTTCGAGGCGCCGGTCGTGACCTGCTCGGGCCCAAAGATGATCTCCTCGGCGACGCGTCCGCCGAAGAGCGTCGTGATGGCGCTGTCGATGCGGCGCTTGGAGAGGCTGTAGCGATCCTGCTCGGGGAGAAACTGCGTGACGCCGAGCGCGCGGCCGCGCGGAATGATCGTGACCTTATAGACCGGATCGTGCTCAGGCACGCTCATGCCCACAATGGCGTGGCCCGACTCATGATAGGCCGTCATGCGCTTCTCGGCTTCCGTCATCACCATGGAGCGCCGCTCGGCGCCCATCATGATCTTGTCTTTGGCGCGCTCGAATTCATCCATGCTGACGGTGCGCTTGTTGGCGCGCGCGGCAAAGAGCGCCGCCTCGTTGACAAGATTCGCCAGATCCGCGCCGGAGAATCCCGGCGTGCCACGCGCGATGAGCGCCGGCTTCACATCATCCGCCAGCGGCACGCGGCGCATGTGCACGCGCAGGATCTGCTCACGCCCGCGCACATCGGGCAAGGGCACGACCACCTGCCGGTCGAATCGACCGGGGCGCAAGAGCGCCGGATCGAGCACGTCGGGGCGATTGGTCGCGGCAATGACAATGATGCCTTCATTGCCCTCGAAGCCGTCCATCTCCACGAGGAGCTGGTTCAGCGTCTGCTCACGCTCGTCGTGCCCGCCGCCCAAGCCTGCGCCGCGGTGGCGACCCACGGCATCGATCTCGTCGATGAAAATGATGCAGGGCGCATGCTTCTTCGCCTGCTCGAACATNNCCGACGAACATTTCCACGAAGTCGGAGCCTGAGATCGTAAAGAACGGCACTTTCGCCTCACCTGCGATGGCGCGTGCGAGCAGCGTCTTGCCCGTGCCGGGGGAGCCCACCATGAGGACGCCCTTGGGGATCTTGCCGCCGAGCTTCTGGAACTTGCCCGGGTCCTTCAGAAAATCGACGATCTCGGAGACTTCCTGCTTCGCCTCTTCCACCCCGGCGACGTCGGCGAAAGTCACGTTCACCTGATCCTCGCCCAGGAGGCGCGCGCGGCTCTTGCCGAAGGACATGGCCCCCCGCCCTCCGGATGCCCCCTGCATCTGCCTCAGCATGTAGACGAAGACCATGATGAGCAGCAGCGCCGGGGCAAGCTGGAGCAGAAGCTGAGCTACGAAGTTCGGCTGTTTGGGCGGGCGGCCTTCGATGGCGACGTCGGCCTTCGCCAGCGCCCCGATCAGGGCCGTGAAGTCGGTCTCCGGGTTATATGTCTTGAACTGGGTCTTGTCCTTGCGGACCCCATAAATCATCTCACCCTGCAGAACCACGGATTCGACGCGGCTCGTTTTAACATCATTCAGGAAGGTCGAGTAACGCACTTCCTCAGGCTGGCCGACCGGGGGCATGTAGCGGCTGAACACCGCCAGCAGCACCAGCACAATCACCACCCACAGCAGGATATTTTTCGTCAAATCGTTCAAGCGACCAACCTCGCGAGCAGCACTTTCACTGCAACTTGCATTCGAACCTACACCATCACAAAGGCCTTCGCCAGCAGATAGAGCTCAGGGCTGCGAGAGCGTGAAGCCTGCGGTTTCATGAGCTTAACCGTGCCAAACTGCAGCCGCGCACCGCGCACCAGCTCCTCGAAGCCGACACCTTGAAACACCTTGATCAGGGCGGTGCCCTCGCGCTTCAAGACACGGCCCGCTAATTCAAGGGCGAGTTCGGAAAGATTCATCGAGCGCGGCTGGTCGATCGCATCGACGCCGCTTAAGTTGGGCGCCATGTCCGACAGCAGCACATCAACGCTGCGCGGCGGACAGCGGGCGAGGAGCGCATCGAAGACCTCCGGCTCGCGAAAGTCCCCCTGGACGAATTCCACCCCGGCGAGGGGCACCATCTCCAGGATGTCGGTCGCGATGACCCGCCCCGCCCGGCCCACGCGCTGCTGCGCATACTGGCTCCAGGCGCCGGGTGCGGCTCCCAGGTCCAGGCACACCTGCCCCTGACGCAGAAGATTCTCGCGCCGGTCGATTTCCTCGAGCTTGAAGACGGCGCGCGAACGAAAGCCCTGGCTCTTCGCGCGCTTCACGAAGGGATCGGAGAAGTGCTCCTGCAGCCAGCGGCCGCTGCTCTTCGAGCGGCCGCTCACTCGTAGCGCACCGCGATGATCTCGTAGGAGCGCCGCCCGCCGGGCGCCACCACATCGACGACGTCGCCCGTCTCCTTCGCCACCAGCGCCCGCGCGATGGGCGACGTGATGGAAATGCGCCCGGCGCGGATATCCGCCTCGTCCTCGCCCACGATCTGGTAGACGACGCGGCTCGCATCATTCTGGTCTTCAAGCTCCACCGTCGCGCCGAAGACCACGCGGGCGCTCGCGGGCAGCGACTTCGGATCGATAATCTCGGCGTTGGCAAACTTGGCTTCGAGCTCATTGATGCGGCCTTCGATGAACCCCTGCTGTTCGCGCGCCGCATGGTATTCGGCGTTCTCCGACAAATCCCCGTGTGCGCGCGCCTCGGCGATCGCGTGAATGACCTGCGGCCGTGCTTCGGACTTCAGGCGCTTCAACTCGGCCCGCAGGGTCTCGGCACCGCGCGCGGTCATCGGCGTCCGTTTCATACGGGCAGCCCCTCCCGATGCAGATCTTGCAGACGGTTCACGTCCACCTCATCCAAATGATCGAGCGCCTCGCAGGTTGCGACCGCGGCCGCCAGGGTCGTGTAGTACGTCACAAGGCGGTGCACGGCTTCGCGCCGGATCGAGTTCGACTCGCGGATGGCCTGCTTGCCTTCGGTGGTGTTGACGATCAAATCAATCTCGTCATTCTTGATCATGTCGACAATGTGCGGGCGGCCCTCGCGCACCTTGTTGACTCTGCGGCAGGCAATGCCGGCCTCGGTGAGCGCGCGTGCGGTCCCGTCGGTCGCGACGAGGGTGAAGCCATAGGCGATGAGCCTTGCTCCCAGCTGCACCGCGCCCGGCTTGTCGCGCTCGCGCACGCTCAAAAGACACACCCCGCTGCGCGGCAGGGTCACGCCCGAGGCCGCCTGCGCCTTGGCATAAGCTTCTCCGAACGTGCGGCCCGTGCCCATCACCTCGCCCGTCGACTTCATTTCCGGCCCGAGGATGGGGTCCGCCTCCGGAAATTTGACGAACGGGAACACCGCTTCCTTCACGCTGAAATAATTGGGAACGCGCTCCTCGAGGTGGCCCATTTGCGCAAGCTTGCGTCCCGTCATGACGCGCGCCGCAACCTTCGCCAGCTGCACGCCCGTCGCCTTCGACACGAACGGCACGGTGCGCGAGGCGCGCGGATTGACCTCGAGGATGTGGATCACGCCATTTTGGATTGCAAACTGGATGTTCATGAGACCGACCACGTTGAGCGCCCTGGCAAGCTTGCGCGTCTGCTCGCGCAGCTGCTGCTGGATGTCCGCGCTTAGGCTATTGGGCGGCAGCGAGCAGCCGGAGTCCCCGGAGTGTACGCCCGCCTGCTCGATGTGCTCCATGATGCCGCCGATGAGGACGTGCTCCCCGTCGCACACCGCATCCACGTCCACTTCGATGGCGACATCGAGGAAGCGGTCGAGGAGCACCGGGCTGTCATTCGAGACGCGCATGGCGGCTCTCATGTAGGTGCGCAGGTCGTCTTCATTGAATACCACCTCCATGGCGCGCCCGCCGAGCACATAGGAGGGCCGCACCACCAAGGGGTAACCCACCTCGCGCGCGACTATCACCGCCTGCTCTTCGGCGCGCGCGCTGGCGTTGGCGGGCTGCTTGAGCGCGAGCTGCTTGACCAGGATCTGAAAGCGCTCGCGGTCTTCTGCGACATCGATGGAATCGGGGGACGTGCCGATGATGGGCGCGCCCGCCGCCTCGAGCGAGCGCGATAGCTTGAGCGGAGTTTGACCGCCGAACTGCACGATGACGCCCTCCGGCTTCTCCTTGTCCAGAATCTCGAGCACATCCTCCAGCGTCAAGGGCTCGAAATACAGCCGATCGGAAATGTCGTAGTCGGTTGAGACCGTCTCCGGATTGCAGTNNCGATGCGGTTCGGGCCGCCGCCCAGGATCATGATTTTGCGGCGCTGCGTGGGGGATGCTTCGCACTCCTCTTCATACGTTGAGTACATATAGGCGGTGGAGGTGGCGAACTCCGCGGCGCAGGTATCGACGCGCTTGTACACAGGCCGTATGCCCCACTCGTGGCGGCGTTGCCGCACGCGCTCCTCGGTCTGCGCCGTCAGTCGCGCCAGACGGCTGTCGGAGAAGCCCTTCCTCTTCAGCGCGCGCAGGCGCGCGGCATCAAGCCCGGGCGCACCGGCCGCGCGCACCCGCGCCTCCTCGTTGATCAGATCCTCAATCTGCGCCAGAAACCAAGGATCGATGCGGGTGAGCTCATACACGCGCTCGATGGGCCAGCCGGCGCGGAAGGCATCGGCGGTATAGAGGAGTCGGTCCGCGCCCGGCGAGCGCAGCTCGTATTCAAGCTTCGCTGCATTCTCCTCCGAAAGCGGCAGCGGCAGCAGCTCCGCGAGTCCATCGAGGCCGGTCTCAAGGCCGCGCAGCGCCTTCTGCAGCGACTCCTGAAAACTGCGGCCGATCGCCATCACCTCGCCGACGGATTTCATCTGGGTCGTCAGGCGGTCATTCGCGGCGGGGAATTTCTCGAAGGTGAAACGCGGAATCTTCGTCACGACGTAGTCGATCGACGGCTCGAAGGCGGCCGGGGTGGCGCCGCCGGTGATGTCGTTCTTCAATTCATCGAGCGTGTAGCCGATGGCGAGCTTCGCTGCGATCTTGGCGATCGGGAA
>PLIX01000013.1 GCA_003140135.1 Gammaproteobacteria bacterium
GGATCTGCAGAATACCCTGCCCGCCGACTATGTCGTCTATCAGGTCATTCACGCGGCCCCCAAAGGCCCTCCGGTGCTGATTTTCATCACCGCGCCGGAAGCCGGCATCAACACTCCCTTGGAGATCGGCGAGCTCAGTTTCGGCGAGAGCACGGGCGAGAAGTCTCTGGTGATCTCCATTCCCAACGGACTTCTGAATCTCTCGGCGACGGTGAGCGTCAATGTCACGATCGAGTTGAAGGATGCGACGACCGGCGCGGATTTGATCCCGGCGAACACGGTGACGGTCAACGAGCAGGATCGCCTGACATTTGTCATCGCGGACAACATCGGACCGGGCTCCACCCCCATCGTGCTTGACGCGCTCGACAGTCCGACGGGCGCGGCGGCTACGGGCATGCAGTTCGCCAATCCTAACGATGACGCTGAGCTTGCCTTTGCGAACGTGACCGCAGACTCCCCGGCCTACGACATTGTGGGCGGCCTGAACTTAACGACTACGCTCGCGACCAATATCGGGCCCGGTGACAAATCCGGCTACGGCGATGTGAACGCGGGCGTCGCCGGCACGATCGCGACGCCGGTGACCACCCCGGGCCATCCGAGCTTCCTAGTCTCGTTTGCCTCCGCGGCCGATCAGAGCTACACGGAATACGCCGTCGGCCCGCTGCAATACATCGCCGGCGTCGTCCTGCAGGACGACCGGCGCAGCGTGCCCACGCAGGGGGAATTCAGGTTCCTGAATGCGGCCTCGACGCTCCAGTACGGTCCCGCGGTGGACATCTATTTGAACCCCCCGAGTATCGTATTCAACATCGATGCGGACAACTCCAATCGACCGCCGCCCAACTATTCAGCTATCGCCTTCAAGTCCTCGACCCCATACTTGCAAGTGTTGCCGGGCACCTATGATGTTTACTTCGCCAATACCGGCACGGACGCCATCATTCTCGGGCCCATACCGCTGACAATCGTGGATGGGCAGAACACGACCTACGTCCTGACTGACAGGACGAACGGGTTCCTGGAGCTCTTGCCGTTCCATGACGAACTGCCCCCCGGGGAGTGACGCGCGATAGGCATCGCGCGTCATTTGACATCAGCGCTCCCAGTGGCCTTTGGCGAACCGCCACCGTCCGTTGTGTTGCTCCCAGTGGTCGGCCGACCAGCGGTAGCCAGCGCGCTCGGGCATCCAGCGCCCCTCGGCCCAGACGTGCTCATGCCCGTTCCAATTCCAATAGCCCGGCGCCCAGACGAACCCCACGCGAGGCGCCGGGAACTCGACCACGCGCGGCGGGGGAGGCGCGACGTCGACTTCGACGCCGTAATAAGCCGGGCCCGGCGCGCGCACGGTGGCCACGCATCCGCCCAGCGAAATGGCGACCACGATGCCGAGCAGCGTGTGCTGCAGCGCGCCTCGGGTTTGAAATAACGACATACGCATAGGTTTTCTCCTCAAGACACTGCGCGATTAACGAATAGCCCGGCGCACTGTTCCTCGCGCCGCCATCATTGCACCGCAAACGCTTCAGCTTTGTCATGAAGACGGGGTCGTCTATAAAGCTGCGTGTTCACCGTGAACGCACTGCCGAACGAAGCCCGAGGAGACGAAGGAGAGCGGCCCTGGCACGACTGATCCTCCACGCGCACACGGTTCGCCCGAGCGCATCTTTCGATGAGGCGGCAGTGGCCGACCGATTGGCCGGGCTTCGCGAGTAGCGGCCTATGGAGTTACGCACCCGTCGGGAATTCTTGAGACTCTCACTGCAGGCGTCCGCCGCCAGTGCGGCGCTTGCGCTCCTGCCGCCGAGCATCCGCAGGGCTCTTGCGATCCCGGCCTCGATGGTCACGGGGACGATCCAGGATGTTCAGCACGTGGTCATTCTGATGCAGGAGAATCGCTCGTTCGATCACTATTTCGGGACGCTTCGCGGCGTGCGCGGGTTTGGCGATCGCCACCCCATCACACTCGCCAGCGGCGAGCCGGTGTGGCGCCAGTCGGACGGCCTGCGGGTCGTTCCACCGTATCATTTGGACACCAAAAGGACGAGCGCGTGGCGCGTTCCGAGCACGCCGCACTCCTTCGCAGACGCTCAAGCCGCCTGGAATCAAGGCAAGTTCGGCTTCTGGCCGAAGTTCAAGACGCCGGATTCCATGGGTTACTACCGGCGCCGCGACCTGCCCTTCCAGTTCGCGCTGGCCGAAGCGTTTACGATCTGCGATGCCTACCACTGCTCGCTCACCACGGGGACGGATCCCAACCGGATCGTCTTCTGGTCAGGTTCCAACTTTAATCCGCAGCTGCGGGCGCGCGGGGAGAACTGCACGGATGCGGATTCTGAACCGGACAATCTGCGCTGCTGGGTGCGGGGCGCACTGCCGCAACCCGGTTACAACTATGTCGGATCCGCATTCCAATGGCCGACGATTCCGGATGTTCTGGAGAGTGCCGGAATCTCCTGGCGCATCTACCAGGATCCCAACGACAACTGGACCGGTGCTCTGCACGGCGGGCTCGCCTTTGAGAGCTTCCGCAGTGCGCAACCCGGTTCCGGTGTCTACGAAAAGGGCATGCGCAACTGGTCGCTCGAACAATTCGCGCAGCACGTGCGCGAGGACACCCTGCCGCAGGTGACGTGGATCCTGCCCGCACCGGTCTGGTCCGAACATCCCTCGCCGTCAAGTCCCCTGCAGGGCGCGGAGTTTACCGCGCGCGTACTCGATGCGCTGACGGCCAATCCAAAGGTGTGGGGCCGAACGGTTTTCTTTCTGACATTTGACGAAAATGACGGGCAGTTTGACCATGTTCCGCCGCCTGCGCCGGCGTCCTACAACCTCGACGGCACGATCGCCGGGGATTCCACGCTCGATCTACGCGGCGAGTACTTCTCCGATGCGCAGCGCAAATACCTGGATCCGGCCGATACCACCAGCGGCAGCGTGCGCCCCTGGGGGCTCGGGCCGCGCGTGCCGATGCTCGTCATCTCGCCCTGGAGCAAGGGCGGCTGGGTCAATTCGCAGGTGTTTGATCACACCTCCGTTGGGCAGTTTCTCGAGAAGCGCTTTGACATCCAGGTTCCGGCCATCAGCCCCTGGCATCGCGCGATCTGCGGGGATTTGACCTCCGCGTTTGATTTCAAACACGCGAACGAGACAGCGTTGCCCAGGCTGCCGAAGACGCGCGGCTCCGCGGCCGTCATCGCTATGATCAGCCGCTTGCCCACGGCGACCCCACCCGGAACGCCAGAACCACTGTTCCAGGAGCCCGGCGTGCGTCCTTCGCGCGCACTCGGTTATGAACTGCACGCCGATGCCCGCCATGATTTGGCGCAGAACAAAGTACGCGTGACCTTTCGTAACACCGGCCGGCTCGGAGCCGTATTCCATGTCTACGACCAACTGCAATTGGAGCGCATTCCGCGCCGCTACACGGTCGAGGCGGGCAAGGAGCTCACGGATACCTGGGACGTCGGCGGCGAGCAATACCACTTGTGGGTTCTCGGTCCAAACGGATTTTTACGCGAGTTCCAGGGCGCCCGCACCGAAGCGGCCGAACCGCAGACTCGATTGAACTACGATGTACATCGCCACATGATTGAATTGGCAGTCACGAGTCCTAAGACGCTCGCACTGACCATCAGAGCCAATGCGCACCGCGCGGATGGCCCATGGAAACTCACCCTCGCACCCGGCCGGCCCGCGACGCACCGGTGGCTCCTGATCGAGAGCGGCCACTGGTATGACTTTACAGCGACCACCCAAACTTGGGCGTGCAGATTCGCCGGCCGGCTCGAGACAGGAATTCACAGCGTGAGTGATCCTGCGATTGCGGTGAGCTGATCGTCGTCAGGCCGGTCCGGATCGCAAACTCGCTGCTCTTCCATCGGCTGCCGTGGCCATCTGATCCATCGCAGGGCACGGTCGCTGCCTGCACTTTCTTCAGTTGCGTCGTTCTAGCTGATGACCCCTCCAAAATATTGGACCCCTCCAAAATGTTGCCCCAGTTATAGACCCAGCGAGGCGTGGCTGACAAACGTCTGTCAAGTACTTCCTTCTCGACGGCGCGATGCTCGTTAATTGGTCCGCAATTGGGCGCCGGGCCGCATCGGGAGCGTCCATGATCTTAATGGTGGGCCGTGTAGGGATCGAACCTACGACAAAGAGATTAAGAGTCTCCTGCTCTACCAACTGAGCTAACGGCCCGAGCTTGCATTTCCCAACACCCAAAGGTGGGGTGGACGATGGGGATCGAACCCACGACAACCGGGACCACAACCCGGGGCTCTACCAACTGAGCTACGTCCACCATCGTCTAACTCGCGCGACTGGCGCGCCCGGCAGGACTCGAACCTGCGACCCTCGGCTTAGAAGGCCGATGCTCTATCCGCCTGAGCTACGGGCGCCCTTTTAAAATCAAAGACTTACCGCTCCGCAGCAAATTAGCGCCCCAGGACCAAATCATACTGCAAATCGACGCGCGAACTAGCACACTTTAGCGGCTGTGAGCTTTCGATCGCAATGAATTGCGATCAGTGCAGCCTGGCATTACTTGGACAGTCAGAATCAGAACCAAAAAGTCGCGCTTGCAGCGCAACAATCCCGCAGCGGCGTACTGTGATGTTCGGTCGTTTGCTACATAAGGGCCTCATCGGTTTACGCCGAGCCTTTTGCTGGCAAAGGGTTTTCGACAATTTTGATATACCGACTTGCGGCGGATATGCTCAACGGATGAGAAGAACGGTCCGCCTTGATGATCGCCTGTTGCAGCGAGCCTGGCAGGAGGCCGAGCGGCGCGGCGTGACGCTTTCGTCCTTAGTTGAACAAGGCCTGCAATTGGTCCTTCGCCTTCCGTCTAGGAGCTCTGATCAGCGAACCGTCGAGCGCTCCGACTGCATTACTGGGGAGGTCATTCGCCCTGGTGTGGATTTGAAAAACGGCGGCAGCCTATTTGATCGAATATATCGCCGGGATTGATGCTGCCCAACGTCAACATACTGATCAAGTCGATACTTGTCGCATCCGGTCACGTCAGTCGCAGTGAACAGGCGATCCGAATAAGGAGCTACGTGTTCCGCCGAGAAGTCCTCGCCAAAATGCTCCAGACTGCAGTAACGCGCTCTCGGTTTGAACTTAAAATCAGAAAGATCTCAGATAAACATTCGCGGACGTCGACACTAAACGGCTCGTCGGTAACCAAGACGAGGCCGAGGACGATTTGAGGGTCTATTGATCGCAACGATCCGCTTGCGAATTGTTTTGTTGAGCAAATCAAAAATGCTCTTGATCATTAATACTCGCGCGTACCATCTGCTCTTCAGATAACTATCCACGTTGCGATGCGACAGGACCATGACGTCGATCGCCGTGCATTCTTCGCGTGCCGATGATCCGTATTTTGTGTTGCCTTTGCGCGGCAGTGGTGCTTCACGCGAGCGTCGCACGGGCGGCGCACCCCGACGCGCCCCCTCCGGAAACCAAGTTACCCGTAATTGCGAGCCCGGGCGCCGATAAGCCGAATTCAAATCCCGTGCGCGTCGAGCGGATCGCATTTCGTGGCAATCGCGCGTTGCACCTGGACGCCTTGCAGGCGGTCGCAGCGCCGTACTTGGGTCGCGATCTGAGCGATGCTGGCATCGAGGAACTGCGCAACGCGCTGACGCATCGGTACACCGACCACGGTTACATCAACTCCGGCGTGGTTCTGGATCCGGCTGCGCCGTACCACGACGGTGTACTGAGCTTCCTCGTGATCGAAGGGCGGATCAAGGAAATCCACGTGCACGGCCTGAACGGCTTGCGCTCATCTTACGTCGTCGATCGGCTGCGCGGGCAGGACAACGAGATATTGAATTCGGATGTGCTGCGCGAGCGCTTGCAACAGTTGTCGGACGACCCGCTGTTCGCTCATGTGAATTCGCGCATCGAGTCGGGCGCGGAACCTGGAGAGGCGATACTGGATGTGGACGTGGAGCGAGCCCGGCCCTATACCCTGTCGGTCGCGGTGAACAATTATCGCCCGCCCGCGATTGGAGAAAAAGCCTACGACATCAGTGCCGAGGCGCACGACTTGACGGGCCTTGGCGATGTGGTCGATGCCGATCTGTCCGGTCCGCTCGAATCATCCGGCGGTGTCGGTTTTGGCCTCGGGTGGCAGCTGCCCTTCAATCATTACGGCAGTCTCGTTGCGCTATCGGCAGCGCGAATCAACACCGTGGTCACCGAAGAGCCGCTGTCGGCGCTTGATCTACGCACCACGATCGACCGCCAGGAATTCAAGCTGACCCAGCCCTTGTGGAATTCGCTGCGTCAGCAATTCAACCTGAGCGCAAGCCTCGCCCACGAGGAGGAGTCGACGCTCGGTAATGAACTGTCCTTATTCGTGCCGGGCCTGAACGAGGGCGCCACACGCTCGCTGACAGCGCGCCTGATTCCGGGTTATAGCTACCGATCCGAGCACCAATACTTTGATGCGCACCTCACACTGCTGCACGCTGATCTGCTCGATTATCCGTCGGGCCCGGTGTCCGATTCGCTGCCGGATCAAAAATATTTCGTCTGGACGGCCCAAGTGCATGACTTATGGGAGTTCTCTCCTGCGCCCTTCGAGTTGGAATCGCGTGCGGTCATCCAGCGCACCGACGCACGGATCTCCGACCTGCACGCGCTGGAAATCGGCGGCATCAACTCGGTGCGCGGCTTTCGCGAGGATGAGTTCCTCGCCTCCAACGTCACGAATATTAATGTCGACCTTCGTTGGCTTGCGCTCCGGGCGGGAACTTCGCTGCATCCGGGCGTGACCCTGGGAACATTCTTCGACTGGGCGGCGGGACATGATGTGGGCGAAGCTACCGACACGTTTTCATCGTACGGCCTGACATTCCGCCTGAAATGGCCGCATGTTCAGGCCGATCTGGCGTACGGGGTGCCGCTCATCCATCCGGCCTTCGTCAGCACGGAGCACGGCAGCTGGCAAGATCACGGGATTCATGCGCAGATTGCGCTGACGCTCTAACCGGAGTACGGCCCCGTATCAGCTGGCGCTCCCCGGGGGCGTGCCGCCCGATGGCGCACGTCGAGACTGCTTCGCGTTCTAAATGAGTCGTAGGCGCAGATTTCAATGACAGCGCGATGGCGTTTGTACAACGCAAATATGCGTCCGTAATTTCGCAGTTGCCGGCTGGTAATTTAATCTAAAATTATGTCTAATCAACAACTATTGACTTATGCGTTGCATAGTCTTCGCGGCTCTTGGACTGAAATTGTAAAAATAACGGGGAAGGCGTCCCGACTCTTCATCGAGGGCGCTTCGTTGTAAATTATAATGAGCACGGTGCCTGGTGTTTGGCAACCTAAGCAAAACCGAAGAATGCCGGCATTTTGCGTGCAGGCGGTGCTCGTCAACGACGAACCAATCCACTTGCGCGTCCGCGCCGACGTGCGCGGCTGTTTTCATGATGTGCCAGTTGCTAAGACGAACCTACCGATCGGTGGCAGTCTGGGTCAGCACGTCTGCTTATTTACCTCGACCCAGTGGCGCGCTCAGATTTTGACGACAACTGGACTGCTGCGTCTTGATCTAAACATTGCATAGGGGAATGCGTCATGGGTGATCGGCATAATCAGAGCTCCTGCACATCGGTCGGACGCGCAAACAGGATTTTTAGGGATGCGGTGAGAGCGGCGTGGCACTGCTCCCTCCCCATAGTGCTGGCCCTTGCCACAACTCAAGCCTTTGCCCAAACCTTCACCGGCACTAACGGCAACCCTGGCATCAATGGCACGTCGGGGACGCCGAACGGTACCGCCGGTACTGCGGGACAATCTGGAAGTATCACGACGAGCACCCCGACGGCTTCCAGCAATACGGCCAGTGCGACCGGTGGCAACGGGGGTACTGGTGGAAATGGCTATTCGCCAGGTGGTGACGCCGGCGCCGGCGGCGCGGGCGGCAGTGTCTCGGCCACGGTGGGGGAGACCGCGCCCCCTTCCGGCAGTGCCACCGCAACGGCTACCGCAGATGGCGGCGACGGCGGAAATGCCGGCCAGCCGGGTGCGGGTGGGACAGGCGCCTCCGGCGGCGTCGGCGGTAACACGACCGGTTCGGCTACGTCGTCGACGGCGACGGCTGCCAACAGTGCAACCAGCAACAGCTACGCGACGGGCGGTTCGGGCGGCGCTGGCTATGGCACCGGCAGCAGCGGGGGCGCCGGCGGCACGGTCACCGGGAGCACGGCAACGGCAACTTCGGGCAGCGGCACGACCCAGGCTGGTGTTTACCAAACTGGGGGCTCCGGCGGCTATGGCTACACCGGGGCCAAAGGCGGCGCAGGTGCGGCGTCTACCCTAACGAATGCGGTCAGCGGCGGTACGACCGGCACGCTGGATCTGACGCAAAATGCCACCGGCGGTGCGGGCGGCGGTTCGTCTACATCTACCGCCGGCGCGGGCGGCGCTGCGAGCTCGACGCTGGGAACGACTGCCACCCCGTACGCCGATACCGCGGCCAGTACGTTGAACGTAAGCCTTGCCGCCCAGGGTGGTGCGGGTGGCACTACGACTTCCGGGACTGCGGCTTTAGGCGGCACCGGCACGGTCAGTGGTGTCGTGACGAGCGTAGGTGCGCTGACATTGAGTGGTACTGCCGACGGCGGCGCCGGCGGTTACAGCACCGGCACCTCGAGTGGCACTACTGGGGCAGCAGCCACATCGACATTGACCGGCACGGGCGCCACGAGCTCAAACGTCGGCGCCTCCGCCACGGGCGGCAACGGTGGCAGCGGCACTGGCAGCGGCACGAGTAGTGGCGCCGGCGGTACTGCCAAGGCTACGGCGACTGCAAACTCCTCGAGCGGCACAGCACAGGCGACGGTTACCCAGACCGGCGGCAGCGGTGGCACTGGCGGTTCCGGAGCCAAAGGTGGCGCGGGCGCCGCGTCTACGCTGACGGATGCCGTCGGCGGCAGCACCACGGGCGCGCTGTACTTGACTGAGAGCGCCTACGGTGGCACGGGCGGCACGTCGGCCACCAGCACGGCCGGCGCGGGCGGCGGGGCGACCTCGACGTTGAATCTCACCAACACCTTGGCGAATTCACTAAGCGTCGTGCTGCGGGCCCAGGGCGGAGGAGGCGGCAGCACGACCACAGGGACCGCCGCCGCCGGCGGTGCTGGTACGGTGAATAGTGTGATCACCAGTGCGGGTTCTTTGAGTCTTAGTGGCTATGCCTACGGCGGTGCCGGCGGTCCTTCTAACGGCACGTCGAACGGCGCTGCGGGGAGCGCGGCCACGTCGACACTCACAGGCGCGAGTACCGCCAGCAACTCGAGCGTTAGTGCGTCGGCTGACGGCGGTAACGGCGGCTACAATAATTCCGGTGTCTCCGGATCCGGCGCCGCGGGTGGCGCGGCAACCGCGACTTCGGTCGCAGCCGTGAGCGGTGCCGACGCGGCAGCAGCAGCCAGCACCGCGCAGGGCGGTACCGGCGGCAGCTCCTATGGCACCGGCTTCACCGGCGGCGCGGGCGGCGCAGCTAAGGGAAGCGATGCGACGGCCATCGCCAGTAGCGGCACGGCCGAAGCCTCGGTCTCGGAGTTGGGCGGCCAGGGTGGCTTCGGTTACTCTGGGGCCAAAGGCGGCGCGGGAGCGGTGTCAACAGTTACGAATGCCGCGACCGGCAATACGGCAGGCACCCTGTATTTGAGTCAATATGCCACCGGCGGTACGGGAGGCGGTTCGGCCACATTTACGGCCGGCGTGGGTGGCGCGGCAAGCTCAACTCTCGGAACCACAGGCACTCCGTACACGAATAGCACGGCCGGTTTGTTGAATGTGACCCTGCAGGCCCAAGGTGGCACCGGCGGTTATACGAATTCCGGGACCGCCGCGAGCGGCGGCGCCGGCACGGTCAACGGTGTTGTCACGACGACAGGTTCGCTGAATTTGACCGGCACGGCATACGGCGGCAGCGGCGGTTACAGTAGTAACAGTGGGAGCGGCGTTGCGGGAAGTGCGGCCACCTCGACCCTCACCGGCAGCAGTAGCGCGGGCAACCTGGATATTAGCTCAACTGCCATCGGGGGCTCGGGCGGCTCCGGCTATGGCAGTGGAAAGAGCGGCGGCGCCGGCGGCGCCGCAAAGGCCACGGCGANNCAGACCGGAGGCGCGGGTGGCAGTGGCAGTGGTGGGGCCAATGGTGGCGCGGGCGCAGCGTCCACGCTGACAGGTGCTGCCAGCGGCAGCACCACGGGGGATCTGTATTTGACTCAGGACGCCACAGGCGGCACGGGCGGAAATTCAGACACCGGCACGGCCGGCGCGGGTGGCGCCGCGAGCTCAACTCTCGGGACCACGGGAACTCCGTATACGAATACCACGGCGAGTTCGGTAACGGTAAGCCTCGGGGCCCAGGGTGGTACCGGCGGTACTACGACGTCCGGGACTGCCGGCGCCGGGAGCAATGGAACGGTGAGCGCCGTCGATACGGTCGCAGGCTCCCTGAATCTGAACGGCACAGCCACCGGCGGCAGCGGCGGGTCCAGTGGCGGCAGCTCGGCCGGGATTGTAGGACGTACGGGCACGTCGACACTCACCGGCACGAGTACGGCCAGCGGCGTGACTGTCTCCGCCACCGGCCGTGGGGGCGCGGGTGGCGTTAATACCTCATCCGGCTCCGGCGGCGCCGGTGGCGAAGGAACCGCCACCAGTGTGGCGACAGCGAGCGGCGACAATGGCGCGCAGGCCACCATCAGCGTCACGGGTGGTGCGGGCGGTTATGCCTACGGCAGCGGCAGCACGGGTGGCGCCGGCGGCGCCGCCGCAGGAACGGCGAAAGCGACCTCAACCGGTGGTACGACTCAAGCCACGGCGACACGGACCGCTGGTACGGGCGGCGCTGGCTACTCGGGGGCAAATGGTGGGGCGGGAACCGCGTCCTCTATGACGAATGTCGTGTCGGGCACCACGACGGGCGATCTGTATCTGACCCAGACCGCCAACGGTGGCGCGGGCGGCAATTCGGCGAGCGAAACGGCCGGCAATGGCGGCGCTGCCACGTCCGACTTAGGCACCAGCACCACCGCGTATTCCGATGCGTCCGCGGCGTACATCAACGCAAACGTCTACGCCACGGCCGGCAATGGCGGCGGTACAACCTCTGGCACGGCGGGTAAGGCAGGCAATGGTACGGCGGAGCTCTACCTCACCTCGACCGCGAGCGGTACTCCGTACGTCACTGGAAGCACCACCGCCTCCGGTGGCACTGTCAGTAGCGGCACGGGCGGGTCGGCGACCGCGATTACACAGTTGAAGTCTCCGTACATCGCGACCGCCCTTGCCAGCGCGCCCGGTGGCTACGGGACGACGCCGGGCGCAGCGGCGGCCACGGCGACCGCGATCGGTACGACGGCGAGCGACTCTATTGTGAGTGCAGGCGCCACCGCCTCGTC
>PLIX01000229.1 GCA_003140135.1 Gammaproteobacteria bacterium
CCGCATTGCGCACGATTCCCTTGGCGTCGCGCCGCTGCTCACCCAGCGTGCGGTAATGGATGCGCAGTTCCGGCAGCGGCTCGCCGGAGGTGAATTTGAAATTCTTGAATGCGACGTCGCGTTCGGTGGGCGCCGGATAGTTCTGCGCGACGACGGCCGTTGACGCGAAAAGCAGGATCGCGATGAGCAATTGCATGGCTACGCCTCAGAGTAGAGCGGCAGATCGACACTCGAAAAGTCACGACATCGTAATTAGACTTCAATCAATTACCAACGGTGAATTGGCGGCTCATACCGCCCGTCGTCGCAAGGCAACGCAGCAATGACAGGCAAAGATCGCATCGTCTGTTCAACGGACATCGGCAGGTGCTGCCCGAATTGCCTGCGGGCGGTGGGCGAATGCGTGTGCCGCAACGAGACCCCCGGAAAAGTGGGGGACGGCATCGTCAGGGTGAGCCGCGAGACCCAAGGACGCAAGGGCAAGGCAGTCACCGTGATCAGCGGACTCGGACTTGCGACCGCGCAGCTGGAGGCGCTTGCCACCCAGCTCAAAAAACGTTGTGGATCGGGCGGGACTGTGGATGAGAATCGTATTGAGATCCAGGGCGATCATCGCGACACCCTGTTGTCGGAACTCACGCGCCGGGGCTGGACCGTGAAGCGCGCGGGCGGCTAGCCAGAAGCACGGTGGACTGCTGCCGGCGCGCGACACCCGCGGAACCCGAGCACAGGCCCTGGACGCCGTCCGTTTGATAAATCATCGGGCCTTGGACAGGACGTCTTTGATACTGCCGGTCTTCTTAAATACGCCGTTTACGAAGGTGCCTTGATCCCCGGGCATGACGCCGGCGGGGCATGCACCCACCCATTTGGCATCCGCAACCACACTACCGGACATATGCGGCGATGTGCTCTGCGATTCCATATGTATCTCGGTTTCGCTGTTCCACACGATCTTTCCGTGCGTGACCATCTGACCCGTGCCGCCCATCGGGTCCGGACAGGTTCCAGAAATCGTGTACGTAGTGCCGGAACCTTCAATATGGAGCCCGCATGAGCCAGCACCACCGGCCAAAAGCTTTGCCTCAATGGCATCCGTCGAGGCGTCGGTGCACATGGCGTCCACTGTCGGCGTATTTTCTGGATCCGGTGGCTTGCCAGCCATATTGAAGCGGATGAGCTTGCTCGACACCCATAGACCAGGCTTCTTTCCCGGGAGCGCGTTCAACGCAAGCGCCGAACCGAAAATCGCCACCATCGCGAGCGCTGCCAGCACCTGGGCGCGGGAAAGATTTCTTGTTGACAGCTCGTGATCGCGCATAGCGGCACTCCCTAGAAGTTCTTTTTTCAGGCTGGCACAAACAGGCGCCGTCACGCAACTCGCCGGCGCAGCCGGCTGTTGCGGATGCCATGGAAGGCGTGCCGTAGGGCCACTCCCGGCTGCAAACTTCCTCCGCGCGCCGTTCGGCGGCTCGTCAGCCAGCTTCCAGCCACCGCTTCATCCACGCCTGCACGGTCGCATACCACTCGACCGAGTTTTGCGGCTTCAGGACCCAGTGGTTTTCATCAGGAAAATACAGCAGCTCGCTCGGAACATGCCGCAGCTGTGCGGCGCCATAGGCGCCCATGCCCTGATCGAGCGGCACCCGGTCATCGCGCCCGCTGTGCACGACCAGCATCGGCACGCGCCACTCGGCAACATGGTCGATGGGATTGAAACGCTCCACCTCTTCAGGTTTTTCCCAGGTCGGAGTCTCATTCTGCGCCTGCTGGAAGCCGGGAATGTCGGTGGAGTAGGACATCAGCCGGATGTCAAACACGCCGTCGTGGTTGACGAGGCACTTCCAAGGCTGGGTCCAGTTTCCGGCGATCCAGGCGACCATGTAGCCGCCGTATGAGCCGCCCAATGCGCAGGCGTGATCGCCGTCCAGGAAGCTGTAGCGCCCCAGAGCGTAGGCCCAACCTTTTTGCAGATCCTCGAGCGGTCGATCGCCCCAGTGGCCGACAATGGACTTGGCAAACGCCTCGCCATAGCCGCTCGAGCCGTGGAAATCGATCATGACCGCGGCGTAACCCATGCCCGCCCAGACCTGTGGGTTCCAGCGATAGCTCCAGGCGTTGCCGAAGGAGCCGTGCGGGCCGCCATGGATCAGAAACGCCACCGGATATTTACGCCCCGCCTGATAATCCGCCGGCTTGACCACGTAGCCGTGCACGCTCTCGCCGTTCCAGCCCGTGAATTCAAACTGCTCAAACGCCGAGAAGGGAGTTTGCGCCATGCTGTCCGCGCCGACGTGCGTGAGCGCTCGCGCGCCGCCGCCGCGAAGCTCAAAGATCTGCGCCGGCGAATCCAGCGCATCGCGGCTGTAGACGACTACGCCCTTCGCCACATCAACGCTCGCGACGTGACCATCCCCGGTCAGCGGCTTGACTGCGCCCGTCGCCGCATTGAGCGCGAAGATGCGGTTTTGCCCTAAATCTTCAGCGACGGCGTAGAGGGTGCCCGAGTCGGCCGACCAGGCGAGCGCCGATGGCGAGCGATCGAATGCCGGAGCGAGCTCGTGCGTCGTGCCGGTGGCCAGCTCGCGGATCATCACGCGGGCTCGCGGCGCGGTGAATACCGACCCTTTGGTAGAAAGATAAGCCAGCCGCGATCCATCGGGCGCCAGAGCCAGTTCACCGTCGGAGGTTTGCGCGGCAGGATCAAGCCGGCGGGGCGCTGTGCTCGCATCCAGCGGTACAGCATAAAGGCTGCGCAAGGGACCCATTCCCTGTGAGGAGCCGGATGCAGCGGCAGCGAAGAACACCGACGCGCCATCGTGGCTGATCACGAACGAGGAGTCGTTGCCCTCGGGCTTGGTGACGATGTCGGCCTGGTAGCCGCGCGTCAGCGCCACGCCGTCGGTTGGCGGCGTGTCCCCGCCGAGTTTGACTGCGAACAATTCGACGAAGCGGCCGTCGAGGTAGGTGTCCCAAAACCGCGTGGTCGTGCTGTCGTAGAGCACTCCCGTCGTTTTCTCCTTCGCCTTGGCGTCGTCCTTGGCCTTGCTGCAAGAGAGCGTATCGCAGTCGGGATGGACGCTCACGGCGACGACCAGGGCGCGACCGTCGGGCGCGAGACGATAAAAGGCAACATCGAGCGGCAGGCTGGTCACTTGCCGGGTTTCGGCGCCGCTCGCAGGGGTGCGCCAAACCTGCGTGGAGCCCGAACGCGAGGAAAGAAAATAGAGCCACTGGCCGTCAGCCGACCACCTTGGCGATGTGGCAGCTTTTTCCTGGTCGCGGATCAGACGCGGCGGCGCGCCGGCTTGGGCGCGCTCCAGTACCCATAGTGCGTTGACGCCGCGATTGCCCTCCCAGTCAGTGGAGCGGACGTTGTAGGCAACGAAGCGGCCATCGGGTGAGATGCGGGGATCGGAAACGCGCTCCTGGCGCGCGAGATCCGTGGCCGTGAAGGGTCGCGCATCGGCAGCGCCAACTGCCGCCAATGCCAGGGCGCCGCACAGCGCGAGCATCTTTGACATTACCCTCACTCCCGCTCGATCAGTACTGTCGGGCGCGTACGCGCCGCAGTCTCCTCACCAGATCTTGCACATCTTTTCCTGCGGCTTGACCAGAGCCTGGCCGGGTTTGCAGTGAAAAGCCGGTGCGAATTCGGGCATATTCGTGACGACTCCGTTGATCCGATCGCGCGGCGGCGAATGCGGATCGACGATTGCGTTCCTCCGCAGGTTCTGCGGGCGCTCATTCGCGCACGACCACTGGGCGAAGCCGACAAAGAAACGCTGCTCGGGCGAAAGGCCGTCGGCGGCGTCCAGCTGCATCGAGCGGGTCTGCTCCTGCCAGGCCATCCATGCCAAAAGCTCGCCGCCAAGATCGGCGATATCCTCTCCGGAGGTCAGCGCTCCGTTGATCTTCACGTCATCGACAATGACGTACTGGGAGTACTGATTGCGGACGCATTGCGCGCGACTTTCGAAATTGACCGCATCCCGCTCTCCCCACCAGTCACGCAAGTTGCCATCGCCGTCGTACTGGCGTCCCTGGTCGTCAAATGCATGTGTCAACTCATGCCCGATCGTGCCCGCGGTGTCGCCATAATTCGGCGCGTCGTCCAGTTTCACATCATAGAGTGGCGGCAGCAGCACGCCCGCGGGAAAATTCACATCGTTCAACTGCCAGTCGTAGTAGGCATTGACCGTCGGCGCCGACATCTGCCACTCGCCGCGGTCGACCGGCTGACCGACCTTCGCTGCCTGGCGCCGGGATTCGAAGGCGATCGATCTGGTGACATTGCCGAAAAAATCCCCGTGCTCGATGACGAGCTGCGAATAATCGCGCCATACGTCGGGATAGCCGATCTTGTTGCGGATTTTTGCCAGCTTCTCGAGCGCCTCCTTCTTGGTGGCCGGCCGCATCCAATCGAGCCGCTCGATCCGCTCTTTCATCGCCGCTTCGATCTGCTGCGTCATCAGCAGCGTCTTCGTCTTCATCACGCTGGGAAACGCCCGCGTCACGAACTCCTTGCCAAGCGCTTCGGACAGATCGCGATCGACCCAGGCGACGCATTTCTTCCAACGCGGCTCGTCGGACTGCACGCCGCGCATATAGGCGCTGTAGAAAGCAAAGTCCTCGTCGACAAAGCTCTTCGCCAGATAGCTCCCGGTCGCATCGACCAGCGTCCAGCGCAGATAGGTCTTCAGATCCGGCAAGCTCTCGGCGGCGATGCGCGCATCGAGTTCCTTGACGAACGCGGGTTGGGCGAGATTGAGCCATGGCTGCGGTTTCAAGCCCGCGGCGCTGAAGTACGCCTGCCAGTCAAACGCGGGCGTCAGCTTCTGCAGCCCGGCAAGCGTTTGACGATGATAGATCTTGTACGGATCGCGCTGCTCGACGCGAGTGAGTGTGGCCTTGGCAAGTCCAGTCTCGATACGCAACACCACGGCGGCGTTGACGTGCGCGGCCGCTGCGTCGACGCCCAGGAGCTCGAACATCTTCGCAACGTGTGTCAGGTAGCGCGCACGCGTCTCCTTTGAATGCGCATCGTCCTTCACGTAATAGTCCCGATCCGGAAGCCCGAGTCCGCCGGCACGAATGGCGACGATGACTTGAGTCGCATCGCGGGCGTCCTGCTCCACCCCCGCTGCAAAGAACATCCCGGTGCTGTCGGTACGCGCCTGCAAATCCCCGATCCACGCGCCGAGCGCGCGCTTATCCTGTATCGCATCGACGCTCGCAAGGTCGGCTGCGAGGGGTGCACTGCCGACCTTTTCAATGGCATCGACGTCCATGCAGGCGGCGAAGTAGTCGCCGATCTTCTGCTGAGTGGGAGTGCGCTCGGCACTCACCTTCGCGGCGTCCTCGAGGATGCCCCACAGATAATGCTGGTTGTCGGAATGCAGCTTGCCGTACACGCTCCAGCCAGGTTCGTCGGCCGGAATGGGATTGTTCTTCTGCCAGCCGCCGCAGGAATAGGTATAGAGATCCTCGCAGGCATCGACGGAACGGTCCATCGATGCAACATCGAGGCTCGGCGTGTAGGGCAGTGTCTGATAGGGACGATCCGCCTTCGGGGAATCATCCGCTTGGGCGAGTCCTGCCATGACCAGCAAAGCTGCGGCGCAGGCTGTCCTTGCATTGATTGCCATCAAATAACCCTCAGCGCTTGCCGGTCAAAGTCAACGCGCAGGCCGCACGCGAGCCGCTTGCGCAAGAATGCGTTGCGGCCTATCTCGGAACTCTCCAAAGAGACAACAGCGGCGGCCGTGCAATGCTTGCTCTCGTGGTTACGCATGGCGTCGATCTCCCGTGGCTGCAAGCTTACTTCTTGGCGGCCGCTTTTTTTCTCTGCTTGGCCGGATCCTTCGGACGAGACTTGCCGAAAGATCCGCGATAGATCTTGCCTCGGCGGGTTTTGCGGTCACCTTTACCCATGCAATTCGACTCCCTTGGTGGACTTGAAGACAGGTCGGGCAGTCTAGGCGAGACGCGTCGGGCAAGCAAAAGGCGCCCCCATGCACGCTCGGCCCCGTGCTAACGCTGCGTCAGTCGTTGCCTTGTGTGACGTATGGCCATGCGGTATCGTCGGCCCCGTTTGCTGAGCTTGGCTGCAGAGCCCATTTTTGGCGGAGTGTGAGCGCGTCATGACGAAGATCTATGTCGGGAACCTGCCGTTTTCGGCGAATGAGGGCGAGATCCGCGAGTTGTTCGGCCAACACGGTGCCGTCGAATCGGTGAGCCTGATCATGGACCGTGAAACCGGCCGTCCGCGTGGGTTCGGGTTCGTGGAAATGTCACGCGCGGATGCAACCCGCGCCATAGAAAATCTCAACGGCAAAGAAATGGGCGGACGTGCGCTGCGCGTTAACGAGGCGCAAGAACGCACCGGCGGCGGCGGCGGTCCTGCGCGCGGCGCCGGCCCGAAGCGCTGGTAGTCAGCGGTACCTCGCCAGTATCTTCTGCATTCCGGCAGAGCCTGGGCTGAGAGCCTCATAGGGCACCGCATTCAATGCTCCTTCCGGCGTGCCGTTGAGATCATGAAATTCCGGCTGCCCGGGTTCGAAGAATAAGAGGCCCGTCAGGTATTCCTCCTCCTTCAAGCGCTCCTGAATCGTCGCTGCGCAAGCGGCGCGATCCGTCGGATCATAGCTGGCATCGAGCTTGCGCAATACGATGCGGCTGCCATCGTGCAGCACTACCGGCAACGTCGCCCCCGCTGCGTACTCCGCAGTAATTGCCTGCTGCAAGGGCACGAAGTCGGTATGAATGGCCGGCTCATAGTGCTCGCGCGTATAGGCATAGCTTTTTGTCGAGCCCTCATGGTCGTTGAAGGTGACGCATGGGGAAAGCACATCGATGAGCGCAAAACCCTTGTGTTTGAGGCCCGCCTGAATGAGCGGCACCAGCTGCTCCTTGTCGCCGGAGAAGCTGCGCGCGACGAACGAAGCGCCGAGCGTCAGCGCGAGCAGCACCGCATCGATGGGCGGCTGAAAATTGGTCTCGCCCTTCTTCGCCTTGCTGCCAACGTCAGCGGAGGCTGAGAACTGGCCCTTGGTGAGGCCGTATACGCCGTTGTTCTCAATGATGTAGAGCATGTTCAGGTTGCGCCGGATGGCATGGCAGAACTGCCCGAGTCCGATGGACAGCGTGTCACCGTCGCCTGATACGCCGATGTAGTGAAGGTTGCGGTTTGCCGCGTTGGCGCCCATGGCGATCGAAGGCATGCGGCCGTGCACCGAGTTGAAGCCGTGCGCTCCATTCACGAAATAGGCTGTTGTCTTTGATGAGCAGCCGATGCCCGAAAGCTTAACGAGATTCTGCGGCTCGATCGCGAGCTCCCAGCACGCTTCGACGACCGCTGCGGTAATTGAGTCGTGGCCGCACCCTGCGCACAGGGTGGATAGCGCTCCTTCGTAGTCGCGCCGTGTCATGCCAAGCGGATTCCTCGGCAGCGAAGGATGCGCGATTTTGGGTTTTGCGATAAACGTCATACGAGCTCCTACTGCCCCGCCGCCGCACGACTCTTGGTGCCCGGCTGCAAATGTGCCAGGACCCCTTCCACGATGAAGCTTGAGGAAATCGGCAGGCCGTTGTAATGCAAGAGCGAGTGTAGTTTCGCCTTCTCGACCTGGGTCTCGAGCGTCAAGAGAGCGCGCAGCTGCGCATCGCGATTCTGCTCGACGACGAAAAGCACCTGATGCGCGGCGAGAAACCGCTCGACGTCTTCCGAGAACGGAAAGGCGCGTATCCGCATGTAGTTCAATCCCACGCCGCGAGCGCGCAGCAGATCCATCGCCTCGCGAATTGCGCCATCGCAGCTGCCGACTGACACGATGCCAATTTCACCACCGGCAGTCGCATCGATCAGCGCGCGCGGCACGAGTTTCTTCGCCGAGGCCCATTTTATCAGCAGCCGATCGAGGAGCAGTTGATAGTCGACCGAATCCTCGGTGTACATGCCGAACTGTGTATGGCCCGAGCCGCGCGTGAAATAGGCCGCCTTCGGGTGTACTCCCGGCAACGTACGATAAGTAATGCCGTCGCCGTCCTTGTCCACATAGCGATAGAATTTCTCCAGTTTCTCAACCTCAGCCTTGTCGAGCATCTTGCCGCGATCCGGGCGATAGGCATCGTCCCACTTGAATTCGCGGCACATCCAGTCGTTCATGCCGATATCAAGGTCCGACAACACCAGCACCGGCGTCTGCAGCCGCTCGGCAAGATCGAACGCCTGTACCGCCATGTGGAAGCATTCCTCGGCATTCGCAGGATATAGGCATACCTGGCGCGTATCGCCGTGTGAGGCATAGGCGCACGCCATGATGTCGCCCTGCTGGGTACGGGTGGGCATGCCGGTGGAAGGCCCCACGCGCTGGATGTCGAATATGACCGCCGGCACCTCGGCGTAGTAGGCAAGGCCCAGGAACTCGTTCATGAGCGAGATGCCGGGGCCCGATGTGGCCGTGAACGCACGCGCGCCGTTCCACGACGCACCGATCACCATGCCGATGGCGGCGAGCTCGTCCTCCGCCTGGATGAAAGCGAAGTTCTTCCGGCCGCTCGCGCCATCGATGCGCATGCGGTCACTGAAAGCCTTGAACGCATCCATCAATGAAGTGGACGGCGTGATCGGATACCAGGCGGCGACGGTGGCACCTGCGAACACGCATCCGAGTGCCGCGGCGGTATTGCCGTCGATCATGATATAGCCGCTGGTCTTCGCCATCTTCTCAGTGCGCAGCGGCAGCGGACAGGGGAAAGTGGCCTTGGCACACTCGTAGCCGAGCTCAATCGCCTTCATGTTGCTCGCCACGAGCTGCGGTTTCTTCGCGTAGGTCTCCGCCAGAAGCTGGCGCACGTGCTCCAGATCCAGGTCCAGAAGCGCCGCCAGGACTCCGGCGTAGCAGATGTTTTTCATTAGAATGCGGGTGCGCACGCCGTTGAAGTTCTCATTGCACAGCTTTGCAAGCGGTACGCCGATGGCGGTGATGTCTTCTCTTTTCAGAAGCGCAGGCCGCGGCCAGGTCGAGTCGTAGATGAGATAGCCGCCTGGGGCGACCTCACGCACATCCTTCGAGTAGGTCTCCGCATTCATCGCCACCATGATGTCCACGCGTCCCGAGCAGGCGACATAGCCTTGCTTCGAAACGCGGATCTCATACCAGGTGGGCAGGCCTTGGATATTCGAAGGGAAGTAGTTCTTGCCCATCACCGGAATGCCGCTGCGGAAGATCGCCTTCATGAGCAGCATATTCGCGCTCGCCGAGCCCGTGCCGTTGACGGTGGCGATCTTGATAACGAAGTCGTTGATCTTTGCGGAGTCAGAGGCCGACATAGGTGGCAATCGCTCTCAAACGTAAGGGGTCATCGCGGGCGTCGCTGGCGGGCTTAAGCGATCTTGGGCTCGCGTTCAATCGCAGCGCGCGCCTCATCCACGGCCAGCGGCCAATGAACGTAAGACTTCTGCATGTCCCAGGCTGCGGTGGGACAACGCTCGGCACAAAGTCCGCAGTGCACGCACACATCCTCATCCTTCACCATCACGCGCCCGGTCTGCGGAAGCGCGCGGGAGACATAGAGCGCCTGCGCCGTATTCAACGCCGGTGCCTTAAGACGCGTGCGCAGTTCGGCTTCCTCGCCATTTGCTGTGATCGTCAGACAGTCGACCGGGCAGATGTCGATGCAGGCATCGCATTCGATGCACAGCTTCGCATCGAACACGGTCTGTACATCGCAATTCAGGCAGCGCTGCGCTTCCGCGGCCACCTGCTCCGCCGTGAAGCCAAGCTCGACCTCGATGTCGAGCTTTTTGAAGCGCTCCTTCAAGGATACGTGCGGCATCAGACGGCGCTCGAACGGGGTGTAGTCATTCGCATACGACCACTCGTGCATGCCCATCTTGCGGCTCTGCAGATTCATGCCGGGGCCGAGGCGCTCGCTGATCGGCTCGCCCTGGCAGTGCTTGTGCACTGAAATCGCAGCCTGATGCGCCTGTTCGACAGCCCAGATGATGTTCTTCGGCCCAAAGGCGGCGTCACCGCCGAAGAAAATACCGGGTTGCGTCGATTGAAAGGTTTTCAAATCAACCAGCGGCACGTTCCATTGGTCGAACTCGATACCAAGATCGCGCTCGATCCAAGGAAACGCATTCTCCTGGCCAATGGCCAGGATGACGTCGTCGGCCGCCTCGAACTCCTCGCTGACGACACGCTCGGCCGTAATCCGGCCGTCCGCGTCGATGTCGTATTCCATCTTGTCGAACAGCATTCCGGCGAGCCTGCCGTTTGCGACGACGAAGGATTTGGGCACGCGGTTGACGACGATCTCGACGTGCTCTTCTTCAGCGTCCTCGAGTTCCCATGCGGAGGCTTTGAAGAAGCTGCGCGGCTTGCGCGCCATCACTTTCACGCGCTGCGCGCCAAGGCGCAGGCTCGTGCGGCAGCAGTCCATCGCGGTGTTGCCGACCCCGATGATGAGCACCCGCTCGCCGATCTTGTCCAGATGCCCGAAGGCGACTGCGCCGAGCCATGCGATGCCGATATGGATATTGGCTGCGCCTTCGCTGCGGCCGGGCAGACTGAGCTCCTTACCCTGCGGCGCGCCGGAACCGATGAACACGGCGTCATAGCGGTCGTCTTTTAAAAGCGCGCGCAGACTTTGGATCGGGTGATTCAGTTTCAAATCCACGCCCATGTCGAGAATCATGCCGATCTCGTCGCCCAGCACCTGCTGCGGCAGCCGAAACGCGGGGATGTTGGTCCGCATAAGCCCGCCAGGCTCAGCGTATTGCTCGAAAATCGTCACCTCGTAGCCCAGCGGCATAAGATCGTTCGCGACGGTCAGGGAGGCGCAGCCTGCGCCGATGCAGGCAATGTGCTTGCCGTTTTTCAGCCGCGGGATCTTCGGCAGCAGGCTTGTAACATCGTCGCGATAATCGGCTGCGACGCGCTTCAATCGACAGATCGCCACGGGTTTCTTTTCCACCCTGCCGCGACGGCATGCCGGCTCGCACGGCCGATCACAGACGCGCCCGAGGATGCCGGGGAAAACGTTGGACTGGCGGTTCACCATGTAGGCATCGGTGAATCGCCCTTGGGCGATCAAGCGAATGTATTCAGGGACATCGGTGTGGGCGGGACAGGCCCACTGGCAATCCACGACCTTGTGAAAGTAGTCGGGATGCGAGGTGTCTGTTGGGTGCATTCAGTGCCGCGGCGGTGCGGGGATCCTCGATAGGGTGATGAGTGCAAGTATAGTGTTGCATTAGGAATTGTCACCGTCGGACTACCCTTTTGGTGCACTGCACAATGCTGCTCGGGCCAGTATACTTAACGTCGCCGTGCCCGATCCCGTACCGATCGAAATCAAGCTTCGCAGCCGCTCGCGCCTGCTGTGCGTCGCCTTTGACGATGGCAGGGGCTTCGAGCTGCCTTTCGAATACCTGCGCGTCCATTCGCCCTCTGCCGAAGTGAAAGGCCACGGTCCCGGTCAGGAAGTGCTGGTACTCGGCAAGGAAGATGTTTCCATCCGTGCGGTCGAGCCCGTCGGCCAATACGCTGTGAAGCTGGTGTTCGATGATGGGCATGACACCGGCCTGTACTCCTGGAAGTACCTCTACGAGCTCGGGCGCGACCGGGAGCAGAAGTGGGCCCGGTATCTTGAGCGCAAGCAGCAAGCGGCCCAGCCGCGCTAGCTTCCCTTCTACAATGGTGCGGGTGCAATGAATCCATGAGCGACGAGAATTCAGCCGATTTCGGCTATGAGCGCGTGCCGTTGCGCGAGAAAGCTCGGCGCGTGCGCGGCGTATTCGATTCCGTGGCCGGCAACTACGATCGCATGAACGATCTGATGTCGGGTGGCGCGCATCGGCTGTGGAAACGCTTCACGCTGTCGCTTGCGAACCTGCGCCCCGGCCAGCGCGCCCTCGACGTTGCGGGAGGAACCGGCGACCTTGCGGCAGGTCTTGCGCGCCAGGTCGGCGATCGCGGGCTCGTCATATTGAGCGACATCAACGCGAGCATGCTGCAGCGTGGACGCGACCGTCTTCTCAACGAGGGATTCGTTCGCAACGTCTATTGCGTGCAAGCCGATGCCGAACGGCTGCCGTTTCCCGCCGGCTACTTCGATTGCATCACTATCGGCTTCGGGCTGCGCAACGTCACCGACAAAGCGGCTGCCCTCGCGTCAATGGCGGGCGCCCTCAAGCCCGGCGGGCAACTGCTGATTCTCGAATTTTCGCATCCGACCCTGCCTGCCTTGCAGCCGCTCTATGATGCGTATTCCTTCCACGTGCTACCCCTCCTGGGGCGGCTGATCGCGCAGGATGCGGCAAGCTACCGCTATCTCGCCGAATCCATTCGCAAGCATCCTGGCCAGGAGCAGCTTCTCGCCCTCATGCGTGCCGCGGGGCTTGAGGGCTGCAGGTATCACAATCTCTCCGGTGGCATCGTCGCCGTGCATCGCGGCTATCGTTATTGACGGCACGATGCTGACGACCATTGAAAACGTGCTGAACCGCGGGCTGCCACGCTCGCCGCGCGCACGGCAGCTGTGCGGCGAGCTTGCCGGCTCCTGCCTCGGGGTCGAAGTGCGCGGCGTCACCCGGATACTCGTGCGCTCGAGCGGCGAGGTCTTGCACTTGGCGCGCGATGCGGCAGGCGCGGCCGACGCTGACGTCAGCGGCAGCCCGCTGCATCTGCTCGCGCTTGCGGGCCCGTCCGCCGCGGCCGCCCTGCAACAGGGCGCGGTCGAGATCCGCGGCGACGTCGAGATCGCCCGCAAATACCGCGAGCTTGCCCGTCTGTTGACGCCCGATCTGGAAGAAGAGCTGTCGCTCGCCATCGGCGACGTACCGGCCCATCAGTTAGGACGGCTGGCACGCACGATGTTTGACTGGAGTCGGCAAGCGGCGGCGACCGCGGTCCAGAACGTCGCCGAATACCTCGCGCACGAGCGCGCCGACCTCGTGCCGCGCGCCGAAGCGGATCAGTTCACGTCCGGCGTCGACCGCTTGCGTGAAGACGTCGATCGCCTCGAGGCGCGCATCAATCTGCTCGCACCATGAAGCTGCGCGTCATCGTGCGGCTCGTCGAAATCCAGCGCGCGCTCCTGCGGCACGGGCTTGATGATTTCGTCGGCGCAACCCATCTGTACCGGCCGCTGCGCTTCCTTTTCTATCTGTCGCCAGGACTGTGGTTTGAACGGCGCCGCAAGGCGAGCCGCGGCGCACGTATTCGCCTGGCGCTCGAGGAGCTCGGGCCCGTGTTCGTCAAATTCGGACAGGCCGTATCCACGCGGCGCGACCTCCTGCCGAGCGACATCGCCGATGAGCTCGCAAAGCTGCAGGACCGCGTGCCGCCTTTCCCGGGAGATGCGGCGCGCCGCATCATCGAGCTCGCCCTCGGACGCCCCGTGCAGGAGGCATTCTCGGCCTTCGATGAGACGCCGCTCGCCGCGGCCTCGATCGCCCAAGTACACACCGCGCGCCTGCCGCAGGGCCAGGAAGTCGTGGTCAAGGTGCTCCGTCCCGGCATGCGCGAATGGATTGATCGCGATCTGGAAGTGCTGCATGCCCTGGCAACGCTCGCGCAGCGTTATTGGCAGGAGAGCCGCCGCCTGCGGCCCGTCGAAGTCGTCAACGAATACGAGAAAACCATCCTCGATGAGCTTGATCTGTTGCGCGAAGCAGCGAACGCCGCTCAATTGAAGCGCAACTTTGCAGGCTCTCACCTGCTCTATGTGCCGGAAGTGTACTGGGACTACTGCCGCGTCAATGTCATCGTGATGGAACGCATCCATGGAGTGCCCATCAGCGACATGGAGCGCCTGCGCGCCGCCGGGACGGACTTGAAGAAGCTCGCCGAGAACGGCGTGCAGATTTTCTTCACCCAGGTTTTCCGGCACAATTTCTTCCACGCGGACATGCACCCTGGGAACATCTTTGTCCTCATCGACGATCCTTCCGAGCCGCGCTACGCCGCGGTCGACTTCGGCATCGTGGGTACACTCGATCCGCAGGATCAGCAGTACCTGGCAAAGAATTTTCTTGCAGTCTTTGAACGCGATTACCGGCGGGTAGCGACGTTGCACCTGGAATCGGGCTGGGTACCGCCGGAAACGCGCATCGATGAAATGGAATCCGCGGTGCGCACGGTATGCGAGCCCATTTTCGACAGACCATTGAAGGACATCTCTTTTGGCACCATTCTCCTGCGCCTGTTTGAGATCTCGCGGCGCTTCGACATGACGGTGCAGCCGCAGCTCGTCCTCCTGCAAAAGACCCTGCTCAATGTGGAGGGGCTCGGGCGCGAGTTGTATCCGGAACTCGATATATGGCGCACCGCAAGCCCGATACTGCGCGAATGGATGCGTGAGCGCTCAAGCCCGCGGCGCTTGTGGCGGAACTTGCGCGCACAGCTTCCCGANNCTCGCTGCGTGGCTCGACGCGCATTATAGACCGCGCTAGCCTGCGCACCCCTCATGCAACCGTCACGCACTCTGATCGAGGGCTCGCTCAGCCGCGGCCTCATTCTGTTCGCGCTGCCGATCCTCTGTGGCAATGTGCTGCAGACCGTAAACGGCTCCATCAATTCCGTGTGGGTCGGGCAGTTCCTGGGCGAGGCGTCGCTCGCCGCGACCTCCAACGCCAACACGGTGATGTTTCTGCTGCTGGGCGGCGTATTCGGCCTGTCGATGGCCGCAACCATACTGGTCGGACAAAACATTGGCGCGGGCAATCTGCAAGAGGCGAAGCGCGTCGTCGGCACGAGCGCCACATTTTTTGCCGCGCTCTCGGCAGTGATGGCTGCAGCGGGCTGGCTCCTGAGCGAACGGCTGCTCGCTGCGATGAGCACCCCCGCAGCCTCCATACCGCTCGCGACTGCCTACATGCGCGTGATCTTTCTCGCACTGCCCTTCATGTACATGTATGCCTTCGTCATGGCGGTGCTGCGCGGCGCGGGTGATTCGAAAACGCCGTTTTATTTCCTCGTGTTGTCGGTCGCGCTCGATATCGCCCTGAATCCGCTCTTCATCTTCGGGCTCGGGCCCGTACCACGGCTCGGCATCGCCGGCTCAGCGCTCGCGACCTTCGTTGCGCAGGCGGTAAGCTTGGTGGCACTCATCGCATCCCTGTATCGCCGTAAGCACGTGCTCTGCCTGCACCGGGATGAGCTCGGGCTCCTGCGCATCGATGGCGCGATCGTCGCGACCTTGATCCGCAAGGGCATACCCATGGGACTGCAGATCTTCGTGATCTCGCTCAGCAGCGTGCTTATGCTCAGCCTCGTCAATCGCTTCGGCGTCAATACCACCGCGGCCTTTGGAGCAGGCTGGCAGGTCTGGAACTACATCCAGATGAGCGCCTTCGCGCTCGGCATGGCGGTCTCAGCCGTGGCGGCCCAGAACGTCGGGGCACAAAAGTGGGACCGGGTAGCCGCGACGGCGCGCATCGGTGTGCTCTATAACTTCCTGTTGACCGGATCGCTCATCCTCTTGGTGGAAATCTTCGGCCGCTCGGCGCTCGCGCTCTTCCTGCCCGTAGGCTCGCCCGCATTGCCACTGGCGGTGCACGCCAATCGCATTGTCGCGGTCACATTCGTCTTTTTCGGAGTCTCGACGGTGCTGTTCGGCGTGGTTCGAGCCACGGGCGCGGTCGTCGTGCCGCTGCTGATCCTCACGCTGACCGTGCTCGTCACGCGTTTCTCGGTCGCGTACGTATTTGTTGACCGTTGGCACAGCGATGCGATCTGGTGGAGCTTCCCGCTCACGGGCGCGGCGCTGGCTGCCTGCGCACTCATCTACTACAAGTTTGGCGGCTGGCGCACGGCGCGCATGGCGCCGGCGGTCCCCATACCTCTAGCGCTCAACGCGCAGCGTCGCACTCCACAGGCCGCAACCCATGAGCGTGCAAGCCAAGGAGCCCGCCGCCAATAGCCACAGTGATCCGGCGAGCGCTGGGACAGCGAGCCCGATGCAGGCCGAGCCCGTCAACAGCATCACGCAGGACTGCACTGATGCGGCAGAGCCGCGCGACATCGGGAACAGGTCGAGCATGCGCAGCACCAGAATCGGCATGACGAGCTGCACTCCCGCGGCGTCGATACCGATGAGCACTTCCTGCACGACTATCGGCAGCGGCTGGACCGTCGCGTGCAGCACGAGGACCAGTGCCGAGGAGCCGAGCGAGACTGCGAAGCCCGCGGCTACTTGCCGCCGTCCGGTTATGCGCCCCGCGAGCCGCCCGGACAGCCACGCGCCCAGAATGAACCCTGCGATGATCGGTGCAAATAGCCAGGCGAACTGGGTCTCCGTCAAATGCCACAACCCGAGCACGATCGCGGGCGCCGCTCCAAGGTAGGTCATCATCGCGCAAATCGTGAGTCCGGCCGCGAGCGCCAACACGATGAATTCGTGATGGGAGGCGATCCGCCAGGCAGTTCGCGCAAGGTTCCCCGGGTGCAGGGGCGCGCGCCGCTCCTCCGGGTGAGTCTCCGGAAGATGCAGATAGCTTACGCTCATGAGAGCCACGCCGATGAGCATCATGAAGCCGAACACGCTGCGCCAGCCGAAGGCGACATGGATCCAACCGCCGATCACCGGCGCAATCGCGGGCGCGACGCCAAATATCATCGTGATGGTGCTCATCAAGCGCTGCGCTGCAGGTCCTTCGTGTAGATCGCGCACGATGGCGCGCCCGATGGCCATGCCCACGCCGGCGCTCATCCCCTGCACCGCTCGAAACGTCAACAGCCACGCAAAGCTTGGAGATAATGCGCAGCCGACGGACGCTGCGGTATAAACCGCAAGCCCTACAAGCACGATCGGCCTGCGACCGAGCGCATCGGACAATGGTCCGAGTATCAAGGACATGATGGCGAACGGCACCAAGTAGGCGGTGAGCGTCTGCTGCATCTGCCAGGCGCTGAGCGCAAACTGCGCCTCGATCGCCGGAAACGATGGAAAGAAGGTATCGACCGAAAACGGGCTCACCGTTGCGAGCGCCGCCAGGAGCACTGCCACGCCGCGATGAGTGCGGGCTTCCTCGGTAAGACTCGCCGGGGCTGCGCTCATCGCGCCTCGGCGCGCAGCGTAGCGAGCCACTCGGCTGGATCCGCATTGCGCTCGAGCACTTCAACGAGCGCCGAACCCACGATGACGCCATCGACGTGATCTGCCAGGCGCGCCACCTGTTCGCGACTGCGGATTCCAAATCCAGCGCATACGGGAATGCGCGCGTGCGCGCGTACGCGATCCAGGTACTCGAGGACAGCTTGCGGCACCGCAACGCTGCGACCGGTCGTGCCCGTCATCGTAACCGCGTAAACGAAACCCTGGCTCGCCGCGCACAGGCGCGCAAGTCGCGCCGCGCTCGTCACCGGCGTGACCATCTGGATGAGCGCAAGCCCGTGCGGGTCGAGCGCCGCGCGAAACTCGTCGCTCTCATCCAGCGGCAGATCGGGCACGATGAATCCCGCAACGTCCGCGTCCGCAGCCGTCCGACTGAGCAATTCAAGTCCGACTGCAAGGAGCGGATTCAAATAACTCATGAGGATCACGGGCACGCCAAGGCGCATTGCAGACAGCTCGCTCAGGATCCAGCGCAGGCTCACGCCTTGCGCGAGAGCCGCACGGCTCGCGCGCTGGATGGTGACGCCATCGGCCATCGGATCGGTGAACGGCATGCCCAACTCGATCACGTCGGCGCCGGCCTTGGGCTGCGAATCATAGCAGGCGAGCGCGGTGGCGTAATCCGGATCGCCCGCCACGGTGAAGGTGACCAGCGCGGCGCGGCCTTCTTTCGCAAGCGCGGCAAAGCGGCGGTCGATGCGACCGGTCATTTCGCTTTGCTTTTCAGATGCCGCGCGACGGAATCGAGATCCTTGTCGCCGCGGCCGGACAGATTGACCACCATGAGGTGGTCCTGCGGCTTTTGCGGCGCGAGATCGAGCACTCTGGCGATGGCGTGCGCCGGCTCGAGCGCGGGAATGATGCCTTC
>PLIX01000309.1 GCA_003140135.1 Gammaproteobacteria bacterium
AACGCCATCTGCCCCGGCTACACCAATACCGACATCGTGAAGAACGCCATTGATACGATCGTCGCTCAAACGGGACGCTCGGCAGAAGAAGCCCGCGCGCTACTCGTGCGCACCAATCCACAGCGGCGGCTAATTCAGCCGCAAGAGATTGCGCAGGCAGCGCTGTGGTTGTGCGGACCGCATACAGCGGGCATCACCGGACAGTGTCTGACCATTGCCGGCGGGGAAGTGATGGTATGACGAAAGCAAAGGCGTCGGAATGGGAAGACCTGCCGCTAGACGCTGAAACTCGCGTGACGAGCGATCATCATCAGTCACTGCGGGTTTGGCTGCGCATGCTCGCCTGCACGAATCTCATCGGCAACCACGTGCGCCAAAAGCTCCAGGCGCAGTTCGGCATCACATTGCCGCGCTTCGACCTCATGGCGCAGCTCGAGCGCGCCCCGGAGGGCCTGAAGATGGGTGAGCTCACGCGCCGACTGATGGTCACCGGCGGTAACGTCACGGGAATCACCGACATGCTCGAAGAAGAAGGTCTCGTCGCGCGCGGCACGGATCCCGAGGACCAGCGCGCCTTTCGTGTTCGGCTCACCAAGGCGGGCAAGCAGCAGTTTCAGCGCATGGCGAGCGAACACGAGCGCTGGGTCGTCGATCTCTTTGACGATCTCACGGTCAAGCAGAAGACTCTCCTTGCGGAACTTCTCACGGCCTTGAAACGCAGCGCCACGCGGCATCGCCTGGCGCAGAGCGGACCGCGATCATGAGCTACGCACACTATGCGCCGCAGCACTTTCTGTGGCGCCTCGAGGACGAGGTCGGTGTCGTCACGCTGAATCGTCCGGAGCGCAAGAATCCGCTGACTTTTGATTCCTATGCGGAGCTGTGCGCTCTCTTCCGCGCGCTTGGCACGACGAGCGAAGTGAAATCAGTCGTCGTCACCGGTGCCGGCGGGAACTTCTGCTCCGGCGGAGACGTGCACGAAATCATCGGTCCATTGACGCGCATGGGGAGCGAAGAACTCCTGAAATTCACGCGCATGACCGGGGATCTCGTGCTGCAGATGCGGCTGTGTCCGCAGCCGATCATTGCCGCCGTCGATGGAGTCTGCGCCGGCGCGGGCGCATGTATTGCCATGGCTGCGGACATGCGCCTCGCAACTGCGAACGCGCGCACCGCATTCTTGTTCACGCGGGTCGGTCTGGCGGGCTGCGACATGGGCGCTTGCGCTCTGCTGCCGCGCGTAATTGGTCAGGGCCGCGCCGCGGAACTTCTTTTCACGGGCCGCAACATGAGCGGCGAAGAAGCAGAACGTTGGGGCTTTCTCAACCGCTTGTGTTCACCGGAAACGCTCCTGACCGAAGCTCTAAAACTCGCCGCGGAACTCACCTCCGGTCCGACTTTCGCCCACAGCATGACCAAGAAGATGTTGCAGCAGGAATGGAACATGGGCGTCGACCAAGCCATCGACGCCGAAGCCCAGGCCCAGGCCATTTGCATGGCCACCAACGATTTTCACCGCGCCTATCACGCCTTCGTCGATAAGCAGAAACCCGATTTTAAGGGAGACTAGGATGACTGCGCTCCACCATCTAGACTGGCCCTTCTTCGACCCACGTCACAAAGTCTTGGTCGCGGAGTTGGAACAATGGGCAGCCGCCCATTTGACCGACGACCATGGCCACGACATTGACAGCGCCTGCCGCCAGCTCGTCCGGCAACTCGGCGAAGGCGGATGGCTAAGGCATGCGGTTGGGGGCATCTCCTACGGTGCATCCGCCGATACCATCGACACGCGAGCGATTTGCCTCATCCGCGAAACTCTCGCGAAACATTCCGGCCTCGCGGATTTTGCTTTCGCCATGCAAGGCCTTGGCTCTGGCGCTATCACCCTTTTCGGTTCTGCCCTTCAAAAAGAAAAATATCTCCCTCGCGTCGCGAAAGGCCAAGCCATTGCGGCTTTTGCTCTTTCCGAGCTGGATGCTGGCTCCGACGTTGCGGCTCTGCGGTGCGCCGCACGCCGCGACGGCGACACTCACGTACTAAATGGAGAAAAAACCTGGATTTCCAACGGCGGCATCGCCGACTTCTACATCGCCTTCGCGCGAACCGGCGAAGCGACAGGATCGCGCGGCATCACCGCATTCATCGTCGACTCCGCAACCCATGGCTTCGAAGTCGCCGAGCGCATTCAGGTCGTAGCTCCGCATCCACTAGCCCGCATCAAGTTCAACGATTGTCGCATTCCGAATACGCAGCAACTCGGCGCCCCAGGCCACGGTTTCAAGGTCGCCATGGCCACCCTCGATGTCTTCCGCACCTCCGTGGCCGCCGCGGCCCTCGGCTTCGCGCGACGCGCGATGGCCGAGGGTCTCCGCCGTGCCACTTCGCGTAAGATGTTTGGCCAAACACTGGCCGATTTTCAGTTGACGCAAGCCAAACTCGCCACCATGGCGACCGACATCGACGCCGCGGCTCTCTTAACCTATCGTGCTGCTTGGCTTCGCGATCAAGGCCAGTCCGTAACCGTCGAAGCGGCCATGGCCAAAATGACCGCCACCGAAACAGCGCAGCGCGTCATCGATGCCGCCGTCCAGATCTTCGGAGCTTTAGGAGTAGTCAGCGGCGAAACCGTCGAACGTCTGTATCGCGAAATTCGCCCGCTTC
>PLIX01000096.1 GCA_003140135.1 Gammaproteobacteria bacterium
ATCATCTTGGTGCCGGTGTCGGCCTGCTGATGATGATTGACCGTTGCGACGGAATAGAACTCGCCGATGGAGCCCGCGCCGCGCAGCACGCAGCTCGGATACTTCCAGGTGATCGCGGAGCCGGTCTCGACCTGCGTCCAGGAGATGTGCGAGTTCTTGCCGCGGCACTCGCCGCGCTTGGTGACGAAGTTGTAGATGCCGCCGACGCCATGCTCGTCACCGGGATACCAGTTCTGCACCGTGGAGTACTTGATGTAAGCGTCATCGAGCGTGATGAGCTCGACCACCGCGGCGTGCAGCTGATTCTCATCGCGCATCGGCGCCGAGCAGCCTTCGAGGTAGCTCACGTAGCTGCCCTCGTCGGCGATGATGAGCGTGCGCTCGAACTGGCCGGTGTTGAGCGCATTGATGCGGAAATAGGTGGAAAGCTCCATCGGCGAGCGCACGCCCTTGGGCACGTACACGAAGGAGCCGTCGGAGAACACCGCGGAGTTCAACGCCGCGTAGAAGTTGTCGGTNNGCTTCCGAGAACGGGCAGAAGATGACGCCGGCGGCGGCGAGACGCTCTTTGAAGGTGGTCGCCACGGAGACGCTGTCGAACACGGCATCCACCGCAACGCCCGCCAGGCGCGCCCGCTCGTGCAGCGGCACGCCGAGCTTCGCGTAGGTCTCGAGGAGCTTGGGATCCACTTCCGCGAGGCTCTTCGGGCCGTCCTTCTTGGCCTTGGGCGCAGAATAATAGGAGATCCCCTGATAGTTGATCGGCTTGTACTTGACGTGTCCCCAATGCGGCTCGCGCATCGTGAGCCAATGCCGCAGGGCTTTGAGGCGCCACGCGGTCAGGAATTCGGGCTCGCCCTTCTTGCGCGAGATCAAACGCACGACGTCCTCGTCGAGCCCCGGCGGCACGGTGTCCGATTCGATATCGGTGATGAAGCCGTGCTGATAACCGCGCTCGAGGAGCGCCGCAAGCCCGCTAGTGGTTTCACTCATGGGCGTTCCACCACGTCTTTGAGTTCGCGCTCCGCTAGAACCGCGGGCGCGGCCTCGAGCCCTGCAAGCTGGGCGAGGCTTACGTCCGCAAGAGCGCGGCGGATGGCCAAATTCAGCCGCTGCCAGCCGCGCCCCACGCGGCAGGTTTCCTCGATGCCGCAATGGCCATGGCCGGCCGCACAGTCGGTGAGTGCCAGAGGTCCCTCGAGGGCGTCGAGGATGGCCGCGGCGCTGATCGCATGGGCCGGCCGCGCCAGCTGATAACCCCCGTGCACACCACGACTCGAGGTCACAAGCTGTGCCCGGTGCAGCTGCTTCAAAAGCTTGCTCGCGGTCGGCGCACGAATGCGGGTCCGGGCGGCGATGGCTGTTGCGGTATGCACGCGCTCGGGCTCCGCCGCGAGGAGGCCCAGGATGACCGTCGCGTAATCCGTCAGTCGGCTGATGCGTAGCATGGTGGGCCTTTTACGGGTTGTGGCTCAAGCCCGAGCTTACGCTCGAGCTGTTGCACATTAGGACTATTTTAGTACTAATTGTGCGCAGCACCAAGGGGAACGGCAAGTTATTCGGTGTCGCAAGGCTCCCCGGGGGCGCGATTTGGTATTCTTTCCGGCTTGTTCAGCGGAGGGCGGATGATGGATTGCGGCGAACTTGCGCGCGTAGCGCGCGCCATGATGGTGAAGAACAAGGGCATTCTGGCAGCGGACGAGAGCACAGGCACTATTACCAAGCGCTTCGCTGGCATCAAGCTCGAGTCGACCGAAGAGCATCGCCGCAGCTATCGGGAGATGCTGTTCACGGCGCCGGGCGCGGCAGCCTGGATCAGCGGCGTCATCCTCTACGATGAGACCCTGCGCCAGAAGACGAGCGATGGCATTGCGTTCCCCACCTTCCTTGAGAAGAACGGGATTCTTCCGGGCATCAAGGTCGACACTGGCGCCAAGCCCCTCGCGCAATTTCCCGGCGAGACCGTGACCGAGGGCCTGGATGGCCTGCGCGAGCGACTCATCGAGTACCGCAAACTCGGCGCGCGTTTCGCCAAGTGGCGTGCGGTCATCGACATCGGTACCGGCGTGCCCAGCGCTTTTGCGATCATGGCCAATGCGCATGCGCTGGCGCGCTATGCTGCGCTGTGTCAGGAGCAGGACATCGTTCCGATCGTCGAGCCGGAGGTGCTGATGGACGGCGCACACTCGCTCGAGCGCTGTGAGGAAGTCACGGAGATGGTTCTGCAGAAGGTGTTCGGCCAGCTTTTCCAGCATCGCATCGACTTCGCCGGCATGGTCCTGAAGCCGAACATGGTGATATCGGGTAAGAAGGCAAGCCTGCGCGCAACCCCGGAGCAGGTGGCACAGGCCACCGTTCGGTGCCTGAAGCGCCATGTGCCGCCAGCCGTGGCTGGCATTGCATTTCTTTCGGGCGGCCAGTCGCCCACCGAGGCGACGCAGCATTTGTCGCTCATGAATAGTCTCGGGCCGCTGCCGTGGCCGCTCACGTTCAGCTACGGGCGTGCGCTGCAGGACACGGCTTTGACTGCTTGGAAGGGGTCGAGCACGAACGTCGGCGCGGCGCAGAAGGAACTGCTGCGGCGCGCGAAGTTGAACGGCCTTGCGACGACCGGCGCCTACGCGCCCGCCATGGAAACTCAGGCGGCCTGATGGGGCACGCGCGGCTCATGCGTGACGGGCCCCGATAAACCCGTGCCAGCACCGGCCGCTTCCGCCGCCGAGGTGTTGATTGACGTGCGCGGCGTCGACTACGCCATCGACGGGCACGTCGTGTTCGAGGGCCTCGACCTCAACGTGCGCCGCGGCGGCATCACGGGAATCATGGGCCCAAGCGGCACGGGCAAGACGACTTTGCTGCGGCTGATGACGGCGCAAATCGCGCCTGATCGCGGCCAGGTCAATGTGTGGGGTCAGGATCTCGCCACCTTGAGCGCCGCCCAGGTCTTTGCCATGCGCAAGCGCATGGGGATGCTCTTTCAGAATGGCGCGCTGCTGACCGACCTCGATGTCTTCGAGAATGTCGCCTTCCCGCTGCGCGAACATACCGACCTGCCTGAGCCGCTGCTGCGTACGCTCGTCCTNNCGCGTCGCGCTCGCGCGCGCCATTGTGATGGACCCGGAGCTGCTGATTTACGATGAGCCCTTCGTGGGCCTCGATCCCATTTCTCGCGGCATGATCGTGCGGCTCATCCGCCAGATGAACACTGCCTTGGGGATCACAAGCGTGGTCGTGTCGCACGACGTCCCGGAGTTGTCGATGATCGCGCACGACAGTTACCTGCTCTCCGGCGGCCGGGTGGTCGCCGCGGGCACACCGCAGGAGCTGCGCGACAGCTCGCTTGCCGTCGTGCGCCAGTTCATGGAGGGCAGCGCCGAGGGTCCGGTGCCATTTCACTATCCGGCGCCCGACTATTATCAGGCGCTGCTCGCCGTAGAGGATCCATGAGCGCGGCGCTGCGGGATGCAGTGTTCACGCGCAGTGTGCGCAAGATGGGCGCGGTTGCCGTGTTCTTCTGCCGCATGCTCGCGCAGTGTGGCCCGGCGCTCGCACGTCCCCGGCTGATCGTCTACCAGATCTACAACGCCGGTGCGCGCTCCTTGGTGATCATCATGCTCTCGGGCCTGTTCGTGGGCATGGTGCTCGCCCTGCAGGGCTTCGATCTGCTGCAACGCTTTGGCTCCGAGGAGGCCCTCGGCACTGCGGCGGCGATCGCGCTTTTGAAGGAGCTCTCGCCGGTGATCACGGCGCTGCTCTTCGCGGGCCGGGCGGGCACCTCGCTCACCTCCGAGATCGGCCTCATGCGGGCGACCGATCAGTTGACGGCGATGAAGATGATGGCGGTCGATCCGCTGCGCTACGTTGCCGCCCCGCGTTTTTTGGGTGGCGTCGTCGCGATGCCGTTCCTCGCCGCGGTGTTCAGCATCATTGGCCTGTTTGGCGCGCAGCTCGTGGGCGTGAAGCTCATGGGGGTGGACCGCGGTGCATTCTGGTCGCAGATGCAAAGTAACGTCGGTTTGAAGGACGTGATGGAGGGCGTAGTCAAGAGCGTGGTGTTCGGTCTAGCCTGCAGCCTGATTGCCGTGTACGAGGGGTATCATGCGGAGCCCACGGCCGCGGGAGTGGGACTTGCGACGACGCGCACAGTAGTCGCCTCGTCGGTGCTCATACTGCTGCTCGATTACGTGCTGACCGCCTGCTTTATTTGAGAGGAACTTTCATGCGTGACAACAATCGAGCGCTTGAGATCGGCACCGGCCTTTTTGTGTTGCTGGGATTCGCGGCGCTGTTGTTTCTGACGACGCAGCTGCCCGCCAATGGCCTGAAGTTGACCGGCTACCGCAAGGGCTACACGGTGAGCGCAAGCTTCGAGAACGTCGGGGATCTGAAGACCGGGTCGCCGGTGACCATGGCGGGCGTGCGCATCGGCGTCGTGCAGCTGATACGCTTCAATCCCAAGGACTACAAGGCGGTCGTGACCATGCGGCTGGATCCGCAGTACGATCAGATACCCGACGACAGCTTCGCGAGCATCCAAACCCAGGGTCTCCTCGGCGGCAAGTACGTGGGCATCAGCGCCGGGGGATCCGAGAGCTATTTGAAGAACGGCAGTGAAATCGAGCAGACACAGTCCGCGATCGTCCTCGAGAGTCTGATCAACAAGTTCTTTGCCGGCTATGCGAGCAAGGGTGAGGAGGCTAAGAAATGAAGTTATTGATCGCAGTCATCGGTGCCGTGGTTCTCGCCGGCGCCGCGAGCGCTCAGGATGCGAACTCATCCGATCCATCGCAGATGCTCGAGGGCGTCGCGCGCACCATGTTGAAGGAGCTGGATGCGAACCGCGCCGCGTTCCGCAAGGATCCGTCGAAGATCGACGCGCTCGTCGAGAAGGACCTGCTGCCGCATTTTGACACCGAATACGCAGCCAGGCTCGTGCTCGGCGCGCATTGGCGCGATGCGACTCCGGAGCAGCGCCAACGCTTCATCACCGCGTTTTATCATTCGATGGAGGCCAACTACGGCAAATCGCTGGTCGACTTTACCGGCGATCGCCTGAAAGTGTTCCCCACGAAAATGGGTGCGGATGCCGATCGCACGACGGTGCGCACGGAGGTGAAGCGCGACAATGGCAGCACGGTGCCGGTCAATTACAGCATGCGGCGCGGACCGGATGGCTGGAAGGCCTGGGATGTGGTGATCGATGGCATCAGCTACGTGAAGAGCTTTCGCGAGGACTTTGGCTCGGAGATCGATCAGAAGGGGCTCGATGAGGTGATCAGTCGCATGGAAAGCGGCGGCAAGCCTGCCGGCAAGAGTTGATCCCATGCCCGCAAGCGCGCGCGCTGCAGTGGACGTGGTCGACCTGGGGTCGGGTAAGGTTGAGGTGCGCGGCGCGCTGACCTTTGCCACGGCACGCAGCGCGCGTGCCGCAGCATCCCGGCTGCTGGCCGTAAGCGGCGGCCCGGCGCTCACGGTGGACTGCGGCGCCGTCACTGCATCCGACAGCGCCGGACTCGCCGTGCTACTGGACTGGCTTGCGCTCGCCAAGCGCCAAGGCCGAGCGATGCACTTTACGAATCTGCCGGCGCCGATCCGCGCCGTCGCGCACATCAGCGAAGTAGAAGCCCTTTTAAATCAGGGCCTTACGGCATAATTGGCGCGTTTGTCGGACTTGTCCGACGTCAGGAAAGGCGACCCAGGTCCTAGAGTCTGGTGCGGTAGCCCACTGACGCCGCGCGCTATTGCGCTCACCATGTCTTCCATGTTAAGCGATGGGAGAAACTTGAATAAGACCCGCTACGGCCTCGGTGCTGCCGTAGTCATGGGGCTTATGTTTGGCCCGTGGATCAGTGAGTGCTACGCGGGGCCGCTCGCGCGGCTGCATCTGCCGGCCAGCGCCTCCAAGGCGCGCGCCGTTGTGCAGCCCCGTATCGAGCTTTGTGTCGGTATGGTGCGCGGCGCGAGCTGCCGGGCAACGTTCGAGACCGCCTTGCGCACAAGCCAAGCGAGCGCGACCCGAGGCACGCTCTACCAGGCGTTCGCGATGAACCGAGCACCCCTCGCCGCTGAAGATTCCGAGCTGCAACATCAGATCGTCCTCAAGTTCAATGAGGACCCGCCATGGAAGCGGGAGGCCAAAGTGCTGGCGCACGACGGACTGCCCTTCATGCGCATGCCGCAGGGCGCCAATCGCGAGCTGCTCGTCGGGATCACGCCGCGCGGTCTGCTCGGCGTCTCTTTGAAGGACACGACGGGCGAATAACGCGCCCGTCGCTTGCGCAGCGGGATGGCAGGCGTCGGATCGGACGGCCTATGACTTGGGTCGCGCGGGAATCTCGAGGCCCTTCACCACGGCCGGGCGCGCCAGGTAGGTCGCCAGCGCCCGCGTGACATGCGGGAAATCCGCAATGCCCACAAGATCGGCCGCTTCATAGAAGCCGATCAAATTGCGCACCCAGGGGAAGGTGGCGATGTCGGCAATCGTGTAGGCGTCGCCCGAAATCCACGCGTGCCGCGCAAGCTCGAGATTGAGTACGCCGAGCAGCCGCTGGCACTCAGCGACGTAGTGGTCGCGCGGGCGCTTGTCCTCGTAGTCCTTGCCGGCAAATTTGTTGAAGAAGCCCAACTGGCCGAACATGGGGCCGATGCCGCCCATTTGGAACATCAGCCATTGCAGTGTTTGATAGCGGCCCGCGGCGTCGCTCGGCAGGAACTGCCCGCTCTTCTCAGCCAGGTAAATGAGAATCGTGCCGGATTCGAACAAGGGCAGCGGCTTGCCGCCCGGACCATTGGGATCGATGATGGCCGGGATCTTGTTATTGGGATTGAGCGACAGAAATTCCGGCGACATCTGCTCATTGGCCTCGAAGCGCACGAGATGCGGCTCGTAGGGCAGGCCGGTCTCCTCGAGCATCACCGAGACTTTCACGCCGTTCGGCGTGGGCAGCGAATACAGTTGAATCCTGTCCGGATGCCGGGCAGGCCATTTTCTCGTGATCGCAAAACTCGACAGATCAGGCACGCCTAAATCCTCGAGGTGTCAGTGATCCGCAGCCTTCTGCACCCGCGCGCCCCCGCTGGGCTCGAATCTTCTGCCAGTTTGCGTACCGCAGAACCTGCGCCGCGGCACTCTATCTATTTGGCATCCGGGTCGGGCGGGAGCTCATCCTCCGGTGCATCCTCAGCCTCTGCGCCGCCCGTGATTTTGTATTGGCGGTGCTGCAGATAGATGCTGCGCAGCACCGCGTAGCGGTCAAAGACGTTATCGAGCGCGCCTTCCACATCAAGCAGCCGCGCGCGTGTGTCAAGGTAGTACACGCCATCCAGGCTATAGCGTACCCAGTCGTTGCTGATGTAATTCTGCGGAGTGATGAATTCATCGCCGAGCCTGCCGAAGCCGTCGCGAAAGCTCGAAGGTCCGAGGATGGGAAGGATCAGATACGGCCCCTGATGTACGCCCCAATGGCCGAGGGTAAGCCCTAAGTCCTCTGAATTCTTATCCAGGCCCGCAGCGGTTGCCGGATCGAAGAGGCCGCCGACGCCGGCGATGGTATTCAGGACAAACCGGCCGGTGTCCGAGAGCGCGGGCCTGAATTTCGCCTGCAACAGCTCGTTCACGATCGTAATCGGATAGTTGATGTTGTCCATGAAGTTCGAGACGCCGGTCTGCACGAAATGCGGCGTCACCCTGCGATAGGTGCGGGCCACGGGCTTGGCAATTGCGCGGTCGAGCTTCTCGTTGACGGCAAAGGTCACCCGGTTCATGCGTTCCAGGGGATCGCGCGGGTCGCGTTTCAACGGCGCTTGCGATGCGCACCCGAGGAGTGTGAGACAGCTTAAGCCCAGGAGGAGGGCTTGGAACTTGACGCGGGCGGGTGGGCTCATGCGGTTCGGCGCGGCGGCTGACGGGGCCGCAGTGTAGCAGCCCTGCGTGCGAAAGCTGCGGCGCGGATGCAGCCGCGGCTACTGATTGTTGCTCGCCCGCTGCATATGCGCGGTGGCGAGGTAATCGCGGATCTCATCGAGGCGCGCCTGGTAGCGCTCTTTCTGCACGAGCGTCAGGTTAGGCGCCGTCAGGGCGAGCTGCAGCTGCTGCACGGACAAGGTGAGATCGCCGTTCGCGATGTGATACTCGCTCATGTAGTAGTACGCATCCCCTGCATCCCCTGCGGCGCTCGCCGCCATGGCGGTGAGACGGATCTGCGGCGGGGTGGGCTCGATATTGTTGAAGAGGTCGAGCAGGGTCACGTGCGCATCCCGCGGACGCCCCGCGGACATGAGCGCTTCGGCATAGCGGATGCTCAAGGGCACGTTGCGCGGAAACAGTCCGAGCGCAGTTTCAAAAGTCCCAAGACCCTCCTTGGTCTCCTTGGCGGCCATCTGCGCCTGGCCGAGCGCGGCATACAGAAGCGTATTGCCCTGATAGCGCGCGACCAGCGGCTCCAGGATCGAAACGGCCGCGGCGGGCCGCCCGATGGCCATCAGCGTGAGGGCTTGCCCATAGCTTTTATCAAGCTCCGGCTCGTGCTCCGTGCCAATGTCCGTGTACAGATGGATGAGTTCCTCTCGCTCGGTCGTGAGGACGCGCACCCGCTCCTTGATGAGGGAATAGCCGACCGACTGGGAGGGCCGGCGGTGCTCGTACTGGGCGGCGCGGGCGCGCGCCTCGGCGACGCGATTGGCCGTCACCGGGTGGTCGCGCAGCATCTCCGGCACCCAGGCGCCGTTCAAGCCCTCATGGCGAGACATGGCCTCGAAGAAATTCGCCATGGCGTTCGGGTCGAAGCCCGCAGACGCAAGAAAACCGATGCCCACGCGGTCCGCCTCGTATTCCTGTGAGCGGGTGAAGTTGATCTGTCGCTGGATGGCGATCCCCTCGGCCGCGGCTATTGCGCCCTCCATGGCCTGGCCGTTGCCGCCGGCGAGCACCCCGATCAGGATCGCGCCCAAGATGGTCGCCGCCTGCTCCAGGCCCTGGTGGCTTTGGGCATTCACCTCGCGCGCCAGATGGCGCTGGGTGACGTGCGCGGTTTCGTGCGCGAGGACGCTGGCGAGCTCCGACTCGTTGCCGCTGGCGAGGATGGTGCCGTAATTGCAGAAGATGAAGCCGCCGAAGATGGCGAACGCGTTGATCCCGGGCTCGTTGACCGTGAAATACTGGAAGTGCCGCGTGGCGGGGTCCGAGGCCTGGGATGCCAGGCGCAGGCCGAGCGACTGCACGTATTCGTCGACTTCCGGATCGTCGATGATCTTGCCTTGATCACGCAGCTGTTTGGTGATCATTTCGCCGATCTGGCGCTCTTCGTCCACCGTAATGGTGGCCGCCACCGGATTGCCGATGTCCGGCAGTTCGGTTTGGGCGCTGACGGCGCCGGTTGCCACGGTCAAGCTTACAGCGAGTGCGGCGGGAAAGAGACTTGCCAGAAGTCGCATGAATTCCTTGCGGAGCGCGCTAAGCCTGGGACTTGGACCTGAAGAGGACATGGGAGTTTCGCCGTCCCCACCCCTAGAGAATATCCGAAGCGTACTCCGCCAGGCGCGAACGCTCGCCGCGCACCAGCGTGATATGCCCGGAATGGGCCCAGCCGCGGAAGCGGTTGACGACGTAGGTGAGCCCGGAGGTCATCTCGGAGAGGTAGGGCGTATCGATCTGGGCGATGTTGCCGAGGCAGGCAAGCTTAGTGCCGGGGCCGGCGCGGGTCACCAGGGCCTTCATCTGCTTCGGAGTGAGGTTCTGGGCCTCATCGAGGATGATGTAGCGATTGAGAAAAGTGCGTCCGCGCATGAAATTCAAGGAGCGGATCTTGATGCGGTTGCGCAGCAGATCGTTGGTCGCCGCGCGGCCCCAGGTGCCGCCTTCCTGGCTTTGCGTGAGCACCTCGAGATTATCCATGAGCGCCCCCATCCACGGCTCCATCTTCTCCTCCTCCGTGCCCGGCAGGAAACCGATGTCCTCCCCGAGGGGGATCGTCACGCGCGTCATGATGATCTCGACGAAGCGGTTGGTCTCGAGCGTCTGCATGAGCCCGGCGGCGAGGGCGAGGAGGGTCTTGCCGGTGCCCGCAGGGCCGAGCACGGTCACGAAATCCACCTCCGGATCCATGAGCAGATTCAGGGCAAAGTTCTGCTCGCGGTTGCGGGCGCTGATGCCCCAGACACTGTTGCGCGCGCTGCGGTAGTCGCGCATGAGCTCGAGAGTTGCGGTATCGCCGGCGACGCGGCGCACGATGGCCTCGATGCCCTGCGGGCTCTCCTCGTAGACGCACTGATTGGGCTGCCAGGTGCATGCGGTCGGGCCCGTGAGCTCGTAGAAGGTGCGCTCGGCTTCCTTCCAGGAGCGCATGTTCTCGCCGTGCTGCTCCCAAAAATTCCCCGGCAGCGAGGTGACGCCGGTGTACAAAATATCAGCGTCTTCGATGGTCTTGTCGCTGTAGTAATCCTCCGCATGGATGCCGAGCACAGCGGCCTTGATGCGCAGATTGATGTCCTTCGAGACCAGGATCACGCGCGCATCCGGGTTCTCGCTGACGAGCGCCAGCGTCTGCGACAGAATCGCATTGTCCGTGCTCTGGCCGGGCAAACTTGCCGGCAGCGCGCTCTCGAGCTGTCGCGTCTGGAAGAAGAGCCGGCCGCTCGCCTTCTTGCGCCCGTGGTTGCCCGAATCGGACGTGGGCAGCGGCAGGCCGCGATCGATGCGCTCCTTGGTTGCGCCGCGAATCATGTCATCGAGGAAGCGGCTGATCTGGCGCACATTGCGCGAGGCCTCGGAGAGGCCCTTCTTGTGCGCATCGAGCTCCTCGAGCACCACCATCGGCAAATAGACGTCGTGCTCTTCGAAGCGATAAATCGCCGTCGGATCGTGCATCAGCACGTTGGTGTCGAGCACGAACAGGCGGCGCAGGGCGTGTGCGGGCGCGGCGCGCGCCATTTCGCTGCCGGCCGCGGCCGGGCCGGGCTCAGACAGACTGCGCCGCTTCAAGGACTTCCTCCGCGTGACCCGGAACCTTGACCTTGCGCCATTCGCGCCGCAGCACACCGGCGCCATCGAGCAGAAAGGTGCTGCGCTCGATGCCTAGGAACTTGCGGCCGTACATGCTCTTCTCGTGGATGACGTCGAAGAGCTTGCAGACCTTCGAGTCCGCATCGGCAAGGAGCTCATAGGGCAGCTGTTCGCGCGCCTTGAACTTCTCGTGCGAGGCGATGCCGTCGCGCGATACGCCGACGATGCGCGCGCCCGCCTTGCGAAAGGACGCGTGCAGATCGCGAAAGTCCTGGGATTCACGCGTGCACCCGGAGGTCATGTCTTTGGGGTAGAAATAAATGACGAGCTTCTCGCCGGCCGCGTCTTTGAGCCGGAAGTCTGCGGCGCCGGTCGCGGGCAGCGAGAAATCCGGGACCTTGCCGCCGAGCTTTAAGATTTCACCGGCTCCAATATCGCATCGAGGTTCAAGGAATCGCAGAACTCCATGAACTCCTCGCGCAAGTGCGCCACGTGAATGCGGCTCGGAACGTTGACGATCATCTGCACGGAAAACATCGGGGCGCCGGTGTGCGCGGCGGGATAGCTTCGCGTTGACACCTCGGCGATGTCGATGCTGCGGCTGGAAAAGAAGCCGGAGAGCCCCGAAACGATGCCGCTCTGGTCGAGGCATACGACATCGATCGAGTAGGGCAGCATGTCGGAGCGCGCCGAGCGCGGCTCGGTGCGCTTCAGGTGCAGAATGAGGCCGCTGCTGTCCGCGAGGCGCTTCAATTCGGTTTCGAGTTTCGCCAGCGCATGCCAGTTGCCGGAGATCAGCAGCAGCATCGCGAACTCCGACCCCAGTCCCGCCATGCGGCTCTCGCTAATATTGCCGCCGCACTCGCTCACCAGACGAGTGAGGTCATGCACCATCCCCGTGCGATCGCTGCCGATCGCGGATACCGCAAGGTGTTGCTTCATCGTGTCGACGGGCGTCAGTCCTTTGCTGAGAGCGGGCAGTTTAACGGGTGCGCAGGCTGGGCGCGACCGAGCTTGCTTAGGTTGAGCACCGGCTCGTAACATCGCGCGCTCGCGCATCCGGCTCGTGGGTTTTTAGAATGTTTTCCGGCAGTCTGGTCCCCATCGTCACCCCCATGTGGCCCGACGGCTCGCTCGATTTTGCGGCGTGGTCGAGGCTCTTGGATTTCCATCTCGCCAACGGTACGAGCGGCATCGTGGTCGGCGGCACGAGCGGGGAGTCGGCGACCCTCNNGCCGGCGCCGGCAGCAGCAGCACCGCAGCGACGGTGGCACGGGTGGAGCGGCTCTCGCAGCTGCCAATCGCCGCGCTCCTCGTGGTCACACCGGCGTACAACCGCCCCACTCAGGAGGGGCTGTACCGGCACTATGCGGCAGTGGCGCAGGCGGCGCGCGTGCCGGTCCTGGCTTATAACGTGCCCGCGCGCACGGCCGTCGACATGCTGCCGGCGACGGTTGCGCGCCTGGCGCAACTTTCCGCAATCGCCGGCATCAAAGAGGCGGTGCCGCAGATCGCGCGCGTGCGCGAGCTTTTGGACTCCTGCGGGCCGGACTTCTTGGTGCTGAGCGGCGATGATGCGACCGCGCGCGAGGCGATGCTCTGCGGGGCGCGGGGGGTCATTTCCGTGACCGCGAACGTGGCGCCCCGGGCCATGGCGGAGCTCGCCCACGCAGCGGCGGGCGGCGAGCGCGGCGCGGCCGAGCAGCGCGATGCGCCGCTGCGCGGTCTGCACCGTGACCTCTTCATCGAGGCGAACCCCATCCCGGCCAAGTGGATGCTCGCACGCATGGGACTCATCGGCCCTGGTATCCGGTTGCCGCTCACCGAGCTTGCAAGCACGTATCATGCGGCCGTCGAGGCGAGCGCTCGCGCGGCGGGTGTCGTATTTTGACTGGAGAATTCATGAGATCCGTTTGGCTGCCACGCGTTTTCGTCGTACTCGGGCTCGCTGCGCTCAGCGGGTGTTTCTTCCATCGCCATGGACAAAACAACACCTGCAACGATCCTCAGCCCTATGTGAACGCGCGCAGCATCGCGCCGCTGAAGACCCCCATCGGCTTGAGCGCGCCGGATACGCGCTCGGCGCTGCACATTCCGGATCTGAACGAGCCGGTGCCGCCGCCGCGCACCCGCGCGGATCCCTGCCTCGATACGCCGCCGTCGTTTGTGGTGCCGAAGAGCGTGAGGCCGCCGCAGGCGTAAGCACTTATACTTTGACGACGCGGAGAGGTGGCCGAGCGGTCGAAGGCGCTGGACTGGAATTCCAGTAACATCCTAACGGGTGTTCGTGGGTTCGAATCCCACCCTCTCCGCCATCCTGCACCCTTTGGGCTTCCTGGGCAGGCCGGCGCAAGACCCGAAAGGGGCGAAAGGAGCGGCGCTGCACAACGGGAGTAAATGGAGGAAGCGGATGAAATACCTCTGCCTTGCGTACGGCGCCGAGAAAGATTGGAAGAGCCTGACGAAATCCCAACAGGAAGTTCTGCTGGCGCAAGACGAGATCGTCCGCAAGCGCGGCGCTCTCATGGCGGCGGTTGCAACGACGGTCACCACCGTGCGAGCGTGGGACGGGAAGCCGAGCGTGACTCACGGCGCCGTCGCCGAGTTACCGGCACCGCTTGCTGGTTTCTCGGTGATTGAGGCGGCTGACATCGATGAAGTCATTCAGCTGGTTGCGGCGACTCCGTGCGCCCGCGCGAGGGGTTTCATCGAGATCAGGCCCATCATGTTCATCAATGATGAGGAGTGGCGCGGTCGTGGCTGACGCTTGAGCGGCGGATTTTGCTTCAGCGGGTGCATCCCGAGGGCAATGCCTGCGGCAAGTAATCGATGTAGTAATATTGCCTCCTGCGAGGATCGCCAAATCCAGGCGCGGGGTGTAGCGGGGACAGCCGATCGTGATTTTTCAGTAACTTACTGATTTCACTCGCCGCTTTTTACGTCTGGATCCCATCCTCTTCGCCAGATCCGCCCTAGGGCGATTATGCTGCGTGTTCAATGGTGGCTCGCATCGGTTTCTCCGCGACGACTAGTCGTGAATCCCGTCAGGCCCGGAAGGGAGCAGCGGCAGCGGCGATGTCGGGTGCCGGAGTTCAGGCTGGTGCGGGCCGCCTCCTTGTGCCGAAACTGCGGCGCGTTGCGCGCAGGCTCGCTCGGGCCGCAGAGGTGCGGTTTTTTTTGCTGGCGCCGAGGCGCTGATAGGAACGATGAGCTATATCGCGTTGGCGCGCAAATGGCGCCCGAAGAAATTCTCCGAGCTCGTGGGGCAGGAGCACGTGCGACGCGCGCTCGTCAATTCGTTGACGAGCGGCCGCGTGCATCACGCGTTTCTCTTCACCGGCACGCGCGGCGTCGGCAAGACAACCATCGCGCGGATTCTTGCGAAATGCCTGAACTGCGAGCAGGGCATCACGGCCGAGCCCTGCGGGGAATGCGCGGCCTGCCGCGAGATTGATGCCGGCCGATTCGTCGATCTTCTGGAAGTGGATGCCGCATCGCGCACCAAGGTCGATGACACCCGTGAGCTCCTCGACAACGTGCAGTACGCGCCGACGCGCGGCCGCTACAAGGTCTACCTCATCGACGAAGTGCACATGCTCTCGACGCATTCGTTCAATGCGCTCCTGAAGACTCTCGAGGAGCCGCCGCCGCATGTGAAGTTCCTGCTCGCGACGACCGACCCGCAGAAGCTGCCGGTGACCGTGCTGTCGCGTTGCCTGCAGTTCAATCTGAAGCGCCTGCCCGTTTCGTTGCTTGCCGAGCGCATGCGGCAGATCCTCGAAGCCGAAGGGATTGTCTTTGATGCGGCGGCGGTGCAGCTGATCGCTCAGGCGGCCGACGGCAGCGTGCGCGACGCGCTGTCGCTGCTCGATCAGCTGATTGCCTTCGGCGGCGGAGCCGCGCGCGAGGCCGAGGCGCGCGCCATGCTCGGCACCGTGGCGCGGGATCACGTCGTGCGCTTCGCCGAGCAGCTCGCGGCGTTTGACGCTTCTGCACTCATGGGCGCAGCGCGCGCTCTCGAGGAGTTCGCCCCGGACTATGCGCAGGTGCTCGATGAGCTGGCGGCGTTGCTGGCACGTATTGCGCTTAAGCAGTCGATCGCGGATTTCGCAGGCGATGATCTGTATGCGCCGGAGCTCCTCGCGCGGCTTGCGCAGCAACTGTCACGCGAGGATGTGCAGCTTTTCTATCAGACCGCCATTCTGGGGCGGCGCGATCTGGCGCTCGCGCCTGACCCGCGCACAGGTTTTGAGATGACGCTGCTGCGCATGCTGGCATTTCGGCCCGGGGATGCGCCCGAGGTGCGCAGCGCGGCGGCGTCGGCGAGCCCTGCAGCCGAGCCGCGCGCCCCGGCGCCTGAGCGCGCAGCGCACCTCCCGCCGCCCGGCAACGAGGCGGCGCTCTCGTGGACCGCCATTCTCAATCAGCTCGATTTGACCGGAGCCGCGCGCCAGCTGGCCAGCCACTGTGTGCTCCTCGGCCGCGAGGGCGGCGTCGTGCGTCTGGCGCTTGATCCCGCGCGCCCGTTCGTTAGCACGCCGGCGCAGCAGGAAAAGCTCGCGCAGGCGTTGTCGCGTCATTTCGGCGAGAGCGTGCGTCTGGAGTTCGAGTCGATCGTACCCGATGAGCTCTCACCGGCACGCGCCGATGAGCACGCCTCGCTTGCGCAGCTGGCGGCGGCGCGCGAGTCGCTCGAGTCCGATCCGGGAGTGCAGGCGCTGCGCGAGCGCTTCGGTGCGACACTGCTGCCGGACACCGTGCGATCAACCAAATAAGCGAACAGGAGCACAGTTACATGCGTGGCAATATGGGCAATTTCATGAAGCAGGCGCAGGCGCTCAAGGAAAATGTCGAGAAGGCGCAGTCCGAGGTTGCGAGCATCGAGGTGATCGGCGAGTCGGGCGGCGGCATGGTGAAGGTGACGATGAGCGGGCGCCATGAGGTGAAGAAAGTACAGATCGAGCCTGCGGTGGCGGGCGACGATCGCGAGCTCCTCGAGGATCTGATTGCTGCCGCGGTGAACGACGCGGTGCACCGCGTCGAGATGCGCGTCCAGGAAAAGATGGCGGGCGCGATGGCGGGCATGCAGCTGCCGCCGGGAATGAAGCTGCCTTTCTGACCATGCGGCATTCGCCACAACTCACGCGCCTCATTGACGCGCTCAAAGCACTTCCCGGAGTGGGGCCCAAGAGCGCGCAGCGCATGGCTTTCCATCTGCTGCAGGACGGTCGCAGCGGCGCCAGCGCCTTGGCGGAAGCCCTAAGCTCAGCGCTCGCGACGGTCGTGCGCTGCACCCGGTGCCGCATGTTGACGGAAGACACGCATTGCGCGATCTGTGCATCGGCGGAGCGCGATGCGACGCTGTTGTGTGTCGTCGAGTCTCCCTCCGATGTCGTCGCCATCGAGCAGTCGGGCAGCTACAAGGGCCGCTACTTCGTGCTCATGGGGCATTTGTCGCCGCTCGATCGCGTGGGCCCGGAGGAGCTTGGGGTGCGCGAGCTTGGCGCCATTCTCGCTACTGGCGGCGTGCGCGAGCTCATTCTTGCGACCAATCCCACCGTCGAGGGTGAAGCGACGGCGCATTTCCTGGGCGAGGTTGCAGGCTCGTTCGGCGTGCGCGCCAGCCGCATTGCGCACGGCGTGCCCATCGGCGGGGAGCTTGAGTACGTCGACGGCGGCACGCTGGCGCATGCGCTCTCGGGTCGGCGCGCCTTCGGCTGACGGTTGGAATGCGCGTATGCCCAAGAACGACAATCTCATCTGGATCGACCTTGAGATGACGGGGTTGAAACCCGACAGCGATTCGATCATCGAGATCGCAACGGTAGTCACCGACAAGGAACTCAATATTCTCGCAGCCGGGCCGGAACTGGCGATTCATCAGCCGGAGTCGGTGCTCGCCGGCATGGACGACTGGAACCAGAAGCAGCACGGCTCCTCCGGGCTGCTCGCGCGGGTGCGCGCGAGTTCCGTGTCGGCCGGCGAAGCCGAGGCGCGCACGCTCGAGTTCCTCGCGCCCTGGGTGCCGAGCGGCGCCTCGCCGATGTGCGGCAACAGCATCTGCCAGGACCGGCGCTTTCTCGCGCGCCAAATGCCGGCTCTCGAGCGCTTCTTCCACTACCGCAATCTGGATGTCAGCACGCTGAAGGAATTGGCGCGCCGCTGGGCGCCGCAGGTCGCCGAGAGTTTTGCCAAGGAGGGGGCGCATTTGGCGCAGGCGGACATCCTTGAATCCATCCGCGAGCTCCAACACTACAGGAGCGAGCTCTTCGCCGCCGCCTACGCCGGCGCCTGACCGTCCGGCTGCGGTGCGGTATTGGCGGGAGTTGCGAGAAACATCCACGTCTCGATCACGGAGTCCGGATTCAAGGAGAGGCTGTCGATCCCCTGCTCAACGAGCCAGCGTGCAAGCTCGGGGTGGTCAGAGGGACCCTGGCCGCAGATGCCGACGTATTTGCCCAGGCGCCGGCAGGTGCTGATCGCCATCTGCAGCAGGACCTTCACCGCCGGGTCGCGCTCATCGAAGAGTTTGGCGACGATCGAGGAATCGCGGTCAAGCCCGAGCGTCAATTGCGTCATGTCGTTTGAACCGATCGACATGCCGTCGAAATATTCCAGATACTCCTGCGCCAAAAGCGCGTTCGTGGGCAGCTCGCACATCATGATGATCTTGAGATCATCCTTGCCGCGCGCCAGCCCGTTCTGCGCCAAGAGCTCCGTCACCTGCCGCGCCTCCTTCACCGTGCGCACGAAAGGCACCATGACCTGTACGTTGCGCAGGCCCATGTCCTCGCGCACGCGCAAGAGCGCGCGGCACTCAAGCTCGAAGCACGGCCTGAAGGTCTCATCCACATAGCGCACCGCGCCGCGGAAGCCCAGCATGGGATTCTCTTCGCTCGGCTCATAGGCGCGGCCGCCGATGAGATTGGCGTACTCGTTGGATTTGAAATCGGAGAGGCGCACGATCACCGGCTGGGGAGCGAATGCGGCGGCGATCTGCGCAATCCCCTCGGCGAGCTTTTCAACATAGAAGGCGACCGGATCCGAGTAGCCCGCCATCTGCACGCGGATCTGTTCCTGCAGTTCGCCGTCGAGCCGGTCGAAATCGAGCAGCGCCCGCGGGTGTACGCCGATCATGCGATTGATGATGAATTCGAGGCGCGCAAGCCCCACGCCGCGGTGCGGAATGCCGGCGAAGTCAAACGCGCGGTCGGGATTGCCGACGTTCATCATGATGTTCACGGGGATCTTGGGCAGTGCGTCGAGCTCGATCTGTTTGCGCTCGAAATCCAGCACGCCCTCGTAGACGTAGCCTGTCTCGCCCTCGGCGCAGGACACGGTGACTTCCTGGCTCTCGCGCACGCGTTCCGTCGCGTCCCCACAGCCCACCACCGCCGCCACTCCCAGCTCACGCGCAATGATGGCCGCATGGCAGGTGCGCCAGCCGCGATTGGTGACGATCGCGGAAGCGCGCTTCATGACCGGCTCCCAATCCGGGTCGGTCATGTCGGCGACCAGCACGTCGCCCGTCTGCACGCGGGCCATCTCGGCTGCGTTGCGCACTACGCGCGCAGGTCCCGCGCCAATCCTCTGGCCGATGCTGCGGCCGGTGGCGAGTATCTTCGAGCGGCGCTTCAAGGAAAATCTTTGAATGATGCGGCCGCTTCTGCTCTGCACGGTCTCCGGTCGCGCCTGCAGGATGAAGATCTCGCCGCTCGCGCCGTCCTTGCCCCATTCAATGTCCATCGCTCGGCCATAGTGCTCCTCGATGACGAGCGCCTGGCGCGCGAGGGTGAGGATGTCGGCGTCAGCGAGCGAGAAGCGCGCGCGCTCGGCCGCCGCGACCTCCACGGTCGCAACGCGCTGCGCGCCGTAGATCATCTTGATGGCCTTGC
>PLIX01000142.1 GCA_003140135.1 Gammaproteobacteria bacterium
ACGCTGACACTGGCAGCAGCCTCTGTTGCCGTCGGTAGCTCCACCACGATCAGCTGGACATCCGCCAATGCGGCCAGCTGTACGGCCTCGGGCAGCTGGAGCGGCACGCTCGCCACCAGCGGCACTCAAACAATTACTCCGACCGCGGCCGGCACCCTCACCTATATGCTGACTTGCGCCAATTCAAGCGGTTCGTCGAAGGCAAGCACGGCCACTCTCATCGTCTCAGCAGCATTGGTCGGCGCGGCTCCACCTCCATCCAGCGGGGGTGGTGGCGGAGACCTGGATTGGGTGACGCTATTCGGACTTGCGGCGCTCGCCTTTGCGCGCCTCGGTCGCGCAAGAATTCGCGTCCGCCGCGCAACGTCATGGCAGAACATGCAGCAACTCCCCACTGCTCCACCTCGCTCAGCGCTGTCCCGCCGGCATTGATCCGCGCCCCCGAGGCTTCCCGCGCGGGCAGGACTGCATCACACCTGAGATGACTTCTTGACATAATACGACAGCCGCAAACGCAGCCGTCAACCAAGTCATTGTAAATGCTAATGCGAATTATTAGCATTTACAATGACCTCACGGCGCATCCGTTGGAGCAATGGTGGCTGCGCGCTCATGGCGCCTTTGCCTTCGGCTCGCTGTGGCTGCTCGGGGTCTATATATGGCTCGTGCTCACCGGCTACCTCCTCTACTACGCCGGTGGGGACGCGTTTCGCGCCGCGGTATCGGTCGGCCATTGGACGGCGGGATTGGCGGCTCTATTCTTCCTGCTGCTTCACCGCCGGATCCGCCGCAGCGCGGGCCCGCGCAGTTAGGAAACGCCCATCTCGATGGACAGGCGCACGAGATCGGCCGTGCGCGTGACGCCGAGTTTCGCCTTGATCTGCGTGCAGATGTTCGCGACGGTTTTGTAGCTGACGCCGATCGCTGCGGCGATCTGCGCAAGGCTGCGCCCTTCGCTCAAAAGCCGCAGAATCTCCAAGTCGCGCTCGGTCAGCCGATTCCACGGATCGGAGTCGACCGGACCATGCACGGTGAGCTCCTGTGCGATTTCGCGCTCCACGTAGCGGCCGCCCTCAAGCACGCGGTTGAGCGCGATCTGCAGCTCCTCCGGGCTCGCATTTTTGCTGACGTAGCCGCGCGCGCCCGCCTGCAGTGCGCGCGCGGCATACATGGTTTCCGCGTGCATGCTGAAAACCAGAATGCGCACGTTGGGGCTCATGCTGATGAGGCGCCGCAAGAGCTCAATGCCGCCGATTCCCGGCAAATGCAGGTCGAGCAGGATCAAATCCGGCTGCTGCCTCTGCACGAAGGATAGAGCCTCACGCCCCGTCGCCGCATCGAAGATCTCGACGTTCGGCAGCGTCACGAGCAGGCGCCGTAGGCCGTCCCGCACGACGGCGTGATCGTCCACGACGAGCACCTTCACGATTCGATTTCCGTCTCTGGCGTGGGCACCGGCGCCTGGCGCGGCAGACAAGCCGTGACGCTTGCGCCCTTGCCATCGATGTGATTGCGCACGCTCAAGGTTCCCCCCAAGGCGCTGATGCGCTCCTTCATGCCAGCAAGCCCAAGTCCCGTTCGATGCATCGATGCATTGAGGCCGACGCCGTCGTCAGAGACCTCCAGCAAGATCTCGTCTCGCCCCTGCGTCCGTATGCTCACCGTAATGCAGCGCGGCTGTCCATGTCGTATTGCGTTCGTCAGACTCTCCTGGATCAGGCGGTACAGGGTCGCATCGGCCACATCACCAAAGCTCACGTTCGGCGCTCCCACATCGAGTTCGATCGAGATCTCCGGGTGGCGGCGACGCCAGAAGACGCCGAGATTCTCCACCGCCTGGAAAAGGCCGATTTCGCTGACGCCGGTCGGCCGCAGACGGCCGAGGATCGACTTGACGTGCTTTTGCATATGGCTGACCGCTTCGCGAATCGAGCGGCCGCGCTCCAGAATCTCCGCGTCGCCATGCTCCTCGGCGAGGCGCGTAATGCTCGCAACGTCAACATTGACGGCAAACAGAAATGGCCCGACATCATCATGCAGGTCTCGCGCCAGATCCGCGCGCTCCTCCTCCTGGATCGTCAACAGCTGCGTGCGCAGGCGTTCGTTGCGCTCTTCCAATGCTCCCAGGCGTTCGGCCATGAGGTTGAACGCGCGCGCCAGATGCTCAACCTCCGGAGTACCGCCCTCTGCCACTCGGGTCCCATAATCACCCGTGCCGATCGTGCGAAAGCCGGCCGATAGAGTCTCAAGCGGACGCAGGCTGCGGCCGGCCGTCCAATAGATGATGGCGAAACTCAAAATGCAGAACACGGCCACGATGACCATCCCGTCACGAAACTCAGTCCACGCCTCGCTCACCTCGTTGTGCGGATCGGTCTCAAGCGCGATGCCTTCCTCAGTGACAGTTGGTCCGATCGATATCAGGCTGGCGGAAGGGTGTACGCCCAAGAGATCAAAAAACCAATCCGGAGTCGGATCGGGCGTCGTGGAGAGGACGGATTGTGCAACGCTTTTACCGTGTGCGTTCAGGAGCGAAGCGCGGACGTGTCGATCGCCGTTGAATGTTGCAATCAGACGCCGCAGGTCACCCTCACGATCTGCGACTTCCGGAAGATATTCGATCGAGTCGCGCACCCGATGCTCGCCTGACAGGAGCGCCGCCTGCATTTCCGTGCGCGCCGATTGCGCGGCATGCCATAACGCGAGCATTCCGCCCAACACTACGCTGACGAGAAGCACGAACGCGACGAGAACGATCAAGCGCACTCGCAACGTCATGTGTTCACGACTCCCTCTGCGTAGCACCCGCGCCACGCAGCTTTGTTACTTAATGGAAGCGGGAATTCTTCCCGCGCGCCTTCGAGGCTCTTGCCACACGTTGGGATCCTAAAAGGCGACGCAAGTGCGGCAAACTGCACGAGATTATGCTGAATTGATGGGTTTAATGCGCACAAATTATAACCTGAGGACGGCAATCCCGCTGCGGGCAGCCGTTTTCGGGAACCGCTTTGCGCCCAATGCTGTGTTTACGAGAATGAACAGCAAGTCGCCGTTCGCCTAGCGGCCAAACGCTCGGAGCGCGCGTTCGCCGCCTTGTAGCCGCGAGGCCATTCTTCAACACGAAGCCACTCCGAGCCTGAATTTCTGGAGGGTGCACCACCGAATCAGCCTGTGAATTCCTCGCGAGCGGGGGGTGACTTCCCAAATGGACGGCGCGCGCCGGTGATCGGGAAAAATGCCCCTAGCCTCACGATTGACCCCCTGTCACCGTATGCCTTCGCGCGGGCGGGCGCGTTATCGGTGTGTATCGAGCGAGCAGTACCGGGCTTTTCGCGTTGTGTCCCGACTGCCGGCACGCCTCGCACGTCGTCTCGAGGCGCTTCGCGTGCGCGGGTCGGTACCTGCGCGGCGGTTGTGCCAGATGCATACGACATGATCATCGCGCCCGCTCCGCGCACTTTACTGCTCGTCGCCGCAATTCCGTCGTGTCACGGAATTGCGATCTCGCCGGAAACTGCCTGCCGAGGCCACGACGAAGCGTCGGGTGCGCGATGCGCCCGCAATGCAACAGCGGGATGATTCCGGGATACTATTGCGTACCGTCGCCAGCACGGTGCAGATCCTCGCGCGGCGCGCCTGTAACGCCGGTTCACTTGATGCGTCTCGCTTCGATCCGAGGAATATTGCACTTTGAGAAGGGGTTGCCAATTGAAGACTTGGGCCACTAAACGCTGCGAGCAGCGTTTAGCGATTGGGTCATGGCTCCGTATGGCGGGAGTTTCCCGCGGAATACCTGCGTTCATACTCATCGCCGCCGCGATCAGCATCACGCAGGCGGCTCGAGCGGAACCCAAAACCGTCCCCGTCCCATTTGGTCTTGCCGTTCGGAACGCACCAAACGCCTACCTGCGCATGCCTCATTTGGCGAGCGGCCAATTCCCATCGCTACTCTCTCAAACCGGCGCCTTCACCGACACGCGCAACCTGATCCCCAGCAAAGGTCTGATTCCGTATGACCTCGTGGTCGCCTTCTGGTCAGATGGCGCCGCCAAGGAGCGCTGGATTGCCGTGCCCAGCGGACAGATAAAATTTGCGCCCACGGGCGAATGGAGTTTTCCGAAAGGCACCGTGTTCGTGAAGACTTTTTTCTTGCCTACCGACGAAAGAGATCCCAGCATTAAGCGCTGGCTCGAAACGCGTCTGTTGGTGTGTGACAGTGCCGGCGGCGTGTATGGAGCCGATTACAAATGGAGGGCGGACGATAGTGACGCCGATCTGCTGCCTTCGAGCCTGACGGAAGCCATTCCAATCAAGACGGCGACGGGGCAAATTCGCCAGCAGACCTGGTATTACCCAAGTCGGAAAGACTGCCTGGAATGTCACAACGCACGCGCCGGCGGCGTGCTTGGCGTGAAGACGCGCCAAATGAACCGCCCCTTCAAATACCCGTCAGGAGTTACGGACAACGAGCTACGAACGTGGAATCATATTGGGCTCTTCACGCCGGGCTTTAAGGATGCGGATGTGGAAGGATTTCCTAGACTCGCAGCTACTGACGATGCAACACGCAGTTTGGTAGATCGAGCACGCTCGTATCTGGATGCGAATTGCGCTCAATGTCACCGCCCTGGCGGCACGGTTGCGTATTTTGATGCGCGCTATGACACGCCCCTTGAAAAGCAACAGCTGATCGATGGTCCAGTGTTAATTGATCAGGGAATTGATCGGCCGCGAATTATCTCGCCGCACGACATCTGGCGCTCGATCGTAGTCATGCGCATGAATACGGTGGGCGATATCAAGATGCCGCCGCTGGCGCGCGAAACGATTGATCAAAGGGGGGTGGCGCTGCTGCGCGACTGGATTACAAGCATGCCGGGACGTTCCGTCCTGGATCCGCCGGTAATCTCCCCGGTCGGCGGTACCTATGACGGGCCGATAGAGCTCTCATTGCGGGAGAGCGAATCAGGCGCTGACATTCGTTACACCTTGGACGGAAGCGTGCCGGGAACGGCGGACCAGCGCTACGAAAAACCCATCAAGCTCACGGGCCCCGTAGTGGTGCGCGCAAGAGCGTACAAAGACGGCTTCACCCGCAGCATCACCACGCAGGAGGCCTTCGTCATTGGAAAATGACGAGCGGGGGCACGGCGGAGGCACATGCGCTCGTCTTCGCGTTGTGCGCCTCAACCCCCTGTTCAGCGGTCAATGTGCAGTTGGCACAATAGCGAGTCCCCATGGGCTTGCACCCGCTTTGACGCGTGCGATCTCCTTATCTGCCGCTAGATCTACGACGGAAACATCATTGGATGGCCCGTTGGCAGAGTAGAGATATTTGCCATCAGGTGAAATCACAATTCCCCACGGACGAGTGCCCACTTTGATCGAGTTGAGGAGCTCATAGGTATGACTGTCGAGCACGGAGACTGTTCCAGCGCGTCCATTGCTGACATAGACCTTGCGACCGTTGGGCGCCACTCTAACGCGCTCCGGCCGCGACCCTTCCGGCAGGGTAATGATCTTCAAGACTTTGAAATTTACAGTATCAATCACGTTCAATTGGGCGAACGACTCTGATGGAATGAATCCTATCCCGGTCCCCGGCAGGAAATCCACGCTGCGCGGGCGGACATTGACTTTGAATTGTCCGATCGTCTTGTAACTGGCAACGTCGACGACAAAAATCTCACCCCCCGCTTCGCAGGTCACGTAAAACTGCTTTCCGTCAGGCGTTGTGGCGACTCCCTCGGGCTCCTGCCCCACCAAGATTATATGCTCCACCTTGCCAGTGGCGATGTTGATCACGCTGGCCGTCTTCACATCCTCGTTTGAAACGTAGAGCCGACTGCCGTCTTTGCTCAGGGAAAACTCCTCCGGATCGGAGCCCGCGGAAATCTTACCCGTCAACTTTTTTTGGCCTACATCCACCACCCCAATGCCATCGGCGGCTTTGTCGGAGTTTGCATTATCGTCATCGTCGTCGCCGCCTCTGCGGAATATCGGATTGCCGTGGGCGTCCAGCTGCGGCGGCGCCGCAATGGGAGTGCCGCTCAAGGCAACATAGACCGTTTTACCGTCGGGACTTGACTGAATACCGCGCGGACGCTTGCCGACGGGAATTGTACCGACCACTTTGAAGTCACTGCCGTTGATCACAGTGACATCGCCCGATCTTTCGTTGGAGACAAAGACCTGATAATTCCGGCTTGTTTGCCCATGCACCACAATTGGTGACGCAGCAATCAGGACAACACCCAATACGCGGGTGTAGCAAAGCCAAGCGAAGCGGTTGGGTACAGGCATCGACAGACCCCTTACGGCAGATACATCTTTGCGATTATAAGCGTGCTCGGTGCCGAATCCACCCGCCGATCGCGATGTTTCACCGGTATCGGCACGTGCACCGTGACGCGCAGACGTCCAAAGTTCGGTCATCAACGGCTGAATTGACGCGACAACGGGCGAGAGCTGGGACGCTAAACCGCTCCCACGGTGTCAGCGGCTGATGCACGTCGCCGTGTAACTCCTGCGCTACACAGTTTTTACTCATCAGAAGCGGGAAATTTTCCCGAGAACATTCGGGTATCTTGCCTGACGTTGTGATCCCGAACGGCGGATCAAACGCGGCAAACATCTACAAAAATATCGTTGAATTGAGGTGAGCCATACGCGCAGATCTAGCCTTTGGACGGGAATGGCGCTGTTTGCAGCCGTTTCAGGATCCGCCCTCGCCCAATCCGCATCCACGAGCGCGACCAGCGCAGGATCGCTCGACCAGAACGGCAATCTGCCGCAAGTCGTCGTCATCGGCACATCGCCGTTGCCTGGCACCCACATCGACATCGACAAGGTCCCCGGCAATGTGCAGACCTTGAGTGCGGCGGATTTGTCCAAGGATGGCACGGCCAATCTCCTCGGGTCGGTGGAAACTCAGCTCTCGAGCGTCAACATCAACGACACCATGGCAGATCCGTTTCAACCGGACCTCTTGGTGCGCGGCTTCGAGGCCTCCCCGGTGCTCGGAACACCGCAGGGTCTTGCCGTGTACCAGAACGGTGTACGCATCAACGAAGCCTTCGGCGATGCGGTCAATTGGGATTTCTTTCCGGACGTTGCCATCGACCGGGTCGATATCGTCAGCGCCAACCCCGTGTATGGCTTGAACGCGCTCGGCGGCGCCGTCTCGGTCACCATGAAAAACGGCTTCACCTACAAGGGCGGGGATGTCGAGTACGGAGGCGGCTCATTCGCCCAGCGCTACGGTGAGGCGCAATTCGGCGCCAGCAACGACAACTTCGGAGTCTATGTCGCAGCGCGCGATCTCAACATGAATGGCTGGCGGCAGTTCGCAGCCGACAAGTTGCGCCAGTTTTACGGGGACTTGGGCTATCGTAACGGCGGCTGGAACTTCGATGTCTCCTACACCCACGCGGACAATCGGCTCTTCGGGCAGGGAGCCGCGCCGATACAATCACTCGACATCAGCCCGACGCTCGTCTTCACCGGCCCGCAGAATGACTACAACCGCTTGGATTTCATCACGGTGAACGGGTCGTATGCCGCGACCGATACCCTCTCCTTGCAGAGCGTCTTCTACTATCGCCATTACACGCAAACCGTCGCCAACGGCAATACGACGGATTACGAGGAATGCATGCCTCCGCAGGACACGACCATTCTGTGCCAGGGGGACGGCCTGACGCCCATCACCCAGGCCAACGGCCAGCACATCCCCAACCTTACCGATGGCGGCACGCTATTCATCGGCGAGAACGATGCGGAGTTGATCGGCTCCCAGACGGTGGGCGGCTCATTGCAGATGGCCGACAACGCGCCTCTCTTTGGCCATGGCAATCAATGGACGGCCGGCGCGAGCGCGGATATCGGGCACGTCAATTTTCTCACCACCACCCAGATCGGCGTCGTCAATCCAGCGCTCACCGTGTTGCCGTCGCCCTATTACGTCTCTACACCAGAAAGCTCTCCATTCGGCGGAGTTCCGACCAGCTTGACGGCGGACAACACCTACTACGGGTTCTACGCAACCGATACCTTTGATGCGACTCAAGATCTTGCGATCACCGCCAGCGGACGCTACAACGTGGCGATCTTGGATCTGTTCGACAACCTCGGCACCAATCTCAACGGTGAAAACCGCTACACGCATTTCAACCCGGCGCTCGGGGCGACCTACAAGATAACCCCCGCCGTGACCGCCTACGCGGGATACTCCCAGACCAATCGCGCGCCGGATGCGAGCGAGATCGAATGCTCGGATCCGCTCCTGCCGTGCCTGTTGCCGACCAACCTTGCCGGCGACCCGCCGACACTGAAGCAGGTGATCGCGCATACCTTCGAGGCCGGATTACGCGGCAGGTTCACACTGCCGAGTGATGCGACCGGACGGTTTACCTGGAACGCGAGTGCCTTCAGGACCAATCTCGACGATGACATCTATGGCATCTCAACCTCGGTGTCGACCGGATTCTTTCAGAACATCGGCCAGACGCGCCGCGAGGGTTTCGAGGCGAATCTCAATTATCAGGCGCCACGCTGGTCCGCCTACCTCAACTACAGCTACATCAATGCGACCTTTCAGTCGGCGCTTGTGCTGAATTCACCGCAGAACCCCTTTGCGGACGTGAACGGCAACATTCAGGTCGAGCCTGGCGATCACCTGCCGCTCATACCGCAAAACCGCGTCAAGCTGGGTGCGGACTTTGCGGTGCTGCCGAACTGGACGGTGGGCGGTTCGCTCGTGTTCGTGAGCGACTCCTTCTATAAGGGAGATGAATCGAACCAGAACCCTGAGTCACCGGGCTATCACGTCTTTAACCTGCACACCACGGTGCACGTCACCAGGAGATTCGATGTGTTTGCCACGATTGATAACGTCTTCAACGAGCGCTACTCGACATTCGGCCTCTACAGCGATCCGACCGGCGTCAACGCGCCCGGCGTGCCTCCAGGCGCGGAGACGAACGGCCCCGGTGTCGACAATCGCTTCCTAAGCCCGGCCATGCCGTTCGCGGTGTCCGGCGGAGTGCGCCTGAACTTCTGATGAGGCGTGCTTTGCGATGCGCGGCGCGCTCAGTGGCCGACGCCGGCCGGGACCGCGGCGCGCTTGCCGCGCGGCGCAATCCAGATGGCGGCGGCGGCGAGCACGAATACGAATGAGGTGACAAAGAAGACCCGGTCGGTTGCGAGCATGACCGCCTGAGTCTGCACCAGCGCATCCAGCTGACGCAACGCCTGGCCTGCGGTGGCACCCGCTCGCACCAGCGTGTCGAGCAGCGTTTGGCTGCCGTTCAGAGATCCGGTGAGATCGCCGCGGCGCGCGGTCGCGATGTTTTCCCAATTAGTGGTGGTAATGGAAGTTGCGAAAGCCGCGGCGGTGGAGCGCATGAAGGTGAGGAGTCCCGCGGCGGAAGTCGTCTCCCGCGGCAAGACCGAACCCAGCGCCACCGACATCAGCGGAATGAAGAAGAACGGTATGGCGAAGCCCTGCGCCAGCTGCGGCCACACGATCCGCAGGAAGTCGGTGTCCGTAGTAAAGGTGCTGCGCCATAGCGTGCTCACGCCGAAGATCAGCATGCCGATCGACACCAGGTAGCGCGAATCCCGCGTCACGGTCATGCGCGCGACGATGGGGGACATGATGACGGCGAATATCCCCGTAAAGGCCGTGGCGCGGCCGGCCCATGTCGCCGTGTAGCCGAGATTGATCTGCAGCCACAGCGGCACGAGCACGACGGTTGAAAAGAACGCGCCGAAAGCGATCGACATGACGAGGGCGGAGGCGGCAAAACCGCGATGCCGAAACACCCGCAGGTCGACGACCGGGTGCGCATCCGTGAGCTCCCAGATCAGGAAGGAGATGAACCCGATGACGGCGATCACCGCGAGCGCGACGATGTAGGGCGAGTCGAACCAGTCAAGATCCTTGCCCTTGTCGAGCATGATCTGCATCGCGCCGACCCAAGTGATGAGCAATGCGAGGCCGGTAAAGTCGACGGGTATGCGCTGCGTCGCCGTCTCGTGCTTGGCGAGCGTGCGGCCGATGAGGACGGCGACCACGAGCGCCACGGGCACGTTGATGAAAAAGATCCACGGCCACCCGACGCCATCGACGAGCGCGCCGCCCAGGAGCGGCCCCGCGATCGGGGCAACGACTGTCGTCATCGACCATAGACCCAGCGCTGCGCTTTGCTGCCGCGGCGGAAAGATCCGCCGCAGCAAGGTCTGGGAGAGCGGCATCATGGGGCCGCCGCAAATCCCTTGCAGCACGCGAAACGCGACGAGAAACCCCAGGGATGAGGCGAACCCGCACAGTGCCGAGCAGATGCCAAAGCCGATCATCGCAGCGACGAAGAGCCGCACGGCCCCGAATCGCTGCGCGAGCCAGCCGCTCAAGGGCACCATGATGGCCTCGGCGACCGCGTAGGAGGTGATGACCCAGGTGCCCTGGCTCGGCGAGACGGCAAGGCCGCCTGCGATATTCGGCACGGAGACATTGGTGATCGTCATATCGAGCACGACCACGAAATTGGAGATGGCAAGCAAGCTGCCCGCGAACCACAGGGGCGCACCGCTCATGGGCGAGAAGTCGCTCGATTGCGTGTTCGCTCTGACTTGAGCGGGCGCGGCCATGCGATCGATCCCCCGCCTAGCGCCGCGATACGTCGATGTCGGTGTTCATCGACAATCCCACGCGCAGCGGATGGGCCCGCAGCTCGGCAGGATCGAGCGCGATGCGCACCGGCAGCCGCTGCACCACCTTGATCCAGTTGCCGGTCGCATTCTGCGCGGGAATGAGCGAGAAGGCGGCACCGGTTCCGCCGCTGATGCCGACTACCTTGCCGTGATATTTGACGGAGCCGCCATAGAGATCGGAGGTCAGCACCGCCGGCTGCCCAAGGCGCACCTGGCGCAGCTGCGCCTCTTTGTAGTTGGCATTCACGTACACCGCCTCGATGGGCACGATGGTCATCAGTGTCTGGCCGGGCTGCACCTGCTGGCCCACCTGGACGGCATACTTGGCGACTACCCCATCGATCGGCGCCGTAATGCGCGTGCGCTCGAGATTGAGCTCGGCCTGAGCAACCTTGGCACGCTCCGCGGCGACCTCCGGGTTGTCCTCAGGGCTTGCGCCCTCGATGAGCGCGCTATTGACCGAGCGCTGTCCAATCGCCGCCGTTTTTTGCGCGATCGCCTGGGCGCGCGCGGCCTTGGCTCCGGCAAGCGCCGCCTCTGCGGTGGAAAATGCATTCTGCGCCTGCGTCAGCTCATCACCCGACACGGCTCCCGAGGCGCTCAGGGCCTGGCGACGCGACAACTCCACCCGCGCGCGCGTGAAATCCGCCCCTGCGCTTGCAAGCTGGGCGGCGGCATGTGCGATGTCCGCATCGCGCGAGCTGACCTGACCACCCAACGCTGCGTCGTTCGCAAAGTATCCCTGCACCTTGCGCTGCACCTGCCCGAGCTGCGCCTGCGCCCCCGCGAGCGCAAGTTTGGCGTCGGCGCTGTCGAGCGCCACCAAGAGCTGGCCCTTCTTCACGATGTCCGTGTTGCTGACGTACGCCGCGGCGACCGGGCCGCCATATAAAGGTGTGACCAGGGCAACGTCGGCATCCACGTAGGCGTTGTCGGTCGTCACCTGTCCGGCGGTAATCCATAACCATGTGAGCGTAGCGAACGTCGCGAGCACGATGACCGCTGCAAGAATCATAAAGAGACGCTTGCGCTTCTGCGCCGGCGCCTTGCCGTCGACGATCGCTGGCCGATCTGCCGGTGCAGCTGCGGCGGGAGCCTCGGGCGCAGGCGCGCTGTCGAGGAGTTTCACGGGTGAATTGCGGGCAGTGTTGGCGTTGGACATGGAAGGATCCTAATAATAAGGGGCGCGTGTCAGCTCTCGACGTAGCCGCCGCCCAAGGCCTGCACCAGCTGCACGTCGAGCGTGAAGGCACGTGCGTCGAGGTCGGCGACGATGACGCGTTCTTGCAGCACGGCATCCTCTGCCAGGAGCACCGATTGATAATTGGCAAGGCCGCCCTCGTAGCGCAGACGGGTGAGCTTGTAGGCCTCCTCATCTGCCGCCAGGGCCGTCCTGCTCTCGCTCAGCCTCACGCCCAGTGCGCGCTCGCTGGCCGCGGCGTCCGCAAGTTCCTGCAGCGCCTGCACCAGAGTCGCGTCGTAGCTCGCCACCGCATCGTCGTAGTCCGAGCGCGCGCCGCGATACTGGTCGCGCAGACGACCGCCTTCAAAAATAGGCAAGCTGACGGCCGGCCCTACGCTGCCGATCTGCGAGCTATTTTTGAAAAGCAGATTGGCGAAGAGCGCCTGTTGGCCGATGTAAGCGGCCAGATTGATATTGGGGTAGAACTGCGCGCGCGCGACATGGATGCGCTTGGCGGCCGCCTCAGCCCGCCAGCGCGCGGCAACAACGTCAGGGCGGCGGCCGAGAAGCTGTGCCTGCAGCTCCCCGGGCAGGCCAAATACCTTGATGTGCAATGCTGCGGGCCGTTCGATGCCGATGCCGCGGTCCGGGCCCGCGCCCATCAGAGCCGCGATGCGATGGCGCGTCTGCGCAATCGATTCGTCCACGGCGGCCAGCTGCGCGCGGGCCGCGGGCGCACCGGCTTCGGCCTCCTTGAGTTCCGCGCGGGTATCAACGCCGTTGTCCACCCGCCGCAAGACAAGGGCCGCCGTCTCCTCTTTGTTCTTTACGGAGCGCTCTGCGACATCGCGCTCGGCAAACAGGCGCCCAAGATCCGCATAGGCAAGGGCAATCCCGGTGGATAACGCGAGCCGCGCTTCGGCGGCGTCCGCCTGCGCCGCGCGCAGTTCGGAAGTCGCGGCGGCGACCGCGGCGCGATTCTTGCCCCAGAAATCAAACTCATAGCCAAACTTCAGTGCCAAATAGCCCGAGGAGTTGTAGCCGCGCGGCAGATATTGGGCGAACTGCGGGGGAAAGCCCTGGTTGAGGCTTTGTTTGACCTCCGCGTAGGAGCCATCGCCCTCGAGCGTCGGTAACTCGGCCGATTGTGCTTCTCCGGCTGCAGCTGCCGCCTTCATGACGCGGGCTTGTGCCTGCGCCATACTGGGCGAACCTTGCAGCGCGGTGTCGATCAGATTCGTGAGCTGGGGATCTCCATAGGCGATCCACCACCCATCGGATGGCCAGTCAGCACCTGGCGCTGCGAAGCTTTGGTCCGCCGCATAAGCAGTAACCGGTTTCGTGTGCGGCGCGCTGCCCAAGTCAGGCAGACTGGCGCAGGACGCAAGCCCCAGCGCTGTTACGGCCAAGGTCCAGGTACTATTAAACTTAAGGTGCGGGTGCGGCATAAGGCATCAGCTTATAATTGACCGTACTGTACGGTCAGATTGGTGATACTATGAGCCACCATCCATACAAGGTCAAGGATTACCGTACCGTACGGTCAGACGCATGACAGCCTCATCAGCCCCGCGCGCCCCCACCCGCGACGAGCGCCGCGAGACCATTCTGAAAGTCGCGCGTGAAGTGTTTTTCGAGCAGGGCTATACGGCGGCGTCCATGTCGACCATCGCCGCGCGACTCGGCGGATCGAAGGGCACTCTTTATAACTACTTCAAGAGCAAGGAGGAGTTATTCGAGGCGCAGGTTCGCGAGCGCTGCGGCGCAGCCGCGGACCGCATAACGGAGGTGACGGCCGAGGGCGAGCCTGAGGAAGTACTCACGCGTCTGGGCGAGCAGTACCTTGAGCACCTCTACTCCGAAGAGACCGTGCAGATGTTCCGCATCCTCGTGGCCGAAGCGCAGCGCAGCCCAGAGCTTGCGCGCGTTTTCTACGAGGTTGGGCCCGCCCGCGGCCAGCAGGGCCTGACGGATTACCTTGAGGCCGCCAAGGCGCGCGGCGCGCTTGCCATGCCCGACTGCGCGCTCGCCGCGGAGCAGTTCCTGAGCCTATGTAAAGGTCGCGCGCACCTGCAGTTTCTGCTGAATCTCATTCCGCCGCTTAAGCCTGCGGAAATCCGCCTGCAGATCGCGCAGGCAGTCAGCGCATTCATAACGCTATACGGCCCGAAACGCGCGCGCTGACCCACGCGGCGCGCAGTTACCCATCAGAATCTCTGGCTGAACTTGATCCCGACGGTGCGCGGCGGAACTGGTAGGTCATAGACCGCTATCTGACCGCACTCTTGAATGTCGCATTCAGCATAGCGGCTCAAAATCCCGCGATTATCGAAGGCATTATTCAGATACAGCTGTGTCGTCAGACCGCCCTTTTCAATTGACGCCGTAAAATCCGTAATCTCGTAAGAAGGCATCTCACCCAGTGCATTTCGTGCCACGAGGCGCAAATCGGCCCAGCGCGGTCCGACATAGACCTCAGAGGCCTGCAGGTTTCCCTGGTAGCCTCCGGGCATTGCGAACGTGTAGCGCGCCGTCACGTCACCTTTGAATTTCGGGGTCGTCGGCAGCTGCGTCCCGGCGGGCGCGTATTCCTCGTAGCCGGGTTGACCGCACATGCTTGGGTCTTCGCCCTTGCAGAATTCCTGCGTCAGCTTCGAATCAATCAACGAGAAGCCCCCAGATAGGGTCAATCCTTCGGTGGCGGCAAACTCCAAATCGGTCTCAACACCTTTGATTCGCGCTTGGCCCGCGTTGTCGATAATGGTGAGCGCATTTGCACCTAGGTACGAAAACTGAAAATTCTTCCAGTCCTCGACGAAAAACGCACCGTTGAATCGCAGGCGATGGTGATCCCAAGTGGTTTTCCAGCCCAGTTCGTAGTTCGTCAGATAATCCGGCAGATAGGGCGGCAATGTGCCACCGCCGTTGCGGTTGACGCCGCCGGGTCGGAATCCCTTGGACCAGGTCGCATAGATCAGATGATCGGGGTCGAACTTGTAGGTGAGATTGAGCTTGGGCGAATTTCCTGAGTCTTCGCTTTTGCCATCGAGATCCACACACGGAGCTCCGCGGAACGGCTGCGAGCCCGGGAAGCACGTCGCGTTACCCTCGCTCGCGCCGTAGGCAAAGCCCGAACCGAATCCATAGAATCCGTACAGCGTATTATCGTAGGTGTAATGGCGGATACCCGCGGTGGCGGTGAGCTGTGACGTGAGATCAAATGCCATCTCGCCGAAGACCGCCGCATCACGATCCACGCGCTGTTCGTCGGTGAGCCAAACCGACCCGGGCCAACCCGGAACGGAGAGACTCGTGGCGAGAGGATCGCCACCGTTGTCGATGACGTAGTCCTGCAATATATCGTGCACCTGACGCTGCAGGAACACTCCAGCGGTGAATCGGAAGCGATCCTCCTTCGGCGACGTAACACGCAGTTCGTTGCTGATCTTGGTGTAATGATCGTTGCCTTTAATGTACTGCGCGGGATTGATCAGTTTGCCCGCGTTGTCCGTAAAATACGCGCCCGCGCCGGAGTGCTGGTCGTAGAACAACGAGTAGTCGGTGTAGTCCTCAAACTCATGCGTGTTACGAGCCAAATAGCCGCCCGAATATACGATGTCGAAGTTACTGATCTTGCCCTCTATAGTGAGAGCTGACTGCATCCACGAATCGCGCGTGGAGTCATTGAACCACTGCCAGGTATCCAGATCACCCGCTGCCGGGTTGTACGAGAACGGACCCTGTCCCGTGGTCGTGACCTGGCCTATAACGGTCGGCGTGATCGTCCAGCTGTCGTTGATGTCGACCTTGAGTGCCATGCGGCCACCGCGGGTGTCGACATCGTTGGCGTCTTTCTTGACGAACGGCGCGTCGCTGAACGCAATGCCAGAAGTCGGAAACGTGACCGTCTTGGGAACATCGTCTATATAGCCCGCCTTGTGCTCATCCCAAGCCACCAGGCGGATGGCCGCTATGGGAGTCAATGGTATGTTCAGGAATCCTTCAACCGAGTAGCCAACGCCGCCGTGACTGACGTCGTTGGCTCCCAAGTCGTACCCGGCCGCGAAGGCGGTTGGATCCGGCTTGTTCGTGATGATGCGAACCGTCCCGGCTTCCGAGCTTGCTCCGTAAAGGGTGCCCTGGGGACCCTCTAGGGCTTCAACGCGGGCGATGTCATAGATATGAATATCGAGGATCCCGTCGATGGTCGTGACGGGCTGCTCGTCGAGGTACACGCCCACCGTCGGCAATGAGCCCGAGTGGTTTTCCAGGACGCTGCTCGAGACGCCGCGCATGTACACGTGTTCAAAGCCGGGGCCGGAGCTGATGAACTCCACGCTGGGGAGAAACATCGCATAGTCGTCGAAGTTCGTAACATGCAACTGCTCGAGTTTCGCGGTCCCAAGCGCTTGAATACTAATGGGAACGTCCTGCAGGTTCTCCGCGCGCTTCTGCGCCGTGACGACGATTTCCTCAAGGCCCGGATTCTCGGCGGTGCGCTCCTGCGAGTATGCCGACGGCATGCACGCGAGTAGCGCCGACGCAACAGGCGTCGCCTTGCAAATGTACCGTCCAGCAGTCTTAGCTTGAATTCGCGCGAGTTTTCGCCGGCGGCTTCGCGTCATTATTAAATCTCCCCGTTGTCTTTACGCCCCTCTATTGCGCAGGGTATGCCATTCCGGCAGATTCTCAAAATTCCGGTACGGCGGGGTACGCCTCCAGCACCGGGCCCAATACCTCTTTCAGAGGTGCAAGCCATGGCTCGTAATTGCGCCAGTGATCGACGGCGTCCCGAAAAATCGGCTGCCGCACCTGCTGCGAGCTTGCCGTGCGCACGGCGCGCTCATTCTCGTAGAAGCGCAGGCAGCCCTCTTCATAAGGCAGTCCGCAGTACGCGAGCAGACGACGCACCTCGCTTTGCGTGTCCGCGACCATCGATTCGTAGAAAACCCTGTGGATCCGGCCCGGCAGCATTGCGTCGAAATGCGCCATGAGCTCGACATAGTCGCGATAGTAGCGGCCGATGTCTTCCAAGCCATAGGTGAAATTCTGGCCGCGCGCGAAATGCTGCTTGAATCCTGAGAAGCAGCAGGCGAGCGGGTGGCGGCGCGCATCGATAATCTTGGCGTTCGGCAGCGCCAGATGAATGAGACCGATATGCGCGAAGTTATTCGGCATCTTATCGATGAAATGCGGCGCATCGGTCTTGCGTTGAATGCGCGTCTGGCTCAAGTACCGCTCGCCCAACGCACTGCACTCCTGTGCGTTGAGCGTTGCGAGCGCTTCAGGATAGTTCGAACCCTGCGATTTGCCCCCAACGCCGGAGAGGGTTTTCGCGATCGCGGGGATATCCGGCAACTCCATCGTACCCTCGACCTGCGAGTGGCTCGATAGTATCTGCTCGAGCAATGTCGACCCCGCACGCGGCAGACCCACGATGAAGATGGGATCGGTTGCCGCGGCTCCGTACCCGGCGCGTGCATCGAAGAACTCCCGCGTCATGAGCGCCTTGCTGCGCCGCATGTGCTCCGTCATCTCCTTGGATGCATATTTGATGCTGGTGCGCCGTAGCTGGTTGCCGTGCGCGTAATTCTGGAACGACTCGGCATAGGAGCCCGCATCTTCCAGCGCTTTGCCCATCGCAAAGTGCAGGTGAAAGCGGTCTTCTTCCGCAAGGCCGTCTCGGTCGTGCTGCAGGCGCATCGCATCCAGGTCCGCCGGCGTGAAGCGAAATGTCTTGAGGTTAGCAAGACTCCAGTACGCCTCGCCGAGTGTCGGCAGCAATTCGATGCTTTTCCGGTAAGCCGCGATGCTCTCGTCCTCGCGGCCTTTGGTCTTCAGGGCATGGCCATAACTCATCCAAATCTTAGGCTGCTGCGGATACGCGGCAAGGACCGCTTCGTAGATTTCGATCGATTGCTGGTACTCACCGATCCTGACAAGGATCGCCGCCTTCAAATTGTTGTAGGCGGGATTCCTTGGCTCGAGCACAAGCAATGCCTCGATCTCGCGCAGCGCCTCGGCGGGCTTGTTCTGCCGATGCAGGACAACGGCATAATTGTGCCGTGCACCCGCAAAGCTCGGCGCAAGTTCAAGACAGCGTACGAGGAGAGTCTCTGCGTCGCGGAAGCGACGCAGCCGGGCCGCGACTTCCGCCAGCATTCGGATCGCGGCAACGTCGGTCGGAAATTGCTTAAGGTGCTCGCGCAGCAGCGCTTCGGCCTGCGGAATCTGGTTCTCGCACAGGGCAGCCGCTGCCTGCAGCAGCCGCGGATCACGCGTTGAGGCCTTGATATGCCAGGCGTAGGCGACATCGGCACCCTGCACATCGCCTGCGCTGGTCAATTGGTCCCCGAGCGCAAGCCAGCCATGGGCGAGGTCGGGCTTGAGCTTTACTGCCCGGCGCAGGGCGTCGGCCGCTGCTTCCGGCTGCCCGGCGTCGCCCAGAGCAACGCCGAGCTCGTAATGCGCGGCCGCCCAATTGGGCTGCTTGACGAGCAGCTTCTCGAGAATCCCCACCGCGACTGCCGGATTCCCGGTGGCGCGCTGCGCGCTCGCGAGCAACAGCACCGCCACCGGCTGATCGGGCACCACTTTCAGGATTTCAGCGGCCTGCTCAGCGGCCCTGAGCGGATCAGTCGCCAGCAGACGCGTCGCATGCGCCAGCGCAACTTCGAGAGTACCGACGGGCTCCGCAGTAGCGCTCATCGCGCTTCCTTCAATTCAGCTTGGGAGTCCTATCATCGTCGGCTTTGGCCGCGCTGACAATTCTACGGCGGCGGCTCAGGCGGCTCACGCCGCGGCAGACACCGCTGATTTGACGAGCTCTTTATAATGGCGGCAGCGCCGGCGCGCGACCAGGGAAAAGCCGATGCGCGGGTCGCATATGCTCGCGATCCATACCTCGCGGCCGCGAAAGCGAACCGCCACCCACTCGCCTCGGCTGAGCAGCGAATCGGACACCCGGGCATCAATAAGCTGTCCCGGCACGTTGCTCGTGATGGTCCAGCGCGCGGCGCGAATGATTTTCAGGACCGAGCCATAGTTTGTCTGTGCGTCGGCACGCGTTGCAAGGCGGACATAGCGCAGATCGTTCAACTGCGCCCTCAGCAGCACGGCGCCAAGTCCCACCGTTACGAGCAGCCCAAAAATGCCGGCGCCGGCGATGGCTTCCGGATTGCGCACCTTCACCAGAAAGATCGACGTCAATATGAGGGCGGTGCACAGCGCCGCGAGCCAGGCAAAGAAGAGCGCCGGCGCAAAGTAGATCAGGCGGTCCATGCGGGGCAGCTGCAGCCGATCGAGGGCCGCGCCGTCGCCGGTCGAATCCACGAAGTCGCTCTCAAGTTGCATACTCATGGCGAGACTATGCCTAGAGCGTCCGCGAGTCACCCGTAACTGGTTCAAAAAAAGAAAGGCGCGCCACCGGACAGGCTGCCATCGCCCCTGACGTGGTCCACAACTTTGATGTGTGCGCGCCTCGATGCGCGCGGCGGCGGCTCTCTTCGACGCTGTGATCGGTGCCGAAGCAATCTGGCGACGCGAGCGCGAAGTGCGCGAGATCTCCCCCCGCCCGGCCACACGAGGACGACTCTGCTCCGCTGGCCTTCGTGCCGTCGCCTTTACGGTTTCCATGCCCGATCGAGCTCCCCGGCTCGGTGAAGAGCGCAAGGATGAAAGCGCGCGGGACAAAGCGCGCCATGGTCGCGCCCGCGAGCAAGTGGCCTTCGAACTGAGACGCGCTTCCTGCCAAAGCCCGCACCGGGCGGGCACCCTAGCTCAGCCGCGGGTGAGGTTCATATGTCAAATCCAACTCTGGCATGCCGGTTGGTTTGGCAAAAGACCGCCGCGCTGTCAGGGCTCCTATATCTGAATTTGGCCGCGCACGCGGCCTTGCCCGACTGGACCTCGCACGTCACGCCCAGGCTCCTCGCGGTCTGGACCGAAGCCGGGATTGAGCCGGCAGAGAGAATCGAGTCGCAAGCTGCCGTGCCTGAAGTACACGAGCCGCGCTCGCAGGCTCGATTCGATTCACAAGGCCGCGTGCAGGTTGCCGTGCACTACGACTGCGCACTACGGGCGCCGATCCGCGCGCTGAGCGCCGCCGGCCTCGCGGTCGGTGCGTCGGTGCACGTTCCTCCCCTGTGCAGTGTGGAGGGATGGTTGCGCACGAGCGACGTTCCCGACATAGCATCGCTTGGCGCCGTACGCAGCGTCGATCTGCCGACGTACTCCCGGATCATCAAGCCCGTCACGCGGTCGTTCCCTCGAGCGCAGGCGAGCGTCAGCACCGTCATCGACGGCGACGCGGTGTCCATCATGCATGCCGCTCAATTCATCGCAACGACGGGCAAGAGCGGTGCCGGCGTCACCGTCGGCATGATGTCCGACGATGTGGCAAGCGTCGCGCTCATCCAGTCGCGCGGTGAGCTGCCGCAGCACATCACGGTGCTCACACCGGGCGCGCAATCGAGCCCCGACCTGCCTCCGACCGATGAGGGCACGATGCTGCTCGAAGAATTGCATGCCGTGGCGCCGGGGGCGAGCCTCGCATTCTGCGCGCCGCAAACCGACGTCGAGTATGTGAGCTGTCTTTCCAAACTCATCGCCGCCGGAGCCACCGTTGTGGCGGATGATCTTGAGTACCCGGCCGAAGATTTGATGTCGACCGAGAGCTCGCTTGCTCAGGGCGTAGCAGCCGTCCTGGCGCAAAACCCCAGCGTCCTGCTGTTCTCGGCCGCCGGCAATGAGAATGAGAGCTTCTGGCAGGGATCCTACGCGCCAACGAAGCTACCGGCGCCGCTAACCTGCAACGTCAATGGCCAGGCCGACGCCTATGCACAATCGTTCGATGGCACGCACTACGAGAAGCTGACGCTGTATGACAAGTTGAATGCGCCGATCTATCTGCAGTGGGCAGACCCGTTCGGCCAAAACGTCAGCAATTTTGATCTCTATGTCATGGATCAAAACCGGCAGATACTCAAGTGCATTCCTGGTGCCGGCAGCCGCGATGTCTTTGACAGCGACTCCGATTCCCAGTTGCCGCAAGGCATATTTCATTTTGTCATTGGCACTCCAAATACCGAGTTTGCGGGCAAGTTCCTGAAGCTCTTCGTGTACGGCGATGGTGCGGCCGCTCTTGGCACTGCAACTCCGGGCAGCATCGGCTCGCCGCAGAAGCTGCTGCAGCGCGTTGCCACGGTGGGCGCCGTGTACGGCGGCGATGGCGTCGGAGATGTCATCGAACCCTACAGCGCGACCGGGCCGGTCGCGCTCGAATATCCGACCCCGCAAAGCCTGCAGGCCCCGGCGCTCGCGGCGCCTGATGCCGTCTACGTCGATGCAGTCGGCACCTTCTTCACGACCGCGCCTGCGGAGTTTTTTTACGGTACTTCTGCGGCCACGCCGAATGCCGCCGCGATCGCCGCGCTCTTGCACGCGACGTTTCCGAGCTTGAGCGCAGCGCGCATCCTAGGAGCCCTGCAGAACGGGGCAGTGCACCTGGGCGGGTCTGCACCTAACGGCGAATTTGGCTATGGTCGCGTGGATGCGATGGGCGCGCTGCAGAGTCTGCCCGTCCCGACTGTCAACGCCGCGAGAAGCATCTCCATCGTCGGCGGCAGTACCGGGCAATTGCCGTTTACGCTGGCCGGCACAGGCAAGCTCACCCTTTCGGGCAAAAGTGACAATGCCGCGCTCGTCTCGTTTGGAGCACCCGCAGCGGTGCAGTTTGAGTCCGCCTCCTGCGGAAGCTCGACGAATTCCTGCAGCGTGCTGATCACCCCGGCTCTCGGAGGCGTGGGGATAGCCCACCTAAGCTTTTCGGTGGTCGATGGCGCCGGACGCTCGGCGTCAGCGAACGTCACCGTCACGGTCACGAAGCCGCCGCCGCCAACCGTGCGCGTCATATCAGGAGGCAGTCAGAGTGTGCAGTCGGGCAGTTCAGCGTCGCCCGCGACGCTTGCTCTCAGCGGCGTGAAGGATCTCACGATGCGCGTGTCGACCAGCAGTGCCACCCTGCTGCCTGCATCCGCGGCCACGCTGAACAACGGCTGCGGCACGCGCTCGTTCAACTGCACGTTGAAAATGCAGGCGACCGCGGGACAGTCCGGGCAGGTCACGGTCACTGTGACGGCTCAGGATGCCTATGGCCAGTCTGGTATCGGTACGCTCGCTCTGAGCATCACCCCTGCCCCAAGCGGCGGTGGCGGTGTGCTCGATTACGGGTCGCTGCTCATCCTTGGGATGGGGCTCGTGACTCGGGGCGGGCGCAGCCTCCGCACTGCGGGTGCGTGCGGACGAGCCGTCGCCGCGTCGTCGAAGTGCTTAGTACGCCCCGTGCAACAAAACGCGTCCTAACCTTCCGGGGGGACCCATCCTGACGCCACCAGGCCTGATCCCCATGCGGCTCGCCTATCGGCGATTACGGACTGCGCGTCGCGGTGCGGCCATCGCTCTNNTGTCCGCCACCGGATCGCTCTTCCCGAACCCACGGGTCTGAATGCGATCGCTCGAGATGCCCATGCTGCTCAGAGCATCACGCACGGCGCCAGCGCGGCGCTCAGAAAGGCCCTGGTTGTAGTCATCTGTTCCTGTGCTGTCGGTGAAGCCTTCAATCTGGACGCTGCGCTGCGGATACTCGTGCAGGAACGCCGAGAGCTTCTCGAGCGAGCGGCGTGCACCTGGCTTAAGCTCTGCGCGGTTCGTCGCAAACAGCACGTCGCCCAAGGTGATCACAAGTCCGCGATCGGTCTTCTTGGCCTGCAGATCGGCCAAAGCGCTTTCGAGCTCCTGGGCTCGCTGTTGCGCGGCTGCATTTTGCTCAGCGCTCGCCTGCGCGCTCGCCATTGCGGCATTCGCTTCCAGCGTCTTCGTCTCGGCGCGGTCGTTGGCACGCACCATCTGCTGCTCACGGGCGGAGAGCAGCACGTCGTTGCGGCGGTTGTTGGCATCCGCGATCGCTTTCTCGGACATGGAAAGCTCCGCGCCCCTCTGCGCGGCGAGTCCGAAGCGCTCAGCGATGTAAGCCTCATGGTCGACTTCCGCGGCGGGCTTGCCCGCCTGCAGCAGAGCGTCGCCCTGATTGAGCGCCGCGACCGCCGTTGCCAGATCGGCGCGTGATTCGCCCGCGACATTAGGATTCGACTGCGCGTTTGAGACGACAACGCGCGCGTGCTCCAGCATATCGTTGTGCTGCGGCGTGCTGGCGCACGCGGCCAGAATGACAGATACGAACACCGTGACCGCCGCGGTCGCAAGCATACGAATGGATGGTGATTTCATACGAGAGTCTCCGACAAAGGCTGGATGCAAATTCATGGCGTGTTCGTGCGGCTGGCTTCGTCCTGCAATGTCACGATGCTCTTGTCCACATCCGCAGCAGCCTGCGCGGATTTCGCACTCTGTGCCGAAATCTGCGCCAGATGCGCATCGGCGTAGGATTCCTCGACGAGGCGCGTCGCTTGTGCGTTATTTCCCTTGGCGTTCGCTGCCTCCGCCATTTCCATCTTCGCCATACTGGCATTGAGATATTCGGTCGAGTACTCGCGCGCCCCTGCACGCTGAGCTTGTTCGATCGCCGCTTTCGCCCGCGTCATTTCAGCGCTGGGCGGCGGGGGAGTCGTAGCACAGGCGCTCAGGATGAGGGCCGCGCCAACTAGGGCCGCGCTGGCGGCGTGAATGGATTTCATAAGACCTCCGATGACTGCCTGCAGCCTATGCGCAGCACGTCCAAACGTCTGTGCGCAGACGTACAAAGGAGCGCCCGCACGCGCCAGCCGTCCGGCGGCGCGATCGCGCCGGCTCCATCGGCAGATGATGCGGAGCTCGCGGCTAGGGCGCCGTTATGTCCGCATCTGGCGTCTTAGGCGGGCGCTGGTGGCAGCCACGAAATCGAGAAAAATTGGCCGCACGGGAGTGCGCTGGCACCCCACCCGCGACCCTCCACCCGCTGCGATGGCGGGTATGTGCGGTAGGAGGCGCTATCGACCAGGCCGGCCGCGCCTCAGGAGGCGTGCGGCAGATACTACGTGCGATAGCGCGCGTATGGCCGGCCCCAAATGGGGGTATACTTCATGCCTTAGTATCGTTTCGCGCCCCCGCGCCGGGATTGCTTTCAATGACGCCCGGACCGTGTAGCCCCCTCCAGAATCACATTCTGGCTGCGTTGGGAGTAGCTGAGCGTGACCGGATATTCCCGGATCTTCAGCTCGTTCCCATGCCCCTGGGCCGCGTGTTGTATGAATCCGGCGATCCCCTGCTGCACGTCTATTTCCCAATCGACTCGATCGTGTCGCTGCTCTACGTGATGGAAAACGGCGCGTCGGCGGAGATTTCGGTCGTGGGCAACGAGGGGCTCATCGGCATCGCCCTCTTCATGGGCGGTGAAACCACTCCCAGCCGGGCGATCGTACAAAGCGCTGGGTATGCCTACCGGCTGCCTGCACGGCGGCTCAAGATCGAATTCGGTAGGCACGGCGAGCTGCAGCTGTTGCTGCTGCGCTATACGCAAGCTTTGATCACGCAGATGTCCCAGACGGCGGTATGCAACCGGCATCATTCGGTCGACCAGCAGCTGTGCCGGTGGCTCCTCTTGTCTCTCGACCGCCTGTCCACCAATCAATTGGTCATGACGCAGGAGCTCATCGCCAACATGCTCGGCGTGCGGCGTGAAGGGGTCACCGACGCTGCCGGCAAGCTCCAGAAGCTGGGGGTAATCCAGTACGCCCGAGGTCAGATTACCGTCCTCGACCGGCCACAGCTTGAGAGGCTCTCATGCGAGTGTTATGCGGTGGTCAAACGGGAAACGGATCGCCTGCTGCCCCCGCTCGTCCTAGCTCGTGACGCGGCCACCGGCGCCCACGCCGGCTGAAGCAAAGCGCGAGCGGGAGAAATAGTCGGCCCGGTGCTTGCGGCCGCCGGCCGCATAATAGGGCGATGCTCCCCCACGGCAAGGCCACGGAGAATCTGCGCGGAATCGCGGCCATGTCGTCCGCAGTTTTCATGTTCGCGATCATGGACTCGTCCATGAAGCGCCTGTCGCAGAACTATGGCCCCTTTGAGCTGTCGTGCCTGCGATGCGCATCCTCGGTCGCCTTTCTGGCTTTGCCCATTGTCTGGGCGGGTTCGTGGCAATCCTTGCGGCCCGCGAATCCGCTGCTGCACCTGGTACGCGCGCTGCTCGGAATCATCATGCTAAGTTCGTTCGTCTATGCGGTGCACCGCTTGTCGATGGCCGAGACCTATTCGTTATTTCTGTGTGCGCCGCTTCTGATGACCGCGCTCTCGGTACCGCTGCTCGGCGAACGCGTACCGCTGCGACGCTGGCTCACCATCGGCGTCGGACTCTGTGGCGTGCTCATTATGCTGCGCCCGAAGTCCAATGGCCTCGTGTCGATCGCCGCCGCGGCCGCTGCGGCCGCCGCGTGCTGTTATGCGCTGAGTGCCGTGACGGTGCGCACCTTGGGGCGTACGAATTCGAGTGCGGCCATGGTCCTGTGGTTCTTGCTGTTGGTCGGCATCGGCGCAGGAGTGCTGGCGGCGCCCGAATGGCGGCGCGTGCCATCGGGCGACTGGGTGTGGCTGGGTGTCGTGGGTATCACCGGGGCGCTCGGACAGTACTGGGTCACGGACGCCTTCCGCCGCGCTCCGCCCTCCGTGGTCGCGCCTTTCGAGTACTCCTCGATTCTTTGGGCGCTCGGCATCGACTGGATTTTCTGGTCAGTGCTGCCGAGCTCCGTCGTCGTCACCGGCGCATCAATTGTCATCGCCTGCGGACTCTTCATCATCTGGGATGAGCGGCGCTTGGCGACGCTCGCCGAGACCGCCGCGGCGAGTCCACCGCCCTGAACGATGCGCGCGAGGAGCCATGTCTCTCTCCGGCTCCTGACCCGCGCCCGCGCACATAACCCGAGCCGCCCTTGCCGCAATTGCCCATGGTGAAGCGCGCAACGAAGAAACAAGGACGTTTCGACCCACCCGTGAATTG
>PLIX01000089.1 GCA_003140135.1 Gammaproteobacteria bacterium
GCGGCCTTCTCATGAGGATGCCGGCCGCACGTGAAGTACACGCCGGCGTGCTCCTCGGCGATGCGGCGGTTGTGGTCGGAGTCCTCGAGGTTGAGCCCGACCGACACGATCTCGTCGACACCGGCGGCGAGCGCCCCTTCGAGCGCCTGGTTGAGCAGTCCGCGTTCCTCGAGCAGGACGAGGTGGCAGTGCGTGTCGACGAGCGGGGGCAGACCCTCGGTCACCGAAGCGCTCCGACGACAACGGTGCACTCCCCGCGCGGCGGGCGTGCCGTGAATTCCTCGACGAGCGACGCAGCGGTGCCGCGGTGCAGCGTCTCGTGCATCTTGGTCAGCTCGCGCGCCACGACCCCGCGGCGTTCGGCACCGAACGCCGCCGCGAGATCCGCAAGCGCCGCGGCAATGCGGTGCGGAGCTTCAAAGAAAATGAGCGTCCGCGGCTCGTCGGCAAGCTCGCGCAACGCCTTGCGGCGCTCGCGGGAACGTGCGGGCAGGAAGCCCTCGAAACAAAAGCGCCCCGTGGGCACTCCGGCCACCGCCAGCGCCGCCGTGATGGCTGACGGACCCGGAATCGAGCGCACTTCAAACCCCGCGCTCGCCGCCTCCCGCACGAGTTCAAATCCCGGGTCGGACAGGAGCGGCGTGCCCGCATCGCTCACGAGCGCGACCACGGAGCCCGCTTCCAGCTGCGCCAGAACCTGCGGCACGCGCTGCGATTCATTGTGTGCATGCAGCGACAGCAGCGGCCGCGACACCCCGATGGCGTGCAGCAGCGTGAGGGTGTGGCGCGTATCCTCGGCTGCGATGAGGTCCGCCTCGCTTAAGGACCGGCGTGCGCGGGCACTCAAATCGGCGAGATTTCCGATCGGGGTCGCAATGACGTCGAGCCGACCTGTTGATTTCTTCACTATAATTCCTTCGCCGCGCCACCGGCCGCGGCTCGAACGGGCATCCTGCCCAGGCACATAAGGTCGCACAAGGCATGTTTGACGCCAGCGGGGTGATGCGGGGAATTGCGGCGGCCGCGCTACTGGCTCTGGCGGGGTGTTCCCTGGTGAACCCGCACGCCGAGGCACCGGCCGCCACAGCGGCGCCCACAACGGCACAGCCGCCCGCCACTCCTCCCCCGCCACCGCCTGCACCACTGCGCGCCGCCCCCGCGCCTGCCGCGGTGGCAGCCGATGGTCTTGGACATGTGGCGCTCCTCATGCCGATCTCGGGAAAGCTCTCGAGCGCGGGAATCTCGCTGCGCGAGGGCTTCATGACGGCGTACTACCAGACGCCCCCCGCACAACGGCTGCACATCCGCTTCTATGACACCGCCGAGCTCGGCCTGGCCGCGGCGATTGCGCAGGCCACTCACGACGGCGCGCAGCTGATTGTCGGCCCGCTCTCGCGCGATGCCGTGGTCGCAGCCGCCGCGATCAGCGGCGCGCGCCCGCCCATCCTGGCACTCAACTTCCTGCCGGCCGGCACTCCCGTACCCACCGCGTTCTATCAGTTCGCCCTCTCTCCCGAGGATGAGGCCCGGCAGGTGGCGCGCCGCGTGCTCGCGGACGGACATCACGCCGGGGTTGCACTCGTACCCACAGGCGACTGGGGTGCGCGCGTGCTCGCCGCGTTCACGCAGGAGCTGCAAGCCGGCGGCGGCGAGCTTCTCTCACAGGCGTCCTTTGACGCAGGCCTCGCCGACTACTCACCCGAGATCACGCAAGTGCTGCGCATCAGCGACAGCCGCGCGCGCGCCAAGCGGCTCGAATCCGTAGTTGGCGTCAAGCTCGAGTTCGAGCCCCGGCCGCGCGGCGATATCGAGTTCATTTTTGCCGCGAGCCAAGTGAACACGGCTCGGCTCCTGCTTCCGCAGCTGCGTTTTCACTATGTCGGCGGCGTTCCGACCTACGCCACCTCTGACTCCTTCGAACCGCATGCAAGCGCCAACCAGGATTTGGAGGGGCTGCTGTTTCCGGACATGCCCTGGATGCTCGGCAGCGAGCTTGCCGACAGCGTCCACGACGCCGCGCGCGCGGCCTGGCCGGCCGACGGGCCCAATCGCAATCGACTGTTTGCCTTTGGTTTCGATGCCTATCTCTTGGCCGCCGCGCTGCACGCCCAACCGGGCGCCACGCAATTGGATGTGCGGGGGCTCACCGGTCAACTGAGCCTCGATGCCGAGCGGCGTGTGCATCGCGAACTCGTGTGGGGCACCCTGCACAACGGGCAGCCGCACGTGCTGGCGGCGACGGCGGCCAATTAACCTAGGGCTCTATTTGACGAGCTTCAGGTGCGCGCGCCGGGTGCCGTCTTCTTCAGCACTCGGCTGTGGCGGCGGTTCGGGGCCGAGATCCTGGTCGGAGAACACCATGCCCTCGCCCGTCTCGCGGGCGTAGATGCCGAGCACCGCCGCGATCGGCACGCGGATGAAATGCACGACGCCCGCAAAGCGCGCGCCGAATTCGATCCACTCGTTGCCGAGGGAGAGATTCTGCGTCGCGGTCAGGCTCAGATTGAGCACGATCTTGCCATCCTTGACGAAGGGACGCGGCACCACGACGCCGGGCCGCTCGGCATTAATGATGACATGGGGCGTGTGCTGGCTGTCGGTCACCCACTCGTGCATCGCACGCAGCAGATAGGGTCTTTTGGGCGGGACGGAAGACATGTTAGTTCACGGCTGCGACGGTTAGCCTTAGAGCAGGCGCATCTCCTGTTCGGCTTCCGACAGGCTGTCGCGAAACGCAGCGCGCGCGAATACCAATGATGCGTATTTGATGATCGGCTGCGCCTGCGGCGGCAGGTCGATCTCGTAGTAGGGCAGCCGCCACAAAATCGGCGCGATCGTGGCATCGACCAGCGAAAACTCCTCGGACAGAAAAAACCGCTTCATCGCAAAGAGCTCGGTGCTCTGCAGGATGACGTCGCGCAGGATCTTCTTGTGCTTCAGCGTCTGCTTCTTGTCCGGTTCCTGTTCGATCTGCTGCACAAGTCCGTACCAGTCGCGCTCGATGCGGTAGAGCGCGAGGCGAAACTGCGCGCGCGTCACCGGATCGACCGGCATCAGCGGCGGGTGCGGGAAGCGTTCGTCGAGATACTCGATGATGACGCGCGAGTCGTACAGCACGAGCTCCCGATCGACGAGCGTCGGCACGCTGTGGTACGGATTGAGNNGAACGTCGGCTCGACAAGTATCCGCACTCCCGACGCGATCAGTGCACGTCTTTCCAGTATTGCTGCTTGAGCAGCCAAGAAAGCCACGTAAACACGAGCAGAAACAACACGACCCAGATTCCGAGCGCGCGCCGCGCGGCCTGCGTGGGCTCGCTCACGTAGTCGAGAAAATTGACCGTATCGTGTACGAACTCATCGTACTGCGCCGCGCTCAGGCGTCCCGGCGCGACCTGCTCGAAGTGATCGAACACACGCACGGTCATCGCCTTGCCGTCGGAGCCGGTTTCCTGCTGCTCCTTGAAGACCGCGCGCTTCAGGCCCTCGAGCTCCGATAGCACCGCCGGCATCGCGGTCGCATCCAGGCGCAGATTATTGGCGCCGGTGGGCTTGGATGAATCGACGTAAAAGGTCTTCAGAAATTGATACAGATAATCGGCGCCGCGCGCCCGCGCCATGAGCGATAGGTCCGGCGGCGTCTTCCCGAACCAGGTCGCCGCGTCGCTCGCCGGCATGGTCGTCAAGATGTAGTCGCCCGGCTTGTCGCCCGGCGCGATCAGATACTTCTGCAGCTCCTCGGGAGTCAGGTCGAGATCCGTGCCGAGCCGTGAGTAGCGCTCATACTTGAGCGCGTGACACCCCAAGCAATAGCTCATGAAGTTGCGCGCGCCGCGCTGCACAGATGCCGTATTGGTGACGTCATCGGCGGCGCGCCACGTCAGCCAGTCGGCGCCGGCGCCTGCGCCCTCCTCCGCGGCGGCAGCGGCGGTGCCGCTCGCAAGAACGCAGGCGAGCAGCAGCGCCCGCTTAATCATGCGCATGAAAAACCACTCTTTCGGGCACCGGCTTCACCTTGTCGATGCGCGAGTACCAGGGCATCAACAGGAAGAATGCGAAATAGCCGCAGGCAAAGATGCGCGCCAGAATCACGTAGATGCCTTCGGCCGGCTGCAGGCCCAGATAGCCGAGCGCGATGAAGCAGACCGCGAAAAGCGCGAGCGCCCCGCGGGAGAGCATGCCGCGATAGCGCATCGATTTGACGGGCGAGCGATCCAGCCACGGCAGGACTACGAACAAGGCCACGGCCAGGAACATCAGAAGCGCTCCCAGCCGCTGATCCGGCACGGCGCGCAGCATGGCGTAGTAGGGCGTGAAGTACCACACCGGCGCGATGTGCTCGGGCGTGGACAACGGATTGGCGGGCTCGAAATTCGGCGCCTCGAGAAACAGCCCGCCGAAGGTCGGCACGAAGAACACCACTATCGCGAGCATGACCAGCATGACGCCGATGCCCACGATGTCCTTCACCGTGTAGTAGGGATGAAAGGGAATGCCGTCGAGCGGATGGCCGTCGGCGCCGACGCGCTCTTTGATTTCGATACCGTCCGGATTATTCGAACCTGTCTGGTGCAGCGCGACGAGGTGCAGCGCCACCAACAACAAGATGGCGAGCGGCACCGCCGCCACGTGCAGCGCAAAGAAGCGGCCGAGGGTTGCATCCGCGATGCCGTAATCGCCGCGGATCCACAGGACGAGGTCAGGGCCGATGACGGGAATCGTGCCGAACAGGTTCACGATCACCTGCGCGCCCCAGAAGGACATGTTCCCCCACGGCAGCACGTAGCCGAAGAACGCCTCCGCCATCAGTGCGAAGTACACCAGCATGCCGATGAGCCACAGGAGCTCGCGCGGCGCCTTGTACGAGCCGTACAGCATTGAGCGGAACATGTGCAGGTAGACGACGATGAAGAAGACAGATGCGCCGGTCGAGTGCAGATAGCGGATGAGCCAGCCCCACTGCACCTCGCGCATGATGAATTCGACGGAGTCGAAGGANNCTGCAGCACGAGCACGACGAGGGCGATCGAGCCGAAGAAATACCAGATGTTGAAGTTCTTCGGCGCGTAGTAGCCGGTGAGCTGGTCTTCGATGAACTCCTGCACCGGGAAGCGCTTGTAGATCCAGGCGCGCAGTCCGCCGGGCTTCGGTGCGGAGGCGGGCGGCGGCGCGGCGGGCGCCATCACGCGACTCCTTTCTGATTGGCGTCGTTGACGCCAATCACGAGCGTGTGCGCGTTGGGGTACGCATAGGGAGGCACGACAAGATTCAACGAAGCCGGCGAGCCGTCGAACACGCGTCCGGAGAGGTCAAAGCGCGAGCCGTGGCATGGACAGAAAAAGCCGCCCGGCCAGTCCGCGCCGAGCTCCGGAAAACCCGCCTCGAAGCGCGCCTTCGGCATGCACCCCAAGTGCGTGCACACTCCGATCAGCACCAGATACTCGGGGTTGCGCGAGCGCTGCACGTTCTTCGCGTAGGGCGGCTGGTTGGAATTATCCGAAGTCGGGTCTTTCAGGCGGTCGTCGTGACCTGCCAGGCTTGCGAGCATCGCCGGCGTGCGGCGCACGACAAAGATCGGCTGCTTGCGCCAGAAGACGATGACCATCTGCCCGGGATCAAGCTTCGAGATATCAAGCTCGGTCGGCGCGCCGAAGGCCCGCGCGCGCTCTGAGGGCATCCACGATGAGATGAACGGCACGAGGGCAAATGCCACACCGATTGCGCCGGTCGTGGCCGTGGCCGCGGTCAGAAATCCACGCCGACTCGTGTCGACCTGATTGTCGCCAATCACTCCATCACCAGCCATCGAGTGGCTCTCCCGCTGTCGTCCGTCGCAAGTCCGCCCATACCTTCGCGCCCACATCTAGGGCGCGCGCAAGCGCGTGCGGACGCTGCTGGCGGCTAGCGGGGGGCGGCGTGATTTAGTATACACGAACGCGACGGGTCTTCGGACGAGCGCCCCGGGCGCGCCTGCGGTGCGCGCATGATGACAAAGATGCTGACAACTCAATTGCCGCGCTGGCTCACATTTATAATCGGCTGGGTTATCGGGGGCCTTGCGCTCGCCTTCGTCATCGTCGCCCTGCGTCCGCAGTTGCTGGTTCGCGCCCCGATCGCGCCGGCGGCCGGCCCCGTCGCACTGCCGGCGCCGTTGCCGGGCCATGTAAGCTATGCCGACGCTGTTGCACGCGCCGCGCCGGCGGTCGTCAATATCTACACCGCGCGCCTGGTGACCGAGCGCATCGCTCCGTCCGGGTGGGATCAGCTCTTTGGTAATTTCCTGCCGCGCTACCGGC
>PLIX01000146.1 GCA_003140135.1 Gammaproteobacteria bacterium
GCTACGTGTCCTTCAAGCTCGACCCGCACAAGATTCCCGAGCTGCCGCTGCCGCGACCAAAGTTCGAGATCTTCGTCTACAGCCCGCGCGTCGAGGGCGTGCATCTGCGCATGGGCGACGNNGGCTTCGTCGTGAAGCGGCCGCCCGCGGGGTCCCGCGACGAGCTGCAGGCGGAAGTCATCGCCTGCTACCAGTATTTGATCCGCGGCATGCTCGACCTCACCGACAACATCGTCGGCAACCGCGTCGTGCCGCCCCCCAAGGTGGTGCGGCGCGACGCCGACGACACCTATCTCGTCGTCGCGGCCGACAAGGGCACCGCCACGTTCTCGGACATTGCCAACGCCATCTCGCAGGATTACAGCTTCTGGCTGGGAGACGCCTTCGCCTCCGGCGGCTCGGCGGGCTACGACCATAAAAAGATGGCCATTACCGCGCGCGGCGCCTGGGAGTGCGTCAAGCGGCACTTTCGCGAATTCGGCGTCAATATCCAGTCCGAGGCCTTCACGGCCATCGGCGTCGGCGACATGTCGGGCGACGTGTTCGGCAATGGCATGCTGATGTCGCGCCANNCATCAGCACATCTTTCTCGATCCCGCCCCGGACGCCGCCGCAAGTTTTGCCGAGCGCCAGCGCCTGTTTCGGCTGCCGCGCTCGAGCTGGGATGATTACGAGCGGCGCCGGATTTCGCGCGGCGGCGGCGTATTCCCGCGGGCTGCAAAATCGATCACGCTCTCAAGCGAGGCGCAGGTGATGCTCGGCATGGCAAACGCCGCCGCGCCGCCCAACGAGATCATCCGCGCCATCCTGCGCATGCGCGTCGACCTCTTCTGGAACGGCGGCATTGGCACGTACGTCAAGGCGACTCAGGAGACGAACGGCGAAGTCGGCGACCGCAGCAATGACGGCGTGCGCGTGAACGGCGCGGAGCTTGCGGCGCGGGTGGTCGGCGAAGGCGGCAATCTCGGCCTCTCGCAGCGCGGCCGGATCGAATACGCGCTCGCCGGCGGGCGGCTGAACACCGACTTCATCGACAACTCCGGGGGCGTCAATACCTCGGACGTCGAGGTCAACATCAAGATTCTGCTGAATCCACTGGTCGCTGCCGGCAGCCTGACGCGCGCCCGGCGCAACCAGATACTCGCCGGCATGAAGAACGAGGTGGCCGCGCTGGTGCTGCGCAACAACTACCTGCAATCCCAAGCCATCAGCACCCTCGAGCTGCACTCCGGCATGCGCCTCTCCGAATACTCGCAGCTCATGCACTCTCTAGAGCGTGCGAATGAGTTGAGCCGCGCGCTCGAGTTCCTGCCCAACGACGAGGAGCTTGCGGAACGGCGCAAGAAAAGCCTCGGCCTCACGCGCCCGGAGCTTGCGGTGCTGCTGTCCTACAGCAAGATCTGGCTCAGCAAGCACCTGCTCGAGTCCAATGTGCCGGCCGACCCGTACCTGTCGCTCGAGCTCAAGCGCTATTTCCCGGACCCGGTGCGCACGCGCTTTGCGCGCGCGATCAGCCGTCATCGGCTGCGGCGCGAAATCATCGCGATGGCCACCACCAACAGCCTCGTCAATCGCATGGGGGCGACGTTTGTGGCACGCGCGCAGGATGATACGGGCGCGGCGCCTGCAAGGATTGCATGCGCCTATACCGCGGCGCGCGAAATCTTCGATATGCGCGACCTGTGGGCGCAGATCGAGGCGCTCGACAACCGTGCGCCCGCGAAGCTGCAGTACGGCATGATGTATGAAACGAGCCGCCTGCTGCGCCATGCCACCTACTGGCTGCTGGCGCATCGCCGCGAGGATCTGCAGGTGGACCGTGCCGTCGCAGAATTCCGCCGCGGCACGCGCGAACTCCAGTCGGCCATCGCGCACGTGCTGGTCGGCTCCGCGCGTGCGCAATTTGATGCCATACGCAAGGAACATCTGGTGGCGGGGGCGCCGGCGGAGCTTGCCGCACGCGTCGCAAGTCTCGATGCGCACAACGCAACCCTCGATATCGTCGAGCTCGCAGGCGCGCATCGCGTGCGCGTCGTCGAGGCGGCCCGGACGTACTTCGAAGTCGGCGCGCGCATCGGTCTTGATTGGCTGCGCGAGCAGATCGAACGGCTCCCCGTCGACGGTCAGTGGCAGGCGATAGCGCGCACCGGCCTGCGCGACAGCGCTGGGGCCATCCACCGCAAGGCGACGGAGCGTGTGCTCGCGCTCTCCAAACACGGACGGCCTGAAGCGCGGGTCAGTGCGTGGGCCGAGTCCGCCGGCGAGGATCTGGCGCGCTGGCAGCGCATCCTGAACGAGATGCAGGCCGTCGGCACGAGCGACTTTGCGACGCTGTCGGTGGGCATCGACTCCGTGCGCAAGCTGACGGACCCGCCGGCGGTGCGCGTCTGAGCGTGGCCCGCGCACCTGCCGTCATCGCGCTCGTCACCGCGCACGATGCGCGCAATGCCGACGCGGATCTGCCACCGCTCTTCGAGGCTCTCACGCGCGCCGGCGCCGCCGTGCGCGTGGTCGAGTGGGACGATGCCAGCACGCAGTGGTCGCACTTCGATCTGGCACTGCTGCGCTCCACCTGGGATTACAGCATGCGTCTGCCGGAGTTTCTGAGCTGGGCAGAGCAGGCATCCGCAGCCACGCATCTTTTGAATCCGCTGCCCATGGTCCGCTGGAATACCGACAAGCACTATCTGGAGGAGCTCATGCACGCGGATGTGCGCACCGTGGCGAGCACTTTCGTTGAGCCGGGCGAGAGCGCGGCGCAGGCCCTGAACGAGTTCCTGGTCCAGCACGCGTCCACCGATTTCGTCGTCAAACCCGCCGTAAGTTCCGGCGCGCGCGACGCCCAGCGCTACGGGCGCCGCGAACTCAAGACTGCCGTCGTGCACGTGAAACGGCTCCTGGATGAGAACCGCAGCGTCGTGCTGCAGCCCTATCTTGACCGGGTGGACGCCGAGGGCGAGACCGCGCTCATCTATTTCGGCGGGACGTTCAGTCATGCCATCCGCAAGGGGCCGCTGCTGCGCCGCGGCGAAGATCCGACACGCGACCTGTTCGCAGCCGAAGACATCACACCCCGCATCCCCAGTCTCGATGAACTGCGCACCGGCGAGCGGGCGCTCGGCGCCATTCCGTTCGCCACCCCGCTCTATGCGCGCGTGGATTTGATCCGCGACGCCGATGGGGCGCCGCGCGTCCTCGAGCTTGAGCTCACTGAGCCGTCGCTCTACTTTGCGTACGCCGCCGGCTCCGCCGAGCGCTTCGCGGCGCTCGTGCGCGATTACCCCGTCAACGGTGGGATCTAAAGTGCCTGGGAAACTCGTTCTCGTGCGCCACGGCCAGAGCATCTGGAACCTGGAGAATCTCTTCACCGGATGGACGGACGTTGATCTGTCGGCAGTCGGCCATCGAGAGGCGGCCGAAGGCGGACGGCTCCTGCTGCGCGAGAAGATCTCGATCGACGTTGCATTCACCTCGGTCCTCAAGCGCGCCATCCGTACGCTGTGGATCATGCTCGACGAAATGGATCGCATGTGGATTCCCGTCGAGCGCTCCTGGCGACTCAATGAGCGCCACTACGGCGCGCTGCAGGGCCTCAACAAGGCGCAGACCGTCGAAAAGTACGGCGCAGCGCAGGTCAAGATCTGGCGCCGCAGTTACGACATTGCACCGCCGCCGCTCGACGCGAACGACAAGCGCCACCCGCGCTTCGATCCACGCTATGCGAGCATCGATTTCTCGCAGCTGCCGGCGACGGAGTCGCTCAAAGACACTCTCGCGCGCGTGCTGCCGATCTGGGAAAGCCGCATCTCATCGGATCTTTTGGCGGGACGCAACGTGCTCATCGCCGCGCACGGCAACAGCCTGCGTGCCCTGGTGAAGATGCTCGACGACATTCCGGAAGAGAAGATCGTCGAGCTCAATATTCCGACCGGCGTGCCGCTGCTCTACGAGCTTGACGCGCAATTGAAGCCCATCAGGAGCCGTTATCTGGGCGATCCCCAAGCCATCGCCGCCGCGGCGGAGGCCGTGCGCCAGCAAGCTGAAAAGGGCTCCTGACTACGGAACGTGATCCTCTCTGCGACACGCAGTAGACCTAAGCGGGTAGAGGCTGCACCTGGACGTGCGTCCATGGCGCGGCGCTGCTGTCTATAATGCGATCCGCCGATGACGGCAGAGCCCGCCCGGGGCGGCGGCATTCGCGCCGGCTCAGCGCGCGCGCGTCGCTCCGGCCGCCCATCCGTCGTAGCGCCCGCCATGCGCCGTGGCCAGCTCCTTGAAGCGCCGGCTCTTCTCCTGCATGTCGGGCACCGCGAGCCGCAGCGGCTTTGACGCATGCAGACTGAAGGGATGTAGGGAGCTGTCCGCCACCGGCTTGACATCCACCGCAAACTCCTCCGCCTGCAGCAGCGCGCCTAGGGCATCGCAGGCGCTCGCATTCGGCAGCGCGAAGAAGAAGTCCACCTCAAGCGGCTTGAAGGGATCGATGCCCTGCGCACGCACGCGCTCGACCATTTTCGCATCCCAATCATCGGCACGATCGCCGCGCAGTCTCTGCAGACTGAAGTAGATCCGCACAACTGCCGCGATGCCCGCAGCGACGAGCGCAATCAGGATCCAGTTCATGGAAAGGCCGGCTTGCGTTTTGCAAGGAACGCGCTGATGCCCTCCGCCCCTTCTGCGCTGGCGGCCTGGCCTGCGATGGTTTCAGACTCGAGCACCATCTGCGACTCGAGCGCGCCGAGCGACTGGGCAACGAGCCGCTTTACCTTGCCGAAGGCATGGGTCGGCCCCGCCGCGAGCTTCTCCGCGAGCGCGAAGGCTTCATCGAGCACCATCGGATCGGGCACGACGCGGTTCACAAGCCCCCAGCTCAAGGCTTCCTGCGCCGACAGCGAGCGGTTGAGGAGCAGCAGTTCCATCGCGCGCCGCACGCCGACCGCGCGCGGCAGGAGAAATGATGTGCCGGCATCGGGAGTCAGGCCCACGCCCGTATAGGCGAGATTGAATTTGGAGCTCTCGGATGCCACCGCCAGATCCGCCATCGCGACGAGCCCAATGCCCGCCGCCGCCGCGGTACCACGTACGGCGGCGATCACCGGCGGGTCCATGCGCACGAAGAGCGAGATCGCGCCATGCAGATAAGAGGTGAGCTCGCGCAGATACGCCTCGGCGCCGCCCTTGTTCGTCATGCCGCGCAGATCTCCGCCAAAGCAGAAATTGTCGCCGGCGCCGGTCAGCACCACCGCACGCACGGCGGTGCTGCGCGCACAGGTCATGGCGGCTGCGAGCAGGTCCATGCCCATTTGCAGACTCAGCGTATTGGACTGAGCCGGCCGGTTGAGCGTGACGATCGCGACGGCGCCGCGGGTCTCGACATCGACGGTGGCGGTGGACATGAGCTCTCCTACTCGTCCGGGGCGATCGTGACCCGCAGGCCCGCCAGCGCCGGAGTGAAATCGATCTGGCAGGATAAGCGCGAGTTCTCCTGCGTGTGCGACAGTTCCGACAGGAGCTCGCGNNNTCCATGACCTTGAGGCCCGCGCGCGCCTCGACCTCATGCTCGACCCCATCGCGATCCACGACTCGCATCAGCGGCATCCGGCTTTCGTCCTGTGGCTCAATGAAAAGGAATGCGGGTTAGTCTGCCGATGTTGCATTGCGGACGCCAGAGCCGCTACGCGCTCAGACGCTGCCACAGCTCCTGTTCTGCCGCGCGATCCGCTGCAGAAACCTCATGGATCAGGCGGCGCCGGCGATGCCACAGGAAGCTTAGGAGCAGGAACAAAAAGCGCGCCCTTAGGAGCTCGGCGGTCGAGACATGAGCGGCGAGGCCCGTCGCATCCAGGAGCTCCCCTGCATACGGCTCGGCCTGCGGATAGTACGCGAGTATGCAGGCCAGATCGAAAATCGGATCGGCAACGGCTGCGTATTCCCAGTCGATGAGGTAGAGCCGCTCGCCGTCGATGAGATTCAGGTGGTAGAGGTCATTGTGCACAATCGCAGCTTCCCGCCCGCCCCTCGCGCAGAGCGCGAGCGCCGCATCCGCTTGCGCCATGAGACCCTCGAGAAGGACGCGCTGCGCAGGCTCAGCCGCGATGAGACTCGCAGCATGGCCTCGCAGGATCGCCGCGAGGTCGAAGGGGGCAACGGCCGGCGCGGCGATGCCGTGCAGCGTGGCGAGCGTCGCGCCGAGCGCTCGCAAACGCTGCGGACGGGCAAAGTCCGACGCATCCCATACGGCTCCCGCGACGTAGCGCATGATCATGAAGCGCTCGGCAAGATCAGCGTAGATGAGCTGCGGCGCGACCCCGGCAAGGCCCGCCGCAGCATGCAATCGCACTTCGCGGCCGTGGTTCGCGCCGAGCGCAGCCCCGGCGGCGTCGTTCAGGCGCAGGACAAAGGAGCCCGCGCGCGTGTCGACCCGGAAGCTCTTGTTGATGAGTCCGCCGGGCAAAGCGGCAATGGCATCGGGGCGCTCCCCCGCCTCGCAGCCGGGAATGCGCGCCAGCACGCTCGGAGGAATCACCCCGAGCGCGCCTGCCGGCGATAGGTCTTGAGCCATGCGACAAATCCGACGACGGATATGCCGAGGTAGGTTGCATAGAGCAGCCCGACAAACGGCAGCTGCTGCGCGGCACACAGGTACGTGAGCACAAGATCGATCGCAATCCAGTAGAGCCAGTTCTCAAGTTTCATCCGCACGACCAGCCAGGTTGCGACGAGGCTTGCCCAGGTCGTCACGGAATCGAGAAACGGCCAGGCCGCGCCGGTCTCCTCGGCAAGCCAGCGCGAGGAGACCGCGCTTAAGGCAAGGATGACGAGCCAAGCGACAAGGTGCGCGGGTATGGGCCACGTCGTGACCACCGAATCCGCTTCTTTCTCGTGCCGCACCCAGCTGCGAAACCCGTACGCGGACATCGCGACGTAGAACATCTGCAGCGCCGATTGCATCGGCAGGCGCGCACGGGCAAAGAGATACACCAGGATGGCAGAACTTATGCCTCCGGACACCCAGCACCAGCGGCTGCGGCGCACGGCGAGCACCGAATAAGCGATCCCCAGGATGACCGATGCCGCCTCGAGCGGCGAAGTCGCCGCAAGGCCTGCGATGAATGCATCGAGCGCCGCGCTCACGAGGGGGCGGCGAACGGGCCGAGCACCTTCATGACGAATATGGCCTTCCCCGCGCGCTCGAATGTCACGCGCATCTCGCGGGTGAGGGTCTCGAAGAGGATCTCGAACGGACCGAAGATCTGTGTGCTCATGCTGTTGGTGTGCACCTTGAAGCGCTTGTCGCGGTTTAGGCGCGCGATGAAATCCTCGATCGGCGGAATGAACTCCGCGGTCAACGGATACAGGCTGATCTCAATACCAATGTCCATAGTGTCACCGTAACGAGTAGGTAAAATTGACGCCCCAGATGCGCGGATCTCCGAGCTGCACGTACAGCTCGTTCGGAAAGTTGGGCGGTACGTCGCCGAAGTAGAATCCCCTCACCGCGTAGTCCTTATTGAGGAGATTGCGTCCCCAAAGATACGCCGACCACGAGTTTGCCTCCCAGCCGAGTTTGGCATTGAGGAGCCCGTAGGCATGCGAGGTGGTCCAATTCGGCGGCAGATCAAAGTAATAGCTCCCCATGCCGGTCACATCGATGCGCGCGAAGGCGCCGCGCGGATCGCGGTAGGTGAGGTTCACCGCCGCCTGCCAGTGCGGCGCGTTCGCAAGCTCGCGATCCGGCAGCAGTACGCCGTTCTGCATGAACCCATGGTATTGCGTCTGTAGCAGCCCGAGCGACGCGCCCCATGTGACCGCGGCGGCCATGCGCCATGCGACCTCGCTTTCCAGGCCGTAGTTTCTGCCGCTCTCGGCGTTGCCGGTATACAGGGTGAAATCGTCCGGGTTCGAAGGATCAAGCTGCTCGCTGGTCTTCATCTGCAGCGACCTCCTGAGCGTGTAGAACACATCGCTGTTGACGCGCAAACGCTCATCCAGGAGCTGCGCTTTGTAGCCTGCCTCGAAGTTCAGGTCCGACTCTGGTCCAAAGAGGATCTGACTCGGCAACAGTCCCTGGCTTAGGTTGAAACCGCCGGCCTTGTAGCCCCGGGCGACGAGCAGATACACGCTCTGCGCAGGAGTTGGCGCGTAGGTGAGCGACGCATGCCCGCCCCAGAGGTGGTCGGTCGGATTGAAGTTATTGCGTGCATCGGGAACACCGGGGTTGGTGGTGAGATCGTGATAGTCGGCCGTGCGCTCTTCCCCGCGCAGTCCCAGCGACCAGCGCAGGTGCTGCGCCAGCTCCCCGTCGAGTTCCCCGAAGACGGCGGCGTTCTGCGAGCGGTAATGGCTGTTCACGACCGTATCAGTTATCGACGCCGTCGCAGGTTCCGTCGGGTCGCTCTGATAGATGCCGGCGCTCGTATCGTTCAAGGATTCCGTGAGTCTGAGTGCGTAGAGGCCGAAGAGCCAGTTGACGCCGTGCGCGTGGGTCGTCGCGAGCCGCATCTCCAGGCTCTGCGTGCTGCGATCGCGGTACTGCAGCTCGGTGTAACTATAGATGTATGGCGCCCAGAATAGCGGGTTCCCCCAGTCCCCGTCATAGCCGTATTTGACGTAGGTCTGCGCTTCTGTGCCGATGACCGTCAGCGTCGCCGGGCTCCAGCCTGAGTAAACGAGGCGCACCGAGGCGCCGGTCGAGTGCTGCGAATCCACGCTCGGATCATCCGATTCCGTGGTTCGCGTGTTGTTGATGGAGTAGGCGTCATAGCCGTTGTCGATCTGCACGTGCAGCAGGCTCAAATCAATGCGCAGATCATCGGAGGGCTGGTAGCGCCAGCGCCCGCGCAGCGTCAGCTCCCCGCGGCGGTCGGTGTCGTCGCGGTCGAGATAGACATTGGTGTAGTAGCCGTTGGTTGAATAGTGCTGCACGGCGAGGCGAAACGCGGAGTCCAGGTCGGCGACGGGTCCGGTGATGACTGCGCCATAGGTCTGCGTGTTGTAGTCGCCCGCGCCCACTTCGATGCGGCTGTCGAAGTGATCTTCGGGCGCAGCGCTCGTGACGTAGATGAGGCCCGCGAGCGCATTGGCGCCGTAGCGCGTGGCCTGCGGTCCGCGCAGCACCTCAACCTGATCGATGTCGAACATCGTCGCCGCCATGCCCAGGCCGCTGAAGTCGATGTCATCGATGAGGAACCCCACGGAGGGGTTGGGTGCTCCCTGGTACTGCTCCAGCTCACCGATGCCGCGCAGCTGGAAGTACCGGGGCCGCGAGGTATCGCCCGCCCAGTTCAAGTTCGGCACCAGCGCCAGCACATCTTCAAAAGCCTGCTGTCCGGCATCCTTGAGCGTCGCCGCGTCGAGCACGGTCACGCTCGTGGGTACCTCAAGCGCCGGGGCTGCGCGCAGCGTCGCCGTCACGACCACTTCCTCGAGTGCAGACGGGGAGCCGGTGTCGGCCCAGGCCGCCGGCGAGCACGCACCTAGGGACCACGCAAGCCCTTGAAAGAGCTTACTAAATGAGCTGCGGAGGGTCACGAATACCTGCTCCCTACGCCGGTACTAACCGGATCAGGTTCAACGGGTTCGCCGGCGCCACCGGCATCTCAGGTCCTAATCGGGACCGCCCCAAGGTTTATCGCCGTATGGTATGCGCACGAGGCCGCATTGCAAGTCGTTAATCCGCCTCAGAAGGGACTAGAATCGCCCCCCTTTCGGACGAGGCCGCGGAATCGAACGATGGTGCGCAGTATCCAGATTCATCAGGTCGATGCCTTCACCCGCACGCCCTTCACCGGCAATCCGGCGGGGGTCGTTCTGAACGCAGACGGCCTCGACGAAGCCCAAATGCTTGCGATTGCGCGCGAGCTCAACAACGCCGATACGGCGTTCATATTCTCCGCCGACGGGCCCGACCACGATCTGCGCGCCCGATTCTTCACGCCGCGCACCGAGGCCGGGTTCGTGGGCCATGCCACCGTTGCGGCCCATTACGTGCTCTCGCGTCGCCGCGGCGCCACGGAACGCCTCAGGCAGAAATCCAAGGCGGGCATCGTCGATATCGAGGTCCGTGGCACGGGCGATGAGCGCCGGATTGCCGTGCGCCAGAAGAGCCCTCTCATGGGACGCATGTTGAACGATCGCGAGCGCCTGGCGGTCCTCGATGCGCTGGCGCTCGCAACCGATGACCTCGATGACCGCTGTCCCCTGCGCATCGTCGGGGCGGGAAGCTCGCGCCTTATGGTCGGCGTGCAGGGCCCTGAGCAGCTGAAGCAGTTGAAGCCCGACCCGAGCCGATTGAATACGCTCTCGGCGCAGCTGGGCGCCGCCGGCTACTTCGTCTTCACGCTCGCGCCGCAGGCCGCGGGCTGTCTCACCGAGTCGCGCATGTTTTGTCCGGCTTTGGGCATTTCCGAGGATCCGGTGAGCGGCAATGCACACGGGCTTTTGGGCGCGTACCTCGCGCGCCTCGGCTTATTGGCCCAGACCGGCGAGCGCACATCTTTCTGCGGCATCCAGGGCCATTATCTGCAGCGCCCTGGGCGCGTGACCGTGGAGCTTGAAATGCACGACGGCGAAATTGACGCCGTGTGGATCATCGGCCAGGCCGTGTCGATCTTCGAGACCGTGATCTCGATTTGAGTCTCGGCCCGAGAAAGCGGAAATCAAAGTGAGGTCCCGGCTACGCCCGGCAAGCCGCCAGCGTTTATTGAGGTCTCCTCGCGTGCGGCGCCGCAGCCGGTGCTATTTGACTTTGATCTCGAGATTTTCGATCAGAAAGGTGTAAATGTCGGCGCTCTGATCGATCGCCTGCGTCACCGTCGTGCCGCCGCCGTGACCTGAGGATGACTCGAGGTACAAGAGTACGGGCGCTGGGCCCGCCTGTGCATTCTGCAATGCCGCGACAAATTTGAAAGAGTGCATCGGCATGACACGGGTGTCATGGTCGCCCGTAATGACCATAATAGCCGGGTAGCGCGTGCCCGGATGCACGTTGTGAACCGGCGAGTAGGCATAGAGAGCCTTGAAGTCCTCTTTATTGTGCGGTGAGCCGTAATCTCCGACCCAGCCGGCGCCCTGCCCAAACAGATCGAAGCGCAGCATGTCCATCACTCCGACCTGAGCGACCGCGGCTCCGAAGAGATCGGGCCGCTGGCTCACGCACGCGCCGACCAGTAGACCCCCATTTGACCCCCCGAGGATCGCAAGCTTGCGAGTGGCTGTGTAACGCTGCGCAATCAGCCATTCGCCCGCAGCGATGAAGTCGTCAAAGACCACCTGCTTGTGTGCACGAATCGCCTGACGGTGCCATGCCTCGCCGTATTCGCCACCGCCGCGGATATTGGCGATGGCATAGATTCCGCCCATCTCCATCCAGGCGATCCGTGAGGGGTTGAAGATCGGCAGCATCGAGACGCCAAAGCCGCCGTAGCCGTACAGCAGCACTGGATTGTGACCGTCCAACTTCAGATCCTTGCGATAAGCGAGCAGCATCGGAATTCGGGTGCCGTCCTTGCCGGGGTAGAAGACCTGGCGTTCAACGAATGACGCCGGATTGAATGCGACTTTGGGCGCCCGAAATACACCGCTGCGACCCGATTCCATGTCGTAGCGATACACGGTCGGGGCCGTGATGAGATCCGTGAACGAATAGTATGTCTCGCGATCATCGGGATGTCCCGCAAAGCCGCGCACGGTGCCCGGGCCAGGCAGCATGATTTCGCGGCGTGGCGTCCCATCGAGCCCGTAGGTCTTCACCTGACTGTGCGCGTCGTGCACGGTCTGCACGATGAGCTGGTGATCAACCAGGGTTACGCTCGTCTCGGTCAGAGTAATGGCGTCGCTACCTTCGGGGATCACGTCCTTCCAGTGCTCCCGGCCCGGTTTGGTGGGATCGATGGCAATCACCTTGCCCCGGGAGGCCTCGCGTGTCGTGAGTACAAACACCAAACCGGCGTCTGTGCCAACATAGATGTACGCGGCGTCGAATCCGACCGCGACCGGCTTGACGATTGCATTGGCGGCCGCCAGATCGAGCAGATAGATATTTTCGTGACCCGAATCTCCGACCTCGCCGTCACCCCCAACCACAACGAGCCAGCGTCCGTCGCTCGACAGATGCGGTTCAAATTGCCAGCTCGGATGAGCACTCTCCTCAAATACTTTGCGGTCGGCCGATGTCCCCGTGCCGAGCGCGTGGTAGTAGAGTGCGTTGCCTACGTCCGAGGCGCTCAGTTCGGTGCCCTTGGGCGGCGCTGGGAAGGCGCTGTAGTAGAGTCCTGCACCGTCGTGCGCGAAAACCGGCTGGTAGTACTTGGTGTAGCGCAGCACGTCGGGCAGATCCTTGCCCGTGGAGAGGTCGCGGATGTGCCAATCTGTCCAGTCGGATCCCGACACGGAAACACCGTAGGCCAGCAATCTGCCGTCCCGACTCGCCACATAGCCGACCACGGCGCGGCTGCCGTCCGCCGACAGCGTGTTGGGATCCAGAGCAACGGCGGCGGAATCCGCAAGATTCGCGGCCGTGAATAGCACGCTCTGGTTCTGCAGCCCGGTGTTGCGCGCGTAGAAGTAGCGCGTGCCCTCATGGAAGGGCGTGCCGATCTTCTCGACGTCAAACAGCGCCGCAACGCGCGCGCGAATGCGCGCGCGTGCAGGATTCGATGCCAGAACCGATTCGGTGAGTTTCGCCTCCGCCGCCACCCACGTGCGCGTCGCCGGAGAATCGAGGTCCTCGAGCCAGCGGTACGGATCGGCGACGGCTGTGCCGAAATAGTCCTCGACGACGGGACCGCGGGACGCGGTTGGATACGTGAGCCGATCCTCAGGTCGAGCGGGGGAGGCGCACGTTAGCAAGAACGCCGTCAGACAGCGAGCAACCTGAAGGCCGAGGCATTGCAGCTTGCGCCGATTCGGTGACACGGGGATCTCCTTTCAATATTCGACCGCGCCCTGGGGTCGGGGTTTTCTTTGGCAGCAGCGCTTGCGCGTAACTAAAAACTACCACCGTGCGATGGTTCTGTCGCCTGCTCGAATTTAAAAACCGGGATGCGCCCCCACCGGGAAGGACGGCGCGCATCTTCGGACTCAACATCAGCCGCGAGCGCGCCGCGAACGTGCCGCCAGCCATACGAGCCAGGCCGCGGGCGCTGTGACGCCCGCGCCCGCCAGAAACGGCGCGCTCGGCCCGAGGCCCATATAGATGGCCCCGGACACCAGCGGCACGAGCGCGCGGGCCAGGCTGGCGCCGACCTGATAGGTTCCCATGACGGCACCGCGCTCGCGCAGATCGGCCTGCTTGGAGGCGAGCGCCGATGCGCATGGAATGAATGCGCCGCCGCCGATGCCGCAGCAGCCGAGGCCCAAAAAAGTCAGCGCCAAACCTGATGCGGTCGCGACCAGCAAAAGGCCCGCGACGTACAGCGCCACTCCGCAGACCGCGAGGCGCATCTCACCGAAGAGCGGTACCAACACCCGCACGAGCCCGCCCTTCGGCGCGGCGACGATGATGGCGAGCCCGAACAGTACAAGGCCCACCGTGCGCGGTCCAAAGCCGAATTTGCGCAAGGCCCAGATTGCGAAGATCGATTCAAAGATCGCCTGCGAGCATGTGAAGAGGAATGATGCCGCAGCGATCGAGCGCAGCGCGGGCCGCGCCAGAAGCAGAGCCACCGGTCCGGCGCGAGGAGCGGCTCCCGCCTGCGCGCGCCGCTCCGGCGCGTGGCTCTCGCGCAGCACGAAGAAAACGAGCGCAATGGCCACGAGACTCAATGCGGCAGACACAACGGCGGGGCGCAGAAAATTGGCGCTGCGAATATCGTCGCCGGCCAGAAGACCGCCGATCGCGGGCCCCAGCATGAAGCCGATGCCGATGGCAGCGCCGACCGTGCCCATCGACTTGGCGCGTTGTGCGGGTGTGCTGATATCCGCGGCATAGGCAAAAGCCGCCGCAATATTGCCGGCCATCACACCCGCGAGCGCGCGCGCGGCCACGAGCCCCGCGACGTTGTGCGCAAATCCAAGCAACAGGTAGGACACACAGGCGCCCGCAAGACTCGAGATGAGAATGGGACGACGGCCGTAGCGGTCGCTCAGTCGCCCCCATAGCGGCGCCGCAACGAGCTGACAGAGCGAATAGATGCCGAGAATCGGCGTGATGAGCGCCGGCGTGACACCAAAGCGATCCGCCATGTACGGCACCAGCGGAATGAGGATCCCAAAGCCCAATATGTCGATCACACAGACGAAGAAGAGGGCTTGCATTGCTCTGGACTCGGGAAATCAAATCAACGGCGCGGGCGCCGCTCGTGGCACGACGGCGGACCGCGGCGCTGAGACAGCGGCAAGCTGCGCGGCCGGCATGCGGATCCACCCAGGCGTCGGCGCTGACATCAGCCTAACCGCAGAAGCCCGGCATAGCGCATGCGCCCCTTGGCAAGCTCAAGTTCGTGTGTCGCTCCCGCCGGCCACTCGGTGCGATGGTGCGTGGCCATGACGATCGCGGTGCCGCGCGCCGCCAAATCCTGGATGAAGCGCTGCAGCGACTGGCGGGTGGGCGCATCGACTCCCGCAAAAGGCTCATCGAGCAGCAGCAAACGCGGCTCATTGACCCAGGCGCGCGCAAAGAGCACGCGGCGCATCTGTCCATAGGACAGCTCCCGCAAGCGGCGCGATCTTAAGTGCAGCAGCGCGAATCTCACCAGCGCACGCCGCGCCGCGGCGCGTTCCGCGCGGCTTGCAGGCTCGTTCAGTCCGATGGCCGCATGGCAGCCTGACTGCACGACGGCCTCGACTATCAAATCCTGCGGATGATCCGCCTGCAGATGCGGTGCAACGAGTCCCACTTGGCGCCGGAAGACTTCAAGCGGCACGCCGGGTTTGATGCCCGCGCGCTCAATGCGGCCGCCGACCGCGACGCCGTGATCGCCGTAAAGAGTCCGCAGCAGCGTCGTCTTGCCCGAGCCGTTCGGACCGTGCACGACCCAACATTCGCCGGCGCCTACGTTGAGCGATATGTCCCGTAGCACCGCGTGCTCGTCAAGATAGATAGAGGCATGGATCAAGCGCACGATCGGCCGCGGGGAGAAAGCTCTGGGGACTCGGATGCGACGCGTGACGCGGGATTTTTTGGATTCGAGCCAGCGCGCGAGCGGCGCACGGGCGAGTACACCGCGGTAGACGACGCGGCCGCGCCTGAGCACGAGGGCGTGAGTTGCGCTCGAGGGCACATCTTCGATGCGGTGTGTGGCGAGAACCCAGGGCAAACTTGAACGTCCGCTGCGCTCGAGCCAGGTGAGCGCGCGCTGCCGGTGCGCCGCATCCAGACCGTTCAGCAATTCGTCGAGCAGCAGAAGTCCCGGGGATGCCGCGAGCGCCCGAGCGAGAAGAGTGAGACGCCGCTCGCCATACGAGAGCGATAAAAAGTTGCGCTCAGCGAGATCTTCGATCACAAGCGCCGTCAAGGCATGGTCGATGCGGCGACCATCCGCAACGCTTAAGGGATGCAGCGGGATGTCGGTGCGATGCAGCCCGGTGCCGATGACCTGCCGCACGGTATAGCCCCAAGCATAGCGCTCATATTTGTCCTGGCGCTCGGCCCCGACGTAGGCGATTTCCTCCTGCACCTCATGGGGAGTCGGCCAGCGCTCGCCACGCCACAAGTAGCGGCGCGATTCGCCGCTGCCGGGCGTCGGCCAAATGGAGCCGGCCACGAGCTTCAGGAGCTGCGTCTTGCCGGCTCCGTTCGCCCCCGCGAGAATCCAGCGCTGCCCCGGACGGATTCTCCAGTTCACGTCGCGCAGAACCATGCGCCCCGCCCTCCTCAGCCGGATGCGCTTGAGCTCTACATCGACGAACCGACCCTCAGCTGAACTCGCCATTGTCAAACGATGGACACAATCCGCGCACATGGCAAGATGCGCACAGTGGAAAAATATGACCTTCTTGTCGTCGGCGGGGGCATCAACGGCACGGGCATCGCGCGCGACGCGGCGGGCCGCGGTCTCAGCGTGTTCCTGTGCGAACAGGACGATCTCGCCGCCCACACCTCCTCCGCCAGCACGAAGCTGATCCACGGGGGTCTGCGGTATCTCGAGACGCTGCATTTCCAGCTGGTGCGCAAAGCCTTGCAGGAGCGCGAACTGCTGCTCGGAGCCGCGCCGCACATCATGCGGCCCCTGCACTTTGTCATGCCGCACGATGCGCATCTGCGGCCCATGTGGATGATCCGCGCCGGCCTCTTTCTCTATGATCATCTGGCCAAGCGCCGCCGCTTGGCCGCGTCCGCCGCGATCGATCTGCGCACGCACATTGCCGGGGCGGCTTTGCAGGAGCGTTTCATCCGCGGCTTCGTATACTCGGACGGGTGGGTGGACGATGCGCGCCTCGTCGTATTGAACGCGCAGGATGCGGTCCTGCACGGCGCGCAGGTGACGACCCGGACGCGCTGCGA
>PLIX01000148.1:0-7652 GCA_003140135.1 Gammaproteobacteria bacterium
GATGTCGAGATGGTTGGTGGGCTCATCCAGTAACAAGAGGTCCGGCTGCAGCGCGAATGCGAGTGCGAGGGCGGCGCGTTTGCACTCGCCGCCGGAGCTGACGTCCGGGGGCTGATTGGCCTCGAGATCAAATCGATGTAGGAACTCCGTCAGGCGCGACTCCCAGCGCCAAAGGTCCCGCTCGTCATGGTCATCCGCGTGCGCCGTTTGTCCCTGCATGGCCGCCATGGCGCTCGCGCGCGCCTGCAAACTTGCGCGCAGCGTGGCGGCGCTCGGCAATTCGGGTTCCTGTTCAACCCAGCTGCGTTTGAGTCCGTTCCGGTGCTGCAGTTGGCCGACGTCCAACGCGCCAATGCCGGCCAACACGCGCAACAGCGAGGACTTGCCGCTGCCGTTGCGGCCTATGAGTCCGATGCGCTCGCCCGTCTCGACGCTCAATTGCGCCCGGTCGAGCAGGGGGTGATCGCCAAAGGCGAGCTCGCCGTCAAGGAGTGTGATGAGTGACATAGTGCAGATTGTCCAGGTTGCGCCGGTCCCGTCAAAGCCTGTAGAGTGCTCGACGCCTTAATCTCCCTTCCGCCACCGCGCTTGTGCGCCGCTGGCGAGTCATTTCAAAGGATTTTCCATTCATGTCATTTGCTGAACTCGGGTTGACGCCCGAGCTGTTGCGCGCCGTGGCCGAACAGGGCTACACGACGCCGACTCCCATTCAACGCCAGGCCATTCCCGCCGTGCTCGCCGACCGCGACGTGCTCGCTGGGGCGCAAACCGGCACTGGCAAGACCGCCGCTTTCATCCTGCCGATCTTGCAGAAGCTCGGTGCGCCGCCCGCGCGCGCCCCACGGGCGCTCGTGTTGACGCCGACGCGCGAGCTTGCGGCACAGATTGCCGAGAGTGCCCGCTGCTACGGCAAATATCTGGATTTTCGTACGCTCGTCGTATTTGGCGGCGTCAACATCAAGCAGCAGATCCTAAATCTGCGCGGCGGCTGCGATCTGCTGATTGCAACGCCCGGAAGGCTGCTCGATCTTGCGGATCAGGGCGTCGCGGATCTGCGCGCGGTGCGTTGCCTCGTGCTCGATGAGGCGGATCGCATGCTCGATATGGGTTTCATTCCAGCGATCAAACGCGTGCTGAAGCTGCTCCCGCGCGAGCGCCAGAATCTCATGTTCTCGGCGACCTACACCGCGGAGGTGCGCGAGTTGGCGAGCCGCATCCTGCGCAATCCGGCGAGCATCGAAGTCGCGGCGCCGAATGCAACCGCCGAACGCGTCGATCACCAGGTCTACCGGGTTGCGAAGGACCACAAGCGCCATCTGCTCGCGCATCTCATCGACGCGGGCAATTGGCATCAGGTGCTGGTGTTCACGCGCACCAAGCATGGGGCCAATCGCCTGACGAAGCAGCTGCAGTCCACGGGCATCCTCGCGACCGCGATTCACGGCAACAAGAGTCAGGCTGCGCGCACCAAGGCGCTGCACGACTTCAAGACGAACAAAGTGACGGCGCTGGTTGCGACCGAAGTCGCCGCGCGCGGCCTTGATATCAAGGAGCTGCCGCACGTGGTGAACTATGATCTGCCGAATGTGCCCGAGAATTACATCCATCGCATCGGGCGCACCGCGCGTGCCGGCGGTTCGGGGCAGGCGGTATCGCTCGTTTCGCCCGACGAGGCGCCGCTGCTGAAGGACATCGAGGCCTTGCTGCGCAGAAAGCTGCCCGTCACGGCCCTGCCAGTCTTCAAGTGCTGAGCAGCGCCCCCGAGCAGCTTTAGAGCGCATCCGCGGCGCGAAGTTCCTCGCGCTTGCGGCGCGGTGGTGCCTGCAATATTGTGCCGCTTTGACCGGTCAGTGCTTGCAAGGAGTGCTCATCATGGTCGTCAAGATTACCCGCGTAGCGATCCTCTTTGCTGTTCTGTCCGCGGCTGCGGCCGGCTGCCAGATGGCGAGCGCCACGGACACCACGCTGCCCGTGCCCGCGACGGATGAAGCCGTTGCCCCCGGGGCGAAGCTGCGCACGGCGGTCCTCGCCGGCGGCTGCTTCTGGGGAATTCAGGACGTATTTGAGCACGTGAAGGGTGTCGTGAGAGCGACGTCCGGCTACTCGGGCGGCACGGCCGCGACTGCCCACTATGAAATCGTGAGCAGCGGCAAAACCGGGCACGCCGAGTCGGTTGAGATCACCTACGACCCCACTAAGATCACCTACGGTCAACTATTGCGCGTCTTTCTATCGGTCGGGCACGATCCGACGCAGCTTGACCGGCAAGGGCCCGACAGCGGGATTCAATACCGATCGGTCATCTTCTACCGGGATGCGGAGCAGCAGCGCGTTGCCGAGGCTTATCTTGCGCAGCTGCGCGCGGCCAACGTCTTTCCGCGCCCGATCGTGACGCGGGTGACGCCGCTGCAGGCGTTCTATGAAGCCGAGGGCTATCATCAGGACTATGCGCGGCGCAATCCGAACGACCGCTACATCGTCTACAATGACGCGCCCAAAGTTGAGCATCTGCAGCAGCAGTTTCCGGAGCTGTACCGATGATCGGCCGCCGCGATGTTTTGGCCGCGTCCCTGTCCGTGGCCGGGTTTTTGCTGTTGCCCACTCGCAAGGGCGGTCTAATGAATCTTGCGTTCGCGAAAGCGGATGCGGGCCTGGTCACCGTTACGCTCTTCGACGACGCGGGCCATAAGCTGCGTACCGAGCAAGTGGCGAAGGTCGTCAAGACGGAGCAGGAGTGGCGTGCGCAACTCGCCCCGCTGCAGTTTCAGGTGACTCGTCAGCAGGGCACCGAGCGGGCGTTCTCCGGAGAATATGACCACCTGTATGCGGCGGGTTTGTACCGCTGCATCTGCTGCGATAACGCCCTGTTCAGCTCGGCGACGAAATTCGATTCGAAAACCGGATGGCCGAGTTTCTGGGCGCCGATCGCCAGCACGAATGTCAGAACGGCCGTCGACAACAGCTTGGGCACGACGCGCAGCGAAGTCGCCTGCGTTGAGTGCGATGCGCATTTGGGGCACGTGTTCGACGATGGCCCCGCGCCGACGCATCTGCGCTATTGCATGAACTCCGCCTCGCTGAAATTCATCAAGAAGTCCTAGAGGCGGTTTTTCTTGCGGCGCGCGCGCATCTCTAGGGCGACGCCGCGCTGAGGAGTGCATAGCGCCGCCCCTGCGGCAGCTCGTAGCGCGTGCTGATGCGCGCGCTGCCGCTGGCTGCGAGCGCGCCTGCGAGGCCGTCATCGGGCAATGCAAACGGGTACCAGCGAGCGAGGACGCGGCTGACATCACCCGGCGCGTGCCCGGGCAGCATGACGAGCACGCGCGCCTGGGCGCCGTGGCCGCGGAACCAGTCGGCGAAGACTCGCCCCGCCTCATCGGGGCGCCCCGCGAGAGTCGTGAAGGTCATGCGCGATCGATGGTCGAGCATGGCGATCGTCGTCTCGTCGGGGTCGAACACCGCAAGCTCACCGCCCGCGCAGTCGCGCTCGATCTGCCGCGCAAGCGCGCTCAAATCCTGCCAGCGATCGATGACGGGCAGCACCAGAAGCCCGGTGACGCAGAATGCGAGAGCGTAGGCGGCGTAGGTCGCGGCGATGCTCTCGGCATACATCTTTGATCGCTGCAGCATCGCTGCGAAGCGCAGTGCGACGAGCGCAAGCGGCACGACCGCGACCGCGACGGCAAGGTCGGCGACGCTTATGGTGCGCTCGCGCTCGGCAGCCGCGAGGAGGGCAAGCAGCGCGGCAAAGAGGCAGGCGATGACCGCAACCAGGACACGGGTGATCCTCAAGCAGGCCTCGTCAGCGCCCGAGGCGCGGCGCCGCAGCGCATGCGCCCACAGAGCCACGAGGAGCGCGAAGCCGAGAATAGCGGGGGCGGCGTAGACATCGCGTGCGGTGGCGGCGAGCGAGAGCAGAACCAGAAAGGGCAGGAATGCGGACACCGCAAACCTCCACGGCGTGGCTGCCTGGGCAGGATGCTCTGCCGTGGCGCTCAGGCGCACCTGCGTCCATGCGCGCGCGAGCGCCGCGGCGCCCAAGACGGTCCATGGCATAAGATAAGCGGGAAGTTCGACGAGATATTTGCCCCACCAGTTGAGGTGGCCCTGTGCGTAGGCGTGTCCGGGTGTTTGCGCGAGGGCGGTAAAGCGCCCCGCCAGATTGTCCCAAAAGAAGACTCGTAACGAGTCAGCACCCCCCGGTGCGCTCGCGACCGCCCACACCCACGGGCCGATCATCAGCGCCTGCAGCGCCGCGCCCGCATACAGTTCCCAGCGGCGCAACTCCGCCCAGCGCCGCTCCCAGAGGATCAGCGTGCCGAGCGCCAGCGCCGGCACGATCCATCCGGGCGCGCTTTTCGCCATGAATCCAAACGCGGCCCCCGCATGCATCAGCGTATAGCCCCAGAATTTTCGTGCGCCGGCGCCGGCGGTATAGCCCGTGTAGGCACCGAGGAGCGCAACCGCGCAGCCGGCAAGCAACGCCGCATCAGGTGCGAGCCAAATGGCCACGCGATAGCTGATGAGGGCAGAGCCTGCCAGGAGCGCGGCAACCAGCGCGGCGTCTCTTCCGGCCATCCGCGCTGCTAACGTGCCGATGGCGGTTGCGACGATGAGCGCGTACAGCAGATTGGGCAGGCGCTCGAGGGCGGCGGAGTCGCCGAACGCGGAGATCGAAGTGGCGGCAAGCCAATACGTGAGCGGCGGCTTCTCGAGGAATGGCGCGCCTGCAAGGTGCGGAATGGAACGATCGATTTGCTGGCTCATGCGCCAGGAGATGTCCGCTTCGCGCGGCTCATCCGGAGTCCACAATCCGCGGTCAAACATGCCGAGGAACCAAAGCGGGGCGAGCGCGAGAATGACCACGCCCGGCCAGGCGCGCCTGCGGGGGATAGGCCGCGCCGTATCGGCGAGATTCGTTGGGCTCATCGGGATCGCGCCACGCTGCAGAATCGCATGTGACGATTGTAGCGCGCGGTTCGATTGCGCTTGCGACGCCTGAGTGCGCGACAATGGCGGGGATGGGTGATGGAGCAACTACGAGGATGCAGCCCGTGGCGAGCGTGGCCGGGATGTCGCGCCGACTCTTTGTGCAGGGCGTGGGCGGCAGCGCGCTCGCGCTCGCTGCCGGCAAGCGCGGTGCGCTCGGCGCCGACGCGCCATTGCCTGCGGTGCTGCGCGGCACGCGCTTCGAGCTTGAGATCGGTAGCCTTCCGGTCAACTTCACGGGCCGGCCACGGCTTGCGACCGCGGTCAACGGGCAGGTTCCGGCGCCGCTCTTGCGCTTCCGCGAGGGCGATCCCATCAGCGTGCGCGTGCGCAACCGCCTGGCGGTGCGCACCTCGATCCATTGGCACGGATTGCTGGTGCCTGCAAATATGGATGGCGTACCCGGCTTGAGCTTCGATGGCATCGATGCGGGCGCGACCTTTACCTATGAATTCCGCGCGCAGCAGTCGGGCACCTATTGGTACCACAGCCACGCGCGCTTTCAGGAGCAAACGGGTCTTTACGGGGCGATCATCATCGAGCCCGCCGGCGGCGAGCGCCAGGCGGTGGAGCGCGACTACGTCGTGCTCTTGTCGGATTGGACGGACGAGGATCCGGAGCACATTTACGCGACGCTCAAGCGCGACAGCGAATATTTCAACTTCGCGCAGCGCACGGTCGGGGATTTCTTCGCCGACGCGCGCGCCCGCGGCTGGCGCGAAGCGTTCGCGCAACGACGCATGTGGGGGCAGGCGCGCATGGACCCCACGGACCTTGTGGACGTCTCGGGCTACACCTATACCTATTTGATGAATGGCGTGACGCCCGCGGGAAACTGGAGCGGCGAGTTTCAGCGCGGCGAGCGCGTCAAACTGCGCTTCATCAACGGCTCGTCGATGAGTTTCTTCGATGTACGCATTCCGGGGCTTGCCATGACCGTCGTGGCCGCGGACGGCCAGGATGTCGCCGCGGTGAGCGTCGAGGAGTTTCGCATCGGCGCGGGCGAGGTCTACGACGTGATAGTGCAGCCGCCCGCAGAGCAGGCCTACACGATATTTGCGCAGTCGATGGATGGCTCGGGCTTCGCGCGCGGCACGCTTGCGCCGCGCGCCGGCATGCAGGCGCCGATCCCAGCCATGGATCCGCGGCCGCAGCTTTCGATCGCGGACATGGGCATGGGCGATGACATGGCATCCATGCCGGCGATGGCGCGCGCGCGGCCGCCGGATGCCGGCAATCCCGGTGTCGACATGCGCGTAAGCACGCCCGACGACGCCCTGGATGATCCGGGTGTCGGCCTGCGCGACAACGGACGGCGCGTGTTGACCTATGCGGATTTGCACACCCTCGGCGGACCCCTCGATGCACGTGCGCCGCGGCGCGAGATCGAGCTGCATCTGACCGGCCACATGCAGCGCTTCATGTGGTCGTTCGACGGTCGCAAATTCTCCGAGGCGCCGCCGCTGGAATTCCTGCACGGTGAGCGGCTGCGGATCGTTTTGGTGAACGACAGCATGATGACGCATCCCATCCATCTGCATGGCATGTGGAGTGAGATCGAGAGCGCAGCGGGGGTTTTCCAGGTGCGCAAGCACACGGTGATCGTGCGTCCTGCGCAGAAGCTGAGCTACCGCGTGAGCGCCATGGCCGCCGGCCGCTGGGCATTTCACTGTCATCTCCTCTATCACATGGAGGCGGGCATGTTTCGCGAGGTGACGGTGACCGCTGCGAACGCGATGGCTGCCGCGGCCCGCTCGTGAGGCGCTGCGCACGATTCGGTCTCGTCATGTTCGTGACGTTGGCGCTCGTTCGGCGCGCAGGAGCCGCGAGCGCCATGGCACAGAGCATGGACATGAACGATGCGGCGCCTTTGGGAATGCTGTGGCTTGACCAGCTCGAGTGGCGCGGCGCCGATGCGCCGAACGGGGCCGCCTGGCAAGGGGAGGGCTGGTATGGGGGCGACTACGACAAGGCCTGGATGCGTACCGAAGGCGAGCCGTACGCGCGCACGAGTGAGGAGGCGCGGGCGGAGCTCTTTTGGGACCACGCGCTGACGCGCTGGTGGAACCTTGAGGTGGGTGGTCGGCAGGACTTTGGCGCGGGGCCCGCACGCAGCTGGGCGGCGCTCGGCGTGCGGGGCCTTGCACCGCAGGGCATCGGTGTGGAAGCTACGGTTTATGCGGGTGCTGCATCGCGCGCGGCGGCGCGGCTCAAAATCGAATATGAGTTACTGTTCACGCAGCGCTTGGCGCTGCAGCCGGAAATGGAGATGAATGTCTATGGTCGCGCCGATCCAGCGCGCGCTATAGGCGCGGGGGTGGCGGACCTGGAAGTCGGACTGCGGCTGCGCTACGAGCTGCGCCGCGAATTTGCCCCCTACGCGGGAGTGGTATGGGCGCGGCATTACGGCGCGAGCGGCAATGATCTGGGCGCCGCGGCAGCGGGCTCAAATAACTTTAGTCTTGCGGTCGGCTTGCGAGTTTGGTTTTAGGGGAGTCACAGTTGACAAAATGCATTGCCGTGTGTGCGACGCTCCTCGGGTTAGCGGCTCTTGGGATGCTATTCGTCTATTCGGGCCTCTATGACATCGGCGCAGACCGGCCGCATACGGCCGCCGTCGCCTCCTTGCTCACGATCCTGCGCGAGCGATCCATCGAACGCCG
>PLIX01000148.1:7665-16793 GCA_003140135.1 Gammaproteobacteria bacterium
GCATTCTGGGCCATCAAGCATGGCATCAAGGCCTCGGGGATGCCCGCCTGGGGACAGACGCATGACGATGAAGAGGTGTGGAACATCGTATCGTTCGTGCACCAATTGCCGCACATGACGCCGGATGAGTACCGCGCCATGACCGCGCTCACGGACGCCGAAGAGCACGCAGGCGCTCAAGACGAGCATCGCCATGCGGCGCATGCGCACGACCCGCCCGCCGAGAAATAACAGTTTTTTTGCGCGCCCTGCGGGCGCAAGGTTTGTGTCGCGCTCCTCGCCCGACTACGGGCTCAGGCGGAGCGCGGCTGGCAGAAAAACACCTGCGCAGGAAGAATATTGAGGGGTTCGAAGCGGCGCTCCACCAGGCGGAAGATCCGCTGCAGATCGGGCAGCACTCGAGTGGTGAATTGATACACGAGAAAGCTGCCGCGCGGATCGAGCACCGAATGCGTCGTGTTGAGGATGCCGCGGCGCAGCTCAGGCTCCATGGATCCCAGGGGCACCCCCGAGATCACGTAGTCGGCTTTGACATGGCCGAGATCGCGCAGCACCTTGTCGGTGTTCTCGGCGGATTCGAGCACCACCTGCAGGCGCGGGTCGCAGATGGTGCTCTTCAGGAAGCGCACGAAGTCGGTATTGGTCTCGATCGCGATCAAGCTTGCATCGGGGCGCATGCGCCGCAGCACTTCGGCGGTAAAAGTGCCCACTCCCGGGCCGTATTCGACGATGACGCGGGCATTGGCCCAGTCGACGGCCTGCAGGACCTCATCGATCAGGAAGCGCGAGCTGGGAATGAGCGAGCCTAGCATCCGCGGGTGCTTCAAGAAGTTGCGCGCGAAAAGCAGCAGCTCGTCGCGGCGGGTATGGGCGCTTTGATTCACGGCTCGCCTCTTCTATTCGGGTCTGGATTGGAGACTGTACCAGCACTGGGCGGATTATGCGGTCCCGTTGCAGCGAGGCGCAGTTAGATGGCCGTGCGGGTTTCGCTGGCAGCCCGGTTTGGTTAGAATAGGCGGCCCCCTAAAGGGGGAATTGGAGACAGTCCCTCAGGAGGTTCGGGGGGATGGGCGGGGATGCTCGGGCAGCCACGCGATGTGCGCGGGGCGGTGCGGGCTGGGCGCCTCCAAGTGATCGAGCGGAAAGCCCCCCGTGGGGCTTTTATTTTTTGTGCGGGCTTTTGGGCCTGGGGCGGCGGGATGAGCGGGACCTTGCGCGAGCGGCTCATTGCCCTCATTGAGCCTGTCGTGGGGGATCTTGGCTGCGAGCTCGTGGACCTCGACTTGAACCCGGGCTTGGTACGCATTTTCGTGGACCGCGTGGGCGGCGTGCGCATCGAGGACTGCGAGCGGGTGAGTCGCGAAGTGTCGGCGCTCCTTGATGTCGAGGACCCGATTCCAACGGCGTATAGGCTCGAGGTGTCCTCACCGGGCTTCGATCGGGTGCTGCGCACGAGCGCGCATTTCGAGCGTTTCGTCGGAGCGCGCGTGTGGGTTGAATTGACAGTGCCGCGCGAGGGCGGGCGCCGCCGTTATACGGGGCGGCTCGCCGCCGTCGAGGGCGCAGGTATCACGCTGGAAGTGGATGATCAGACCGTCAGCGTGCAGTTTCGTGAAATCGGCAAGGCAAAGCTTGCCCCGTCGGCTTAACGGGCCGGCGGCGGAGGTACCAGATTGTGAACAAGGAAATTCTGATGGTCGTCGATGCCGTCTCAAACGAGAAGGGCGTCGATAAAGAGATCATTTTCGAAGCGCTCGAGGCAGCGCTCGCCTCGGCTACCCGCAAGAAGTACGGCGAGGAGTTCGATGCGCGCGTGGCGATCGACCGCAAGACGGGGGACTACGACACCTTCCGTCGCTGGAAGGTATTTGCCGATGACTCCACGGAGCTCGAAGTTCCCGAGCGCGAGCTGCGCCTCGAAGACGGCCGGGATATTGATCCCGCGGTCGAGCCGGGCGGTTTCGTCGAGCAGCCGATGGAGTCGGTCGCATTTGGCCGCATCGCCGCGCAGCAGGCGAAGCAGGTCATCGTGCAGAAAGTGCGCGAGGCTGAGCGCGCGCAGGTGGTCGAGCAGTATCGCGACCGCGTGGGTCAGCTGGTGAGCGGCGTCGTCAAGCGCGTCGATCGCAATGGCATCTATGTCGATCTGGGCAGCAATGCCGAAGGTTTCGTGCCGCGCACGGACATGATTCCGCGCGAGCAGGCCAAGCCCCAGGACCGCGTCAAAGCTTACCTTAAGGACGTGCGCTCCGAGCCGCGCGGCCCGCAGCTGTTTCTCACGCGCACGGCGCCTGAATTTCTCGTGGAGTTGTTCAAGCTCGAGGTGCCGGAGGTCGGCCAGGGATTGATTCAGATCCTGGGCGCGGCGCGCGACCCGGGCGTGCGCGCCAAGATTGCCGTACGCAGCAACGACCCGCGCATCGATCCGGTGGGAGCATGCGTGGGTATGCGCGGTTCGCGCGTGCAGGCGGTGTCGAATGAAATCGCCGGCGAGCGCGTCGACATCATTCCGCATGACGCGAACGCGGCGCAGTTCGTCATCAATGCGATGTCGCCTGCCGAAGTGCTCTCGATCGTCGTCGACGAGGAGTCGCACAGCATGGACATCGCGGTCGCCGAGGAGAAGCTCTCGCAGGCCATTGGCCGGGGCGGCCAGAACATCCGCCTCGCGAGCCAGCTCTCCGGCTGGGATCTCAATATCATGACCGAGTCGGACGCGGAGGCGAAGAGCGAGAGCGAGGCGCGTGGCTTGGTGGAGCTGTTCATGAAGCAGCTCGACGTTGATGAGGACGTGGCGACGATCCTCGCGCAGGAGGGCTTCTCGACCATCGAAGAGGTGGCCTATGTCCCTCAGGCCGAGCTCATCGCCATCCAGGAGTTCGACGCCAATATCGTGAAGGAGTTGCGCAATCGCGCGCGCGATGTGCTGCTGACGCAGGCGATCGCGAGCGAAGAGAGTCTCGATCAGTCGATGCCGGCGGACGATCTGCTGCTGCTCGAGGGCATGAGCCCGGATCTTGCGCTCGCACTGGCGCGCCGCGGCGTGCGCACGCGCGAGGATCTCGCGGACCAGTCGGTGGACGATCTGGCGGATATCGAGGGGCTGGCGGCCGAAGAGGCCGGCAAACTTATCATGACAGCACGCGCACCCTGGTTCGAAGTGAGCCATTGATGGGGCCGAGGATTTGAGTTCATGGCCGAAGTAACCGTTTCGCAATTTGCCGAAGTGCTGAAGGTTCCTGTGGATCGGCTGCTGGTGCAGCTCGATCAGGCGGGCATCAAGGTCGGCGGCCCCGACGATCGCATCAGTGACGATGCGAAGCTGGAACTGCTCACACATTTGCGCCGCAGCCATGGCAGCGAGGAGGACGGCGGTTCGCCGCGCAAGATCACCCTGAAGAGAAAGACGCAGAGCGAGTTGAAGCTCGCGAGCGTCCAGGGACGCGCGCGTACCGTGAACGTCGAGGTGCGCCGCAAGCGCACCTACATCAAGCGCGACGTGCTCGAAGAGCAGGCGCGCCACCAGCAGGAGGAGATCGACGTCAAGCGCCGCGAGGCGCTCGAAGCCGAACGCCGCGAGCAGGATCGCCTCGAGAACGAGCGCCGCGAACGCGAACGACTCGACATGGAGAACCGTCGCCGCGCCGAGGAGGAGCAGACCCGTAAGAAGTCACAGGACGAGGCGCGCCGGCTGGCCGAAGTGCGCACGCGCGAAGAGGCGGAACGGCGCGAGCGCGAGCAGCGCCGCGCGCCGCCCGAGCCTGCGCGCCCGCGCGTGGTGGAGGCCGTGGTCGCCGCCGAAGAGGTCGACGACAAGCAAACCCGCTACGGGCGCCAGGAGCTGCACGTCGCCGGCGACGTCAGCTCCCGCTACAAGAAGAAGCGCCGGCTGAAGGCTCGCACGGTGGGCGTGGGCACCGATGCTCCGCATGGATTTGAGATGCCGACAGCCCCGGTGCGCCGCGAAGTTGCGATCGGGGAGACGATCACCGTCGCCGAGCTTGCGCAAAAGATGGCGGTCAAGGCGACCGAAGTCATCAAAGTCCTGATGAATCTCGGGGTCATGGCGACCATCAATCAGCCGATCGAACCGGAGACTGCCGTGCTCGTCGCTGAGGAGATGGGCCACACGGCCAAAGTCATGCGCGAGAACCAGATCGAGCACGAATTGCAGGGCGTGCCGAGCGAGGCCGGGGAGGAGGAGCCGCGCCCGCCGGTCGTCACCGTGATGGGCCACGTGGATCACGGCAAGACCTCGCTCCTTGATTTTATCCGCACGACCAAAGTCGCCGCCGGCGAGGCAGGTGGCATTACCCAGCACATCGGCGCCTATCATGTGGAGACCCCCAAGGGCGTCATCACCTTTCTCGACACGCCGGGCCATGCGGCATTCACCGCCATGCGTGCCCGCGGCGCGAAGGCGACCGATGTCGTGGTGCTGGTGGTGGCGGCGGATGACGGCGTCATGCCGCAGACCATCGAGGCCATTCAGCACGCGCGCGCCGCGGGCGTGCCGATCGTCGTGGCCGTCAACAAGATCGACAAGAGCGACGCGGATCCGGACCGCGTGCGCACCGAGCTTGCCAAACACGAGGTCATACCGGAGGAGTGGGGCGGGCAGAACATTTTCGTCAAGGTCTCGGCGCGCACCGGCGAGGGCATCGATCAGCTGCTCGAGGCGATTCTGCTGCAGGCCGAGGTGCTGGAGCTGCAGGCGCCGCGCGCCGGGCTTGCTTCGGGCGTCGTGATCGAGTCGAGCATGGAAAAAGGGCGCGGCGCGGTGGTCACGGTGCTCGTGAAGCGCGGCACGCTGCGCATGGGCGACGTCATTCTGGCCGGCGCCGAGCAGGGACGGGTGCGCGCCATGTTTGACGAGAACGGCCAGCCGCTGCAGGAGGCGCTGCCGTCGATGCCGGTCGTGGTGCTCGGCCTGTCGGGCGCACCCAATGCCGGGGACGACCTCCTGGTGGTGGAGAATGAGCGCAAGGCGCGCGAGGTCGCGGTCTATCGGCAGAGCAAGTTCCGCGATGTGAAGCTCGCGCGGCAGACGACCCGCAGCGAAGATGTGTTCTCGCAGATTGACGGCGATAAGACCGGCACGATCGCAATCGTGCTCAAGGCCGACGTACAGGGCAGCGCCGAAGCGCTGCGCGATGCGCTCACGAACCTGTCGATCGATGAGATCCAGGTCAAGGTGATCGCCAGCGGCGTCGGCGGCATCACCGTCTCGGACGTGCAGCTCGCATCCGCCTCCAAGGCGCGCATCATTGGCTTCAATGTGCGCGCCGATGCCGGCGCGCGCGAGGCGCTCAAAGAGACCGGCGTGGAACTGCGCTACTACAGCATCATCTACGAGGCCATCGATGATGTGAAGCAGATGATGACCGGCATGCTGCAGCCGGAGATCAAGGAGACGATCCTCGGCATCGCGCAGGTGCGCGACGTGTTCCGCTCAAGCAAGTTTGGTGTCGTTGCCGGCTGCCTCGTGACCGAGGGCAATGTCCGGCGCAACAATCCGATCCGCGTGCTGCGCGACAACGTCGTCATCTTTGAAGGCGCGCTCGAGTCCCTGCGCCGCTTCAAAGACGACGTCAATGAAGTGCGCGCGGGCACCGAGTGCGGCATCGGCGTCAAGAATTACCAGGACGTGCGCGTCGGCGATCAGATCGAGTGCTTTGCGCGTATCGAGGTCGCCCGCACCCTGCAGTAGAGTGTGCTATGCCGCGGGATCAACTTTTGGGCACCCCCCGCCCGCGCAACCGCAAGATCGAGGCCGAATTGCAGCGCGCGCTCGCGGATATCATCGCGCGCGAACTGAAGGATCCGCGCGTCGGCAATGTCACGATCTCCGCGGTCGATTTGGCGCCCGACAAGCGCATGGCGCGGGTATATTTCACCCCGTTTGCCTCGCCCCACCCCGTGGAGGAGGTGCGCGCCGGGCTAACGCGCGCCGCGGGCTTTCTGCGCGGCGCGGTGAGCCGGCGGCTCGGCCTGAGGTATGCGCCGCGCCTGCAGTTCGTGTTCGACGACGCCTTTGACAAGGCGGCCGAACTCACCGGTCTCATCAATCAGGCGGTGGCCCGCGATCGCGGCGACGGCGAGTCCTGAAGACACCCGTGCGTACGGGCATCCTGCTCTTGGACAAACCCTTCGGGATGTCCTCGAACGCCGCGCTGCAGCGCGTGCGTCGCCTGCTGGGCGCTGCGAAGGCGGGTCACGTCGGAAGTCTGGATCCGCTCGCAACGGGCATGCTGCCGATCTGCCTGGAAGAGGCGACCAAGATCGCGGGTGACATCCTCTCGGGGCGCAAGTGTTATCGCTTCAGCATCGGCTTGGGAGTGCGCACGGCCACGGGCGACGCGGAGGGCGCGGTCATCGAGAACCTGCCGGTGCCGTCTTTGCAGCCTGCGCATATCACTCGGGTGCTGCAGTCATTTCTCGGGCGACAGGCGCAGGTCCCGCCCATGTACTCCGCCTTGAAGCGCGACGGTGAGCCGCTCTACCGACTGGCGCGCGCCGGGCTCGTGGTGGAGCGCGCGCCGCGCGAGATCGACATCAGCGCCCTTGAGCTCCTCTCCTTTGACGGCGCTGCCCTTGAGCTTGAGGTCCTCTGTTCCAAGGGCACGTATGTGCGCACTCTGGCGGAGGATGTCGCGCAGGCCTTGGGCACCTGCGGCTACGTCACCCGCCTGCACCGCGTGTACGTCGAGCCTTTCATGTCCGAGACCATGCAAACCCTGGAATCCATCGCCCGCGCCTGCGCCGCCGGCGAGTCCCTGGCGCTCCTGCCCGCGGACTTCGGCGTTGGCCACATGGCCGCGGTCCATCTGGATGCGCCGCGCGCGCAGCGTCTGCGGCAGGGACAGGTCGTCTCGGCGGAGCGCACGGTGAGCGGCCGCGTGCGGCTCTACGACGAGTCGGGGCGCTTTTTTGGCATGGGTGAGGCGGACGCTCAAGGCCAAGTGCGCCCGCGACGGCTGTTTATCTTGTAGCCGGGGCGCCACCACAGGTAGAATTCCGCGGTTGCGATGGCCCTAAAGATCAAGTTTCAGGATTAGTTAATGACCTTAACCAGTGAGAAGAAAGATGGGATCCTCGAGCAGTTCCGGCGCGGTCCGCGGGATACCGGCTCGCCCGAAGTCCAAGTCGCGCTGCTCTCCGAGCGCATCAATGGATTGAGCGATCACTTCACGGCGCACAAGGCCGATCATTCTTCGCGCCGCGGCTTGGTGAAGCTCGTCAATCAACGCCGCAAACACCTCGACTATCTGAAAGCCACGCAACCTCAGAAGTACCAGGAGCTCGTCGAGCGCCTGGGGCTGCGACGCTGATTCACATCCGGGCAGTGCAGCCGCCACCGGCGCGTTCCCGTGCTTTTTCCTACATGGTTTTTCACTCCGAGGGTTGAAGCGTGAGCGCTGCTAGCAAATCTTTCGCATACGGGCCCCATAACGTCAGCATTGAGACCGGCGAGCTTGCCCGCCAGGCGGACGCCGCCGTTCGCGTCTCGATGGGGGACACGATCGTGCTCGTCACGGTGTGTGCTCAGCAAACGGCCAAGCCCGGCCGTGACTTTTTTCCGCTCACCGTCAATTACGTCGAGAAAACGTATGCGGCGGGACGCATTCCCGGCGGATTCTTCAAACGCGAGGGTCGGCCGACCGAGAAGGAGACGCTCACCTCGCGTCTCATCGACAGGCCCATCCGCCCGCTCTTTCCGGACGGTTTTCTGAATGAAGTGCAGGTCGTGGCAACGGTGCTGTCGGTGGACCCGGAGATCGATCCGGATGTGCCTGCCCTTCTCGGCGCATCCGCGGCGCTCGCACTGTCGGGCATTCCCTTCAACGGGCCGATTGGAGCTGCGCGTGTCGGCTACCGGGACGGCAAATACCTATTGAACCCGCCCGCGAAGGAACTCGTCGACTCCGCGCTCAATCTCGTCGTCGCCGGTACCCAGCTTGCCGTGCTCATGGTCGAATCCGAGGCTCGCGGCCTGTCTGAGGAGGTCATGCTGGGAGCGGTCGTCTACGGACATGAGCAGATGCAGATTGCGATCCGCGCCATCCGCGACCTTGCGGCGCAGGCAGGCAAGCCGCGCTGGGGCTGGAAGCCGGATGCGCACAACGCGGAGCTTGAAAGCGCGGTGGCGCTGCACGCGCAGGCCGCGGTCACGCAGGCCTACGCTATCACGGAGAAACTGCAGCGCCGCAATCGGCTCGCCGAAGTGAAGGCGCAGACGCAGGCGGCGCTCAGCGCCGGCGAGGCGCCCAAGTGGAGCGCCGATCACGTTGAGAACCAGCTCTTCAAGCTCGAGAGCAACATCGTGCGGCAGCGGATCCTGAATGGCGAGCCGCGCATTGATGGCCGCGATGCGGTGACGGTGCGGCCGATCACGGTGAAGGTGGGCATTCTGCCGCGCACGCACGGCTCGGCGCTCTTCACCCGCGGCGAGACGCAGGCGCTCGTCGTGACGACGCTCGGTACGGGGCGCGATTCGCAGATCATCGACGGCCTCGACGGTGAGCGCCGCGAGTCCTTTATGCTGCATTACAATTTCCCGCCGTTCTCGGTCGGCGAGACGGGGATGATGGGATCGCCGAAGCGCCGCGAAATCGGCCACGGCAATCTTGCGCGGCGCGGCGTCAAAGCCGTGATGCCGGACATGGCGACGTTTCCGTACGTGATTCGCGTCGTTTCGGAAATCCTCGAATCCAACGGCTCAAGCTCCATGGCGAGCGTGTGCGGGACGAGCTTGTCGCTGATGGACGCCGGGGTGCCGCTGGCGGCGCCGGTGGCCGGCGTCGCGATGGGACTTGTGCTCGAGGGCAGCCGCTTCAAGGTGCTGACGGACATCCTGGGTGACGAGGACCACCTAGGCGATATGGATTTCAAGGTGGCGGGCACGAAGGACGGCGTCACCGCCTTGCAGATGGACATCAAGGTCGAGGGCGTGACGCCGGAGATCATGCGCGTGGCGCTCGATCAGGCACGCGACGGACGTCTGCACATCCTGGGCGAAATGAACAAGGTCCTCGCCAGCACGCGCCCGAAGATGTCCGACTGGGCACCCTCGATCATCACGCTCAAGATCGACCAGGAAAAGATTCGCGACGTCATCGGCAAGGGCG
>PLIX01000202.1 GCA_003140135.1 Gammaproteobacteria bacterium
TACAACGTCATGTTCTCGCCGCGCGGCGTCATGATGCTGGCGCACACGGTGCACGATGAGCAGATCATCAAGCGCCATGTGCACGCCAACCGCTGCAACGGCGTTGACAATGAGTGGCTGACGCCGGCGGAAGCGAAGGCCTTTTGCCCGGCGCTCAACATTGAACACAACATCCGCTACCCGGTCCTCGGTGCGGCACTGCAGCGCCGCGGCGGCACTGCCCGGCACGACGCGGTCGCGTGGGGGTATGCGCGCGCCGCTGACTCCTTGGGCGTGGACATCATCGAGAATTGCGAAGTGACCGGCATCCATCGCGGCGTTGACGGCGCAGTGGAATCGCTGCAGACGAGCCGAGGCTTGATTCACACGCGCAAGATCGGAGTCTGCGCCGCCGGCAACACCAGCGTCATCATGAATAAAGTCGGGGTGCGCCTGCCGCTCGAGAGCTATCCGCTGCAGGCACTGGTGTCGGAACCCATCAAGCCCGTGCTGCCCTGCGTCGTGATGTCGAACGGCATTCATGCGTATGTCAGCCAATCTGATAAAGGCGAGCTCGTCATCGGCGCGGGAACCGACGCTTATACGTCCTATACACAGCGCGGTGCGCTGCACGTCAGCACGCATACGCTGGAGGCCATCTGCGAACTATTTCCCGCCTTTCGGCGTCTGCAGATGCTGCGCAACTGGGGCGGCATAGTCGACGTGACGCCGGACCGTTCTCCCATCATTGCCAAAACCGGCGTCCCGGGCCTGTATGTCAATTGCGGCTGGGGCACCGGAGGCTTCAAGGCGACCCCGGGCTCTGCGCATGTCTTTGCCTGGACCATCGCAAGGGATGAGCCACACCCCATCAACGCACCGTTCACCATCGAGCGCTTCCGCGACGGTCACCTCATCGACGAGGCCGCGGCGGCGGCCGTCGCACACTGAAGACGGCCGCATGCTACTCATTGAGTGTCCGTTTTGCGGAGCGCGCCCCGAACTTGAGTTCGTCTATGGCGGCGAAGCGCACATCGCCCGCCCGGCGGCGGATGCGGACTTGACGCCCGGGCAATGGGCTGCCTACCTCTACGCGCGCAGCAACACCCGCGGAGTGCATGCGGAGCGCTGGCGCCATACGCGCGGCTGCGGCCGCTTCTTCAACGCGCTGCGCGACACCACGACCGACCAGTTCATCGCCACGTATGAAATCGGTCAAGCGCGACCGCCGTCCGTACCCGCGCAAAAAATCCCATGAAGAGTTTTCGCACGGCCTCCGGCGGCCTCGTCGACCGCGCGCAGCGCCTGANNGCCAACGGCGTGCATCTCCTCGGACGCTCTTTCAAATATCACCGCCCGCGCGGCATTCTTACGGCAGGATCCGCAGAGCCCAATGCGCTGGTCGCCGTGTGGCGCGACGCTGCGCGCTATACGCCGAATCTGCGCGCAACGCAGGTTGAGCTCTACGAGGGGCTGCAGGCCGAGAGCCAGAACCGCTGGCCAAGCCTCGCCTGCGATGTCGGGGCCGTCAACGGCCTCATCGCGCCGTTCATTCCCGCGGGCTTCTACTACAAGACCTTCATGTGGCCGCGACGCTTTTGGAAAGGATTCTATGAGCCCCTCATCCGCGCGCGCGCTGGTCTCGGGCGAGCGCCCACCGGCGCTGATCCGGATCGCTACGCGAGCCGGTATGCGCACTGCGACGTGCTCGTGGTCGGTGCAGGGCCTGCAGGTCTCGCCGCGGCACGCGCGGCCGCTGACGGGGGCGCGCGCGTCATCCTCTGCGATGAGCAGCCGCAATTCGGCGGTTCGCTGTTGACTGACACCCATGCGGTGATTGAGAGGCGCCCCGGCGGAGTGTGGCTGCGCGAGATGCTCGCGGCGCTGGCGAAGAGTGCGCGCATCACCTTGCTGCCGAGAAGCACGGCGTTCGGCTATTTTCCACACAATCTCATCGGAGTGAATCAGAAGCTCACCGATCATCTGGCGTCGCCGCCGCCGCATCTGCCGCGCGAGCGGCTCTGGCAGGTGCGTGCGCGTGAAGTGGTGCTCGCCACCGGAGCTCTCGAGCGCCCGCTTGTCTTTCCCGGCAACGACCGGCCGGGGATCATGCTCGCGGGAGCCGCGCGCGCCTATTTGCACCGTTATGGCGTGCGCTGCGGCTCGCGCGCCGTCATCCTCGCCGGCGCGGATGCGGCCTATCAGGCGGCGCTCGACCTGCACGCGGCAGGAGTCGCGATCGCGGCGATCGCGGATCCGCGATTGCACTGCGCGGGCCCCTGGCGCGAGGCTGCGCGGCTCGCGGGCCTGCCTTTGCAGGAGCGCATGACTGTATTGGGTACACGCGGTCGACTGCGTGTCCGTGCGGTGCATCTGGGCCGCATCGACGCACACGGCACGGTGTCGCCTGGACCCACGGTGTCCTGCGATCTCGTCCTGATGTCGGGCGGCCACACCCCGTGCGTGCATCTTTTCTCGCAGTCGCGCGGCAAACTGCGCTGGGATGACGGATTGCAAGCGTTCATTCCAGGCGCCGCGGCGGAACGCGAACGCTCGGCGGGCGCCTGCCGCGGCATCTTCGCACTTGCCGCAGCCATCGAAGACGGCGCGGCCGCCGGCTGCGCCGCGGCGCAAACCCTGCGCGCCGCTCCTCCTGTGGATCACGTTGCCGGCGCAGCCGACGGCATTCTCGGGGCTTTGCCCAAGCGCAGGCGAGCGGGCGGACAGATGGCGTTCGTTGACTGGCAGAACGATGTGACCACAGCCGATCTTGCGCTCGCCACCCAGGAAGGGTTTCGCTCCATCGAGCACGTCAAACGCTACACGACCACCGGCATGGCGACGGATCAGGGAAAGACCTCCAACCTGAACGCGCTCGCTATCGTCGCCGCAAGCCTGGGGAAGCCGATTCCCGAGGTTGGCGTGACGACGTTTCGCATGCCCTACACGCCCGTGAGCTTTGGCAGCATGGCGGCCCGTACGCGCGGCGATCTCTTCGACCCGGTGCGTAAAACACCGGTACATGATTGGGCGCAGGAGCAAGGCGCCGTTTTTGAAAACGTTGCGCTATGGAAGCGGGCACGCTACTTCCCGCGCGCGGGCGAGGACATGCTCGGCGCGGTCGCACGCGAGTGCCGGGCGGTGCGCAGCCACTGCGGCATATTCGACGCCTCCACGCTCGGCAAAATCGAGGTGGTGGGCCGCGATGCCGTGAGCTTCATGAACCGCATGTACGTCAACAGCTGGACGAAACTTGCCCTCGGTCGCACGCGTTACGGCGTGCTCCTGCGAGAGGACGGTTTCATCCTCGACGACGGCGTCGTGGCGCGCACCGCCGAGGAACGATTCCATGTGACGACGACGACGGGCGGTGCTGCGGGCGTGCTCGCGCTCATGGAAGACTATCTTCAGACTGAGTGGCAGGATCTTTCCGTGTGGCTCACGTCGACGACCGAGCAATGGGCCGTCATTGCGGTGCAGGGGCCCGCCGCGCGCGAGGTACTGCAACCTCTTGTTGAAGATATCAACCTTGCGCGCGATGCGCTGCCCCACATGGCGGTGGCTCGCGGCCGCATCTGCGGGGTGCCCCTGCTGCTGTTCCGAGTCAGCTTCACAGGCGAGCTCGGCTTCGAGGTCAATGTGCCGGCAGATTTCGGGCGCGCAGTATGGGAGGCGATCTATGCGGCTGGCGAGCCGCACGGCATGACGGCGTACGGGACGGAGACCATGCATGTCCTGCGCGCCGAGAAGGGGTACGTCATAGTCGGCCAGGACACCGACGGCACCGTGACGCCGGATGACGTGGGATTGGGCTGGGCCATCGGCCAGGGGAAGGAAGATTTCGTGGGCAAGCGCTCGCTCGAGCGGCCTGCGATGCACGCAGCAGAGCGCAAGCAGCTCGTAGGCCTCTGCAGCGTTGACCCGCAGACTGTGCTTGAAGAAGGCGCGCAGGTCGTCGAGACACGCGGGCAACGCCCGCCCATGCGCCTCATCGGCCATGTCTCCTCCTCCTATCACAGTGCCGTCCTCGGACGCTCCATTGCGCTCGGCCTCGTTGCCGGCGGGCGGGCGCGCGTCGGTCAAACTCTCTACGTGCCGATGCCGGCAGGGGATGTGCCCGTGCAAGTGGTGCCGCCGGTATTTTACGATCCGAAGGGAGAGCGCTTGCATGGCTGAGCCAGCCGCTCTGCGGCGCACACCTGCAATCCCGGCGACTCCGGGAGTGCGTCTACTGCCGCCCGCGGCGCGCTTCATACTGCGTGCTGATCGGCACACGCTCGGCATCGCGGGGAATGTGCTTGGCATCGGCGCGGCACCAGGATCCTGCCGCGCATCGCAGGCAGGCATGCGCGCGGCACTGTGGCTGGGACCGGATGAGTACCTGCTCCTCGCACCGGAAGCCGAAGCGCCTGGGCTCGCAACTGCCCTCGAGCAGGCTCTGCAGGGTGAGCCGCATTCGCTCGTCGACGTAAGTCACCGTCAAACTGCGCTCGAAATGAGCGGTTCGCGAGCCGCGGAGATCTTGAGCAGCGGCTGTCCCTTGGATCTCGACGTCACCGCCTTTCCCATCGGGATGTGTACGCGCACCGTGTTCGCCAAGGCGGAGATCGTCCTGTGGCGCACGGCGGGCGACACGTTCCGCCTCGAGGTGTGGCGTTCCTTCACGGACTATGTGGCGCGCTTCCTCGATGAAGTCGTGCGCGAATACTGAAGTATTCCAGATGAACTCCGCTGCCCTTGAGACCCTGATCGCACGCCGCCAAAGCGGCTACTCGTTGCCTGCGCCTTTTTACCTGAGCCCGGAGGTCTTCGATGCGGACTGCGCTCGGATCTTCGGCCGCCACTGGATCTTCGTGGGCGTCGAGCCCGAAATCCCCAAGGCCGGGCAGTTCTTCACGGTCGAAATCGGCAGCGATTCGATCATCCTAGTCCGCGACGCCGATATGGCGGTGCGCGCCTTCCACAACGTGTGCCGGCATCGCGGCGCGCGCCTGTGTAATCCCGGCAGCGGCGCATTCGTCCGGCTCGTCTGCCCGTACCACCAGTGGACTTACAACCGGCGCGGCGAGCTCGTGAACAACAAGCACATGGGCGAGGATTTTGACCGCAGCCAGTTCGCTCTCAAACCCGTCCACGTCGAAAGTCTCGCGGGGCTCCTGTTTATCTGTCTGGCGGACACGCCGCCCGAGGACTTTGCAGTGATGCGGGCCGCCATGCAGGCGCATATCGCTCCGCACGACATTGCCAACTGCAAGGTCGCCCACCAATACGACCTCGTGGAGCAGGGTAACTGGAAGCTTACGATGGAAAACAACCGGGAGTGCTATCACTGCCGCGCCAATCATCCGCAGCTGACGGCATCACTGTACGAATACGGATTTGGTTTCGGGGCCTCGCCCGATGCGCACTCCAAGGTTCAGGAGTTTGGTGAACTGGTGAAGACCGAGCATGCACGGTGGGAGGCTGCAGGACTGCCGTCGGCCGAGATTGAACGGCTCGATGCCACGACGGGCTTTCGTTCCGTGCGCCTGCCGCTCAATCAGAGCGGCGAGTCACAGACGCTCGATACGAAAGTTGCATGCCGCAAACTTCTGGGCACTTTCACGCAATCCGACCTCGGCGGATTATCCTTCTGGACGCAGCCCAATTCCTGGCATCACTTCATGAGCGACCACATCGTGAGCTTCTCGGTCTGGCCGCTCGCGGCAGGCAGGACGCTGCTGCGCACCCGCTGGCTTGTGCATAAGGACGCGCAAGAGGGCGTGGACTTCGATGTGGAGCACCTGACGGCCGTCTGGAAGGCGACGAACGATCAGGACTGCGCGCTCGTCGCCCGTGCCCACCAGGGGATCAGCAGCCCCGCGTACCTACCGGGACCCTACTCTGCCTATACCGAAGACTTGGTCGACACTTTCTGCACCTGGTATCTCAGCCACCTGCAAGCACCCTGATTTTGACGGACACTTCACCATGACAACCATGAATTCAAACGTCTTCATCACCTGCGCCATCACCGGCGATGACACCAAGCTCACGAAGAGCCCGCACTGCCCGGTGACGCCGGAGCAGATCGCGCAGTCTGCGATCGACGCGGCGCATGCCGGCGCCGCCGTCGTGCATATCCACGTGCGCGACCCGGAGAGCGGGATCTTCAGCATGGAGACGCGCCACTACCGCGAAGTCGTCAAGCGCATCCGCGAGAGCAAGGTCGACGTCATCGTCAATCTGACCTGCGGCATGGGCGGCTACATCTGCATCGGTGACCAGGGACTGACCAATACGCCGGCGCCCGGTACGGACTTCGTCAGCCAAGAAGAGCGCATGCGCCACGTGATCGACCTATGCCACGAGGGACTGTATAGGCCCGACATCGCGACCCTCGACTGCGGCACACTCAACTTCGGCGACGGCAATCGCGCCTACATTTCCACCCCTGACTACCTGCGCAAAGGCGCAGGTATTCTGCGCGACCTCGGGGTCAAGCCGGAACTGGAAGTCTTCGATACGGGCAATCTGTGGTTCGTGAACCAGTTGCTCAAGGAAGGCCTGCTCGCGGCTCCGACGCTCATTCAGCTCTGCACGGGGATCGCCTATGGCGTGCCGGCCGACGTCGGTCACCTGCTCGCGATGGTGAACTCGCTACCCGCGGATTGCATCTGGTCATCCTTCGCCATCAGCCGCATGCAGATGCCGTGGGTCGCGCAGTCGGTGCTTTTGGGCGGCAACGTGCGCGTGGGGCTCGAGGATAATCTGTATCTGTCCCGCGGCGTGTACGCGAGTAACGCTCAACTCGTGACCAAAGCGCGCACCATCATCGAAGCCATGGGGGCGCAAATCCTGACTCCTGCGCAAACCCGCGAGCGGCTGAAGCTTGGAGCCTAGCCGTGGCAAACGGGGTCATCATTTACCGCACGCAGGTGCTGCCGGAGTGGGTCGACTACAACGGCCATCTGCGTGACGCCTACTACGTGCTCGTTGCAAGCTACGCCGCAGATGCTCTCATGGAGCACCTGGGGATAGACGCGCCCTACCGTGAGCGTACGCGTTGCACCCTCTATACGCTCGAGCTGCATGCTCACTATTTCCACGAGGTGCAGCAGGCGGATTTCCTCGAGGTTGCCGTGCGCATCCTCGGCGCCGACGAGAAGCGCATCCATGCCGGATTTGACGTGCTCTGCGCGCGCCTCCCCGAGCCGGCCGCCAGCATCGAACTCATGCTGATGCATGTCGAGCAGGGCGAGAGTGTCAAGGCGCTCGCCTTCCCCGCACAGATCGCGCGCGCGCTGGAGACATTGACGGCTGCGACCGCCGGCGCCACGCCGGCCCGACGCGGCTCACGAAAAATGGAGCTGCGAGGCCGCTAAGGTGAGTGCGCACAACATCAAGCGGCTGCTCGTGCCCCGCACCCTGGCACTCATCGGTGGGGCCTGGACGGACGCGGTTGCGGCCGGCAATGAACGCATCGGCTACACGGGCGAGGTGTGGCGCGTGCACCCGAGCCGCGTATCGAACGCCACGACAACCTACTACCGCTGCGTCGAGGAACTGCCTGGCATCCCGGACGCGGCCTTCATCGCCGTACCCAGCCGTGATGTCCCGAGAATTGCTGCGGCATTGCGCGCGCGCGATGGCGGCGGCTTTGTGTGTTTTGCGGCCGGCTTCTCCGAGATCGGAACCGACGAGGGTGAGCGCCTCACGCAGGAGCTCATTGCATGCGCTGCGCCGTTGCCGTTTTTCGGCCCGAACTGCTACGGCTTCGTCAATTTCTTCGATCGTGTGTCTCTTTGGCCCGACCAAGTCGTGGGCTCACCCGTCACGCGCGGCGTCGCATTGATCTGCCAGAGTGGGACCATCGCACTGACCTTGATGTTCAACGAGCGCTCGGTGCCGATCGGCTACATCTTCACCGTCGGCAACCAGACGTCGCTGGCGGTGGAGGACCTGATCGAGCTATTGGCAAACGATGAGCGGGTCAGCGCCTTCGGGCTCTACATCGAGGGCATCAAGGATGCGCCGCGGCTGGCGCGGGCCGCTGCGGTCGCCCGTGCGGCGGGCAAACCGATCGTGGTCGTCAAAGCCGGACGCACGGCCGCGGCGGCGCGCACCGTACAAAGCCATACGGGGTCACTCGCCGGCGCCGACGTCGTGTTCGATGCCTTCTGCCGGCAAGCGGGCCTTGCTCGCTGCGATACGCTCGCCGCGCTCTGCGAAACATTGAAGGTGTTCCACGCGGGCGGCATTCGCGGGCGGCGGGTGCTCATCATGGGCGCCTCGGGTGGCGACATGGCGATGACCGCGGATCTTGCGCGCCCTCTCGGGCTCGAATTTTCGCCGATACCGGAGGATGCGACCGCCCGGCTGCGCGAGATCCTGACCGAGCGCGTGACGATCGCGAATCCCTTCGATTTCCACACCTACATTTGGTTCGACAGCGAAGCCATGCGTGCGATGTTCACCGTGGTCTTGCGCTGCGGATTTGACGCGGTCGGGTTCGTGCTGGATTGTCCGCCGGAAGGCAGAGCCGACACCTCCGCCTTCACCGCCGCCATTGACGAGTTCATCGCCGCATCGAAAGGCGCGCCAACGCGCGCTGCACTCATTGCATCCCTGCCGGAAACCGTCTCAGCCACAGTGCGCGAGCGCTGTCTCGCAGCCGGCGTCGTGCCCTTGCAGGGCCAGCGCGAAGCGCTTGAGGCCTTGAATCTCGCGGGCGCCGTTGGCGAGACATGGGGCGCGACGGGAAAGTTGGAACTGCGCATTCCACAGGGCAAGAGAGGATCCGAACGGACCCTGCCTGAGGGCGAAGCGAAGACGGCGCTCGCCGCATTCGGGCTGCGCATTCCGCGTTCCAGGACGGTGACACGGGACGAAGTTGCCGCCGCGGCCGTTGAATTGGGCTTTCCCGTCGTCGTCAAGGTCGCAAGCGCCGACCTCGCTCATAAGTCAGACGTCGGCGGTGTGGTACTGAACGTGCGCACCGTAGCCGAAGCGACCGCAACGGCCGAGCGCTTGAGCGCTCTCACGAATCATTTCCTCGTTGAGGAGATGGTCACGGACGGGGTAGCAGAAATTTTGGTGGGCGCCCTCGTCGACTCCCAGTTCGGGCTGACCTTGGTGATCGGCGCAGGCGGCGTGCTCACCGAACTCTTGCAGGACAGCACAAGCTTGCTGCCGCCCTTCACCCAGGCCAGCATTGAGGCCGCGCTGCAGCGGCTCACCGTGAATAAAATGCTCCAGGGTTTCCGCGGCAAGCCGGGCGCGGACGTGCCGGCGCTCGTGGATGCGATTCTTGCTGTCGCTCGATATGCTGAGAGCCACCTCGCCTGCCTGGTCGAACTCGATGTCAATCCGGTCATCGTGCGTCCAGCCGGCGCCGGAGCAGTCGCGGTGGATGCGCTCGTTCGGCTTTCTTAGGGAGTTATCAAGATGACCCATGGAATCAACATCGTGCGCGACGGCGCGGTTCTCGAGGTCACGATCGACCGCCCCAAGGCCAACGCGTTGGACCGCAATGCGAGTTGCCGGCTGAACGAGGTGTTTACGTCGTTTCGCGACGATCCGGCGCTTCGCATTGCGATCGTGACCGGTGCGGGCGAGCGATTCTTCTGCGCCGGGTGGGACCTCAAAGCGGCCGCCGCCGGTGAGAAGTCTGACGAGGACTGGGGCGTGGGCGGTTTCGGCGGCCTCAATTATCCCCGCAACCTCGATAAGCCCATCATTTCTGCCGTAAACGGCATTGCTTGCGGCGGCGGCTTCGAGGTCGTGCTCGGCACCGACATCATTGTCATGGAGGAGCACGCCCGCTTTGCACTGCCGGAAATCAACGTGGCGGTGCTCGCGGATGCCGGCACCATCAAGCTGCGCCGCAGGATTCCCTATCACGTGGCCGTGGAGTTCCTCATGACCGGGCGCTGGATGGATGCCGTCGAGGCGAAGCACTGGGGTCTTGCGAACCATGTGGTTCCGAAGGGCGAGGCACTCGCGAAGGCCCGCGAGATTGCGCGCCAGCTCGCGGCGGGACCGCCGCTGCTGTTCCCCGCCATCAAACAGCTGCTGCGCCTCACTGAGATGGTACCCGAGCATGAGGCCTTCGCCGTGCACGATGCCCTGCACGCCGTGCAGAGAGTCATTCAGTCGGAGGACCTCAAGGAAGGAGCGCAAGCATTTACGGAGAAGCGCACGCCACGCTGGCAAGGCCGCTAGCGCTGCGCGCGCCTTGGGAGTAGGCACGGAAATGAACAGAATACTTCCAAGCGGCACGGCCAATGATTGAAGACCTCCTCCGGTGCATCCGCGCCGAAAGCTGCCGGTATATGCACGCATCGTGGACCCGAATGCCCGTTGATGACGGGGTCGCGTGAAAGGTGCTGGAGATAACGTGTACACAGGAAGCTGTTTGTGCGGGGGAGTTCAATTCCGGATTGCTGCGGAGCTTGCGCCTATAGAAATTTGTCATTGCCGGCAATGCCGCAAAGCGCAAGGCACACCGTTTGCAACCAACTCGCCGGTCAAATCGGATGCATTCCAACTCACTCGCGGCGCGGCCCTGTTGGCGCACTACGAATCCTCGCCGGGGAAGAAGCGCGCGTTCTGCCAGCGCTGTGGTTCCCCCATTTACAGTTCGCGCGCTGCCGTGCCCGGCGTGCTGCGCATCAGGGTCGGCCTCATCGATAGCCCCGTGTCGGCGCGGCCAATCGCTCACGCCTACGTTGCATCGACGTGCAATTGGTGGACCATCACTGACTCACTGCCTCAATTCCCAGAAGCATATGTCACGAGCGTGTCAAAGACATGATTCGAGCCGAAAAATGCAGTCGACGATGACCTCAATCACCGAGGCTCCAGACACTGGCGAGGCCGCCACGCACGCGCTGCGCAAGTCACTCGGCCTGCGAGACCTCATCCCGATGCAGTTGCTCCTCGTCGTCGGAATAACTTGGGCTGGCGTCGCCGCCCGCCAGGGCGGCACCCATGTTGCCTTCTGGCTTCTCGGCGTCGTCTTGTTGTTCCTGCCCGTCGCCGCGGTCATCAACTACTGCGTCAGAATCTGGCCCTTCGAAGGAGGGGTCTATCAGTGGACCAAGCACGCCATCGGCCCTCTTGCCGGCTTCATCAGCGCCTGGAACTTCGGCGCTTGGGCACTGCTCGTCGTCGCAAGTCTCGGCATCCAAACAGCCACAAGCCTGAGCTACGCGCTCGGCCCGCGCGCCGCCTGGATCGCCGACAGCCACAGCGTCATCACTGGGCTCAACTTCGGAGTCTTCGCCCTGATCCTGCTGGTCAGCATTCCCGGCCTTCGTACCGGGCGCTGGATCGCCCACTTCGGTACTGGCGTCACGCTGCTCGTCATAGTGCTGTTGGCTGTTCTATTGTTCGTCCACCCCCACACGAACAGGGCCCATCCACACATCTCTCCGCAACAACCGTTCTCACTCGCCTTCCCCGTCCTGACGCTGATGAGCCTCAACCTCTTCAGCAAGCTCACCTTTAACGGCCTGACTGGGCTCGAGCAGGTCGCCGTCTTTGCCGGTGAGACCCGCAATGCCGCCCGCACCATCCTGCGCTCCGCCTGGGTCGCAGCTCCCGGCATTGCGCTGATGTATATCCTCATGACCGGCTCGATGCTGACCTACACTCCAGCCGACAAGATCGACCTCACGGGCCCCGTCCCTCAGGCCCTCGCCGCGGCTTTCGCAGGCACTCCCATGATTGCCGGCGCGATTGACTGGGGCGTACTCCTGGGCCGGATCGCTATCCTCGCTCTCGCGTTGGCCGTCATCGCCCAATACGCCATCATCGTCGCCGAAACCAGCCGCCTTCCGATGGTCGCCGCGTGGGATCATCTCATTCCCGTCTGGTTCACGCGGCTGCATCCCCGCTTCCGCACGCCCACCCGGTCCCTGGCCGTGATCGTGTTCCTCGCCGTCTTATTCTCCTGCGTCGCCTCCGCCGGCACCGGCGCGCAAGAAGCCTTCCAGCTCATCGTGACAAGCAGCAACATTTGCTACGGCGTGAACTACGTGCTCATGTTCGCCGTCCCGCTGGTCGCAGGCACACGCTTCAGCCAGCGCCCCGATCTCCATCCAGGCGTCGTCCTGCGTCTTGCCTGCGTCTGCGGCATCGCCGTCACGCTGCTTTCGATGGTGTTCAACCTCGTCCCCATCGTTGACGTCCCTCATCCTGGCCTCTTCGCATTCAAGGTCGCGCTTATTGCGATCGCCGTGAATTTAATCGGCGCCGCCATCTATTGGCGCGGCACGTATCAGGCCCGCGCTGAACTGCGCGCGGCCTGAGCTCGTAACCCTAGCCGGCGGCTCGCAACCTCGTGTTGCTCGAGGGTCCCGACGTGCGCGATTTTTGCTTGGGGGGTCGCCTGTCGCACATTGGGCCGTCGGTTTCGCAGCCGCGCCTTAGAGCCTATTGAGAAATCTCCAAAGGCTGGAACAACTATTAAGCTGCTCCGGCGACGTCCTTGAGCGCGGTGAAGCGGCCCGAAGGCGACAGCTCCTCGCAGACCGCCTCGCCGGTCCACAGCGCATTGCGCCTCGCGACGAACGAACTCTTGGACAATTGTTCGAGAGATCCGGGCATCGAGAAGAGAAACCCCTGCCCGGCTACGCAACCGAGAGCAAGGAGCGCGGCGACCTGCGGCTCGAGCTCAATTCCCTCGGCCACCGAGTCGAGTCCCAGCGTGTCACCGAGCGTGATGACGGCGCGCGCGAGTTCCGGGCCGTTATAGGTATCGGTCAGACGGTTAACGAAGGATTGGTCAATCTTCAAAATGTCGATCGGAAAGCGGTGCAGGTACGAAAGCGACGAGTAGCCGGTGCCGAAATCATCGATGGCGAGCCGAACCCCCAGGTCCTTCAACTGGCGCAGCCGCCCGAGGTTGGCTTCCGTGTTGTGCATGATGGTGCTTTCGGTGAGTTCGATCACGAGATTGCCGGGCTCGAGCCCGGACTCTTTTAGCGCCTGCGCGACGTCCTGCACGAGATCGCCGTGCTGCAGGTGACGACCGGAGATGTTGACGGCGACCCGCAGGCTGGCGCCGCCAGCCACGGAGGCACGCCAGGCGCGCATCTCAGTGCACGCCCGCTGCAGCACCCAGCGACCGAGTTTGACGATCTGGCCGCACTCCTCGGCGACCTGGATGAACCGGCCCGGCATCAGTACGCCCAGCTCGGGGTGCCGCCAGCGCACGAGCGCCTCGACGCCCAGAAGGCTGCGCGTGCCAAGATCGACGATCGGCTGATACTCGAGGAAGAACTCTTCGCTGGCGAGGGCGCGGGTGATGTCCGCCTCCAGACGCAATCGCTCGTGCAGCAATTCCTGCATCTGCGGCTGAAAAGTGACAAAGCGACTCTTACCCGCGGCCTTGGCGTGGTACATCGCAATATCCGCTTTGCTGAGCAGCGCCTCGGCGCCCGCTTCAAACGTCGAGAAGGCCACCCCAATGCTGGCCGATACGCGCACCTCCGTCGCGCTGAGCGCGAACGGCTGCTCCAGGCCTGCGATCAGCGCGGCGGCCATGCTCTCGACCTCCGCAATCGTCGTGACTCCCTCGAGCAGAATGGCAAACTCGTCGCCGCCCAGGCGCGCGACGGTGTCGGAGAAGCGCGTCGACTTGATGAGGCGCTGCGCCACGGCCTGCAGCAGCCGATCGCCGGCATCATGGCCGAGCGAGTCATTGATGTTCTTGAAGTTGTCGACGTCGAGGAACATCACCGCTACCTGATGGCGACCGCGCTGCACCAGCGTCAGGGCATGTTGGACCCGGTCGCGGAAGAGATTGCGGTTCGCGAGCAGCGTCAGCGGGTCGTGGAAGGCCAGTTGGCGCAATTGTTCCTCGAGCGCCTTGCGTTCGCTGATGTCGCGGAAGTTGAGTGCGAGTCCCTGCACCGCCGGATCGTCCGTCAAGTTGCTGCCGACGATCTCGAGCACGTAGCGCTCGGAGCCGCGTTCGATGCGCAGCTCAACCGGCCCCACGGCCCTGCCGGACGTCGCAGCGACTTCGGCGAGGAACGCCTTCAGCCGCTCGCCGTCGTCGCCCGCCCAGAGATCGAGCAGATTCTTGCCGGCGACATCCTCCGGACTCAGTCCCAGAGTGCGCTCGGAGGCGGGGGATGCGAAACGCAGGGCGCCGTCGACGGCGACGATCATGATGACGTCGGAGGCATTTGCGATCAGAGAGGCGTAACGGGCCTCGACCATGCGGGCGGCGCGTCGCTCGCGGGTCAACGCGTCCTCGCGCAGGACCAGCGCCTGGCGCACCATTACGAGCAATGTGAGCCCAAACACGACAATGGTCA
>PLIX01000307.1 GCA_003140135.1 Gammaproteobacteria bacterium
GGAGGCCGCCGCGTGACCGAATCGGTGATTGGGGCGGGTGCCGACGTCATCTTCGGCCAAGGGGACGGCGCAAGTTTCGGGATGCTGCAGGCGGTGGAAACCCGCAAGTCGACCGGCGGCGGCAAGGTATGGTTCATCGACGTGATCGGCGACAAGACACCGATCGATAAGGGCAACCTGCTCTCGTCCGTGGTCTGGAACCTGGTTCCCGTGTATTCGGCGATGATCCAGGACCTCTCCGCCAACAAGTTCGGCACTCACGCCTACCGGCTTCATCTCGCGGACGACTCGGTTCGGCTGCTGCATTCCAAACACATTTCCGACAAGGTTTGGAGCGAAGTCGCCGCGGTGCGCCAGCAGATCATCGACGGCCGGCTCAAAGTCGAGCCGATCTTCGACGCTGCCAAAGTTCGTGCGCTCATGAACTCGGTGGCGGCGCCGCCGAAGTAGCCGGCGCCAATCGCTGCCGTCCGGGCACCGCAAACCATCACGCGCATGATCAACGCAACGCAAGCAGTGCAGTCGACTGAGGCGCCACGGGGCTTCCCGATCCCAGTGGCGGCGCTGCGGCGGATCACCAAGCGCTTCCCGGGGGTCGTGGCGCTGGATCGCGTGTCGCTCGAGTTCCATGCCGGCGAGATCCATGTCTTGCTCGGTGAAAACGGTGCCGGCAAATCCACGCTCGTAAGTCTGCTCGCCGGCATGCAGGAGCCCGACGAGGGCGAGATCCTGATCGACGGACTGCCGGTGAGCATCGATTCTCCGCGGCACAGCATGGATCTCGGTATCGGCGCGGTCTTTCAGCGCGTGTCGCTGGTTCCGAGTCTGACCGTCATCGAAAATCTGATGCTCGGAGGATCCTGGCTGCGCTCTCTCGCGCGCGGCGCAGCGTTGCGCCGCTTCGATGAACTGTCGGCGTTGCTCGCCACCCGCATCGACCCTGACGCGCCGATGTCCGGGTTGTCGCTCGGCGAGCAACAGCAGGTCGAGATCATGCGTGCGCTCTGGCGCGACGAGAAATTGCTGCTGCTCGATGAGCCAACCTCGATGCTGACACCGCAAGGCGTCGCCGATCTCGGCCGCATGATGCACCGTCTCAAGGAAAAAGGCGTCGCGCTGATTCTGGTCACGCACAAGCTGCTCGAAGCCTATGAGTTCGGCGACCGCATCTCGGTTCTGCGCTTGGGAACGGTCGCGGGAGACATTGCGCCGCAGCGTCTCCAGACGATGAGCGAGGCCGAGCGGACCGAGACCGTGATCGGCCTGATGTTCGGTGCGGCCGATCCTGGCGCGGTGCCCGCTCAGGACCATGAGGACGAACTTGCGATTCTCCTGGGAGGCAAACTGCGTCGTGCCGGTTCCGTGGATCGCAGCAAGCCTGCGAAACTCTCGGCGCGCGCGCTCGTGACGATGCCGGATTTTGCCGAGACGCCACTGCATGCCGTGAGCTTCGAGCTATGGGCGGGCGAAGTGCTTGGGATCGCAGGTGTGGACGGCAACGGCCAGAAGCACCTAGCGGAAGTGCTCGCGGGCCAGCGATCATTACGCCAAGGTCGACTCGAGTTGGCGGGCTTCGACATCACGCGGGGGCGCGTGCCCGAGCGGCGTTTGCGCGGAATCCGCTACGTGACCGACGACCGGCTCGGCGAGGGCACTGTCGGCACGTTCTCGGTTGCGACGAACCTCGTGCTCAAGGAAATCGGCGCGTCGCCTTTTTGGCGCCACGGCATCAGCGATTGGCCGCTGATTTACCAGAGTGCGCGCGAGCAGATCCTGCGCAACGATATCCGCACGCCGTCGGAACTCACACCGGTCGGCAAGCTCTCGGGCGGTAACGTGCAAAAGGTGCTGCTGGCGCGCGAGCTCGACGCCGAGGCGAACGTCGCGATTCTCAACAAGCCCACCTATGGGCTCGACCTGCACAATCAGCGCCTCGCGCTCGACCGGATAGTCGCGGCCGCGGCTCGCGGCGTTGCGGTCATCGTGATCTCGACCGATCTGGATGAACTGCTGGAGATTAGCGACCGCGTCGGCGTCATGTTCCGCGGATCGCTCGCAGGCATCGTCGAGAACGATGCCGCCGCGGGCAGCAAGGTCCGGCGCCTGATGACCGGGTCTGCGGCGGCATGAGTACACGAGGCGACATGGCCGCAGAACTCAAGATCGTATTACAGCGCGTGCTGATTCCCGTCGTGATGGCGCTCGTCGTCGGCGGCATCATTCTGCTGGCGCTCGGCAAGGATCCGCTCGACTATTACGGCATCGTTCTGCAGCGCAGCCTGCTGCGCTCGGGCGGCGCTCAGGAGACCGTGACGCGCATGGCGCCGCTGCTGCTGATAGCCGCGGGCCTGATCGTCGCGTTTCGCGCGGGAATCTGGAATCTCGGCGGCGACGGCCAGTTTCTGCTGGCGGCAGTCGCGAGCGCCGCGCTTGCGCCGGTGCTCGCCGCAGATTTGCCCCGTGCGCTGAATCTCGCAGTCTGCATGATCGTGGGTGCCTTGGTGGGCGCGCTCTGGTCCGTCATTCCCGCGCTGCTCAAGGCGCGCTACGGCGTCAACGAGATCATCACAACGCTGATGATGAGCTTTCTCGGCACGAGCCTCGCCAACGTGCTTATCAAGCTCGTGCTCCGCGATCCGGATACGACGGTGCCGCAAACCCGCAGCCTCGGCGTCGATGACCGGCTGCCGCGGCTCTTCGGCACGACGATCCACAGCGGACTCGTGCTCGCGATCCTCGCCGTCATCCTCGTACACTTCATGATGACGCGAACGGCGTTCGGGCTGAAACTGCAGGTGCTCGGCGCCAACCGTGCCGCAGCGGTCCATGCGGGCTTGCGCGTGGAGAGGCTCACGATCATCGCCTTTGCGCTGAGCGCGGGCTTCATCGGGCTTGCGGGCGCGGTCGAGGTGCTCGGCGTTTGGGGCTCGGTGCGCGCAGACTGGAACCCGGCGTTAGGACTGCTGGTCGTGCCGCTCGTGTTTCTCGCGCGCTTCAACGGCTATGCGGTCATCGGCATCACGCTGTTCTTCTCGGCGCTGACGGTCGGCGGAGAAAGCGCGGCGCGCCGGGTTGGGGTTCCGCAGCACTATGTGCTCGTGCTGGTGGCGCTGCTGCTGCTGTTCCTCGCGCTCGTCGAATACCGGGATCAATCGCGGCGTAAGCCGAGCGCCGCCGCAACATGAGAGCCCTGTTCACAGAGCCGTTCCTGGTCTCGCTGCTCTTCGGCGCGGTCACGGCCGGATTGCCGCTGCTGTTGGCGGGGCTCGGCGAGCAGATCTCGGAAAAAGCCGGTGTACTCAATATCGGCCTCGAAGGCATGATGCTGATCGGCGCCTACACCGGCTTTCTCGCGACCTATCGCACCGGCTCGTTCTGGTTCGGCTTCCTCGCGGGCGGCGTCGGCGGCATGAGCGCGGCGCTCATCGTACTGCTGCTGTGCATACGCAAGGGACTCAATCAGATCGTGATCGGGATTGCGATCACGGTTGGGGCCGAGGGGCTGACCTCGCTGCTGCATTTCGTGCAGTTCAGCCGCTCGTATCCGCGCCTCGCCGCGGCGCCGATTTTCGCGGTGCCCGCATTCAGTCGGATACCGGTTCTTGGCCGGGGATTGTTCAGCCACAACCCACTTGTCTATCTGAGCTGGGCGCTCGTGGGTCTGCTGACCTGGGTGTTTCGCTCGACCTACCTCGGCCTCAGTTTGGAGGCCGCGGGCAACAAGCCGGCGGCGCTCGACGCCGCCGGCGTAGACGTCGTGCGCACGCGTTCGTTCGCGGTGCTGTGCACGGGATTTCTGGCCGGGCTCGGCGGCGCGTACATGGCGAACGTCGGTGCGGGTTTGTTCGTGCCCTTCATGACCGGCGGCGCTGGCGTGATCGGCATCGTGCTCGCGATGCTCGCGCGCGGACGGCCGCTGTGGGTATTGATCGGCGCCGCCTTGTTCGGCGCCAGTCTTGCAATGACGACGGCTCTGCAGGTGGCGGGCATCGATGTGCCCACCGACGTCGTGCAGATGCTGCCGTTTGCCGTGGTGATGCTAGTGCTGGTGATCTTCGCCCGGCACAGCATGTTGCCGTCCGCATTGGGCACGCCCTATGTGCGCGGCGGGCGCTGACGAAGACCACACCAAGGAGATCGGCGATGTCGATCACAACGGATGAAGACCCGATATTTACGCTGACGACCGGGCCCGTGGATGCCTACCCGGAAGTGCTGCGCGGTTTGGCGAGGCCGGTGCTGTATGACTACGATCCGGCATTTCTCGGCTTTTACGAACGGGTCGAGGAGAAGCTGCGCTCGGCATTGCGCACTGCGCACATGCCCGTGATTCTGCAGGGCGAGCCGGTGCTCGCGCTCGAGGCGGGTGCGGCGTCGCTGATCGCCAAGCAGGACGTCGTCCTCAATCTCGTCTCGGGCGTCTACGGAGCGGGGTTCGGCTTCTGGGCGCGGCGCTACTGCGCGGAATTGCTCGAGATCCGCGTACCGTACGATGAAATCATCGATCCGGCGAGCGTCGCGGCGTTGCTCAAGGCGCGGCCGGATATCCGTGTCGTCGCCGTGTGCCACCACGACACCCCGTCCGGGACCATCAATCCGGTGGCGCAGATCGGCCGGATCGTCGCGGCGCGCGGCGCCTATCTACTGGTCGATGCGGTCTCGTCGTTCGGCGGCATGGATATCGGTCCCGATTCTTGTTCTGCCGATCTGTTCATTACCGGGCCCAACAAATGCCTCGGGTGTCCGCCGGGCCTTTCGCTCGTCGGCGTGACGCCGCGCGCCTGGGAGAAGATGAAGCAAAACCCGGACGCGCCGCGCGATTCGATCTTGAGCTTTCTCGATTGGGAGCATGCGTGGCGCCGCGATCGGCCGTTCCCGTTCACACCGTCGGTCGCGGAAATCAACGGGCTGGATGCCGCCCTCGATCGGTACTTGAGCGAGGGGCCCGAGCGGGTCTGGGCCCGGCATGCCCTGACCGCCGCGGCATGCCGCGCCGGCGTTCTCGCAATGGGTCTGCGCCTGTGGCCGGCCGACGTCCGCACCGCCTCTCCGACGGCGACGGCCGTTCGGATTCCGGCAGGCGTCGAGGACGCAGCGCTGCGGGCGGCCGCGCGCGCGCGCTACGGCGTCATGTTCTCGTCGGGGCGCGGCGAGACGCTCGGCAAGCTCGTGCGCATCGGCCATATGGGTCCGACTGCGAGACCCATCTATTCCGTGGTCGCCGTGACCGCGCTCGGCGGCGCGCTGCGCGCGCTCGGTCATCGGCTCGACGTCGCGGCCGGCGTCGCGGCGACCCTCGCGGTCATCGACGACGGCGCAGCAGGCTGAGCGCGGCCGTTGACCTTCGGTTTGCTACCCGGCAGACTCGAATCGAATGAGGCGACGCCGAACCAATCCGCGAAATTGGTTCATTGAGGTGCTCGTGCGCGCCAGTTCATGGAAATTCATCGGTTTAGCGCTCTTGGTCGCACTCGCGTCTGCCGCGGGCGCGTCCGCGAGCGACCTCGTGCTGCTCCACGGGCACATCTATACCGGTGTGCCGAGTTCGCCGTGGACCGAAGCGCTGTCCGTGACGGGCTCGCGCATCGATGCGGTCGGAGCCGACGCGGAGTCTGCGGCGCGTCGCGGCCCAGCGACGCGCGTCATCGACCTGCATGGCCATACCGTGATTCCCGGCATCGTCGATGCGCATATCCACGTATGGCTCGGTGCGGTCGCGCTGCATGGATTCAATTTATCGACGCCCGCAGCGAGCATTACGCCGGGCAAGCCCAAGCTTCTGATCGCGCGGATTCGCGACTACGCCGCGCGCCACCCGGACGAAAAGCTTTTGTTGGGGCGTGCCGACTTCAGTCCGACACCGCCGTTCGCACCGACGCATGCACTTCTCGACGAGGCCGTCAGCGACCGGCCGATCATAGTTCATAATATTTCCGAGCACGCCATGTGGCTCAACGCCAAGGCCCTGGCGCTCGCGGGAATTACGGATGAGCCCCTGTCCGATCCCGTGGAAGAGCGCAACGTGATTCGAGACGCGAGCGGTCATCCGACCGGCGTATTGATCGAGGCGGCGATGGAGGCGGTCGAGCGATATGTGCGGGCGACGTTGACCGTCGCAGAGCAGCTCGCGATGATCCAAGTGGCGACGCGCGAACTAAACCGCTACGGAATCACGAGCATCGTCAATGCGACCGGCGATCTTGCGGAAATAAAATTATATGCGGCGCTGCGCGATCGTGGTGCGCTAACCGTGCGCACGCGCACCGCATTCGGTGCAATTGCGACGCCGCATCGGCTCACCCCGCAGTTTCTCGCGGATCTCGATGAAGCGCGAACCATGTATCACGACGAATGGGTGGCGGCGAATCTCGTCAAGTTTTTTGCCGACGGATTCACGGGCCTCCTGGCGCCGCTCGTCTACCGGCCGGATCAATTCAAGACGCTGGTCGTGGAACTCGATCGACGCGGCTATCAGCTCATGACGCATGCGACGCGCTTCGATACCGTCCACATGGTGCTCGATGCCTACGAGCAAGCTGAGCGCAGCAACGGACCGCGAGAGCGGCGGCTGCGCATCGAGCACAGCTCGTCGGTGCGCGACGCCGATTTCCCACGCTATGCTGCGCTCTCTGTCATCGATGTCACCTCACCCGCATTTTGTTGCGGCGAGTCAGGCACGAACGCCGATCCCAAAGAGCCGACTCCGAGCGATCAGTGGCAGACTTTCCTCAAACAGGGCGTCGTCGTGGGGTTCAGCAGCGACTGGCCCTGTTCATGGCCGCCGAATGCGTTTATCGGCATTCAGGAAGCGACGACGCGTGAGATTTGGCATTCCGCCGACACGGCCGACATTATCGATCTGCCGCTGGACGGCGCTGCGATGGCCGGAGCGCGCCCCACCGGCAAATTCTACACGCCTGAGCAGCGCGTGACCGTGAGGCAGGCCGTCGACGCCTATACGCGCGGATCTGCGTACGCCGCGTTCGCAGACAGCCAAGTCGGCAGCCTCGAGGTTGGGAAATTCGCCGATCTCGCGGTTCTGTCTCAGGACATTTTTTCGGTGCCGCCCGTAGCCATTGGGAAAACGGACGTCGTCATGACGATGGTCGGCGGGCGGATCGTCCACGGGGCAATCCCTTGAGCCGTCCGGCACCCTCGTGGCCGATGCCCAACGCGGTGCGCACGCCGCACCATTGCCCCAGCGCGGAGCGCTGGCCCGAACCAATATCGGAAGTGAAACCATGAATGATATTGTCACAGGGATGGCTTAGTGACACTATTCTTGAACCAAGGGAAGAACTTGGTTCAGCATAAAAACATTTCGATGCCGATTGCGGCATGAGCACGAGATAAAGATAAGGGGATCATTTAATGCGCCACGCGAACCAGAGAGCATCGTGGATCGTCGGTGGAATTTTGCTCGCGCCCGTGGCTGGAGCGGCCACGTCAGACTCGACGGACCAACTCCAAACCATCGTCGTCGTCGGTCAGAAGGAGAACCTGGGAATCGAAAATGCGCCGGAGGCGATCACGGCACTTACGGCCGATGCCCTGGCGCAGAACTGGATTGAGAGCGCCGAGGACCTGAACGGCGCGGTGCCGGGCCTGCTCATCGGCGAGAGCGACGGCTACAACTTCGACCTGACGATCCGCGGCATTGGCCTCAACTCCCCGCAGGACGACGGCTCGCCGGCGTCGGTTTCGCTGCACCAAAATGGATTTTTCATCCCGAACCCGCTGTCATTGAGCCTTGGCTTCCTCGACCTCGATCACCTCGAGGTGCTGCGCGGGCCCCAGGGCACCGTCTTCGGCCAGAACTCGGTCGGCGGCACGCTGAACATCATCACCGTGCAACCGACCCTCGATGCGGTCAAGGGGTACGTGGATGGCGAGTTCGGTTCGCTGGACCTCGAACACTTTCGCGGCGCCATCAACGTGCCAGTATCCGATACGCTCGCACTGCGCTTTGCCGGCGATATCGACAAGCAGAAAGGCTATGTCACCGCGACCGCCATCCCCCCCGGGGATTATCGCCTTAACGACACCAATAACTATCACGTGCGGCTCTCCGCCCTGCTGCAGCCGACCGAGGATTTCTCGCTGCTCGGTTCGATTGAGTACGCGAAAGTGGTCCAGCACGAGCCGGAGAGCAAGAACATCCTCGACCCGAATCCTGATCCCCGGGACGAGACGAGCGATTGGCCCGGCGTCTACGACAATGAGCAGACGATCGCGACGCTCACCGGGACATACAATTTCAATGCGATGATATTCAAGTCGCTATCGAGCCTGCAATACATGAACCAGGGCGGATCGAACTCGGAGAGCGGCCTCACGATAGCCCTAGCGACGCCATTGTATGGCGGCGAGAACGACCAGTACGTGACGCACCAGAACTATGCGGTGACCCAGGAGTTCGACCTCAGCTCGAAGCCCGGCGGCCGCATCGACTGGGTCGCGGGTGCTTTCTTCCTGCATTCGCGCGTCACCGATGCGTACTCGCAGTACTTGCGCAATGCCGAGGAGCCCAATGCGCCCGACACGATCGGACTGCCGGATCCGGCCGCGGAAGCGCTCGCGACGCCTGAACTCGATGCCGGCACGCTGTATTTCGAGACTCTGAATGCGCTCCGGCGCACCTCGGTCTCCGGCTTCGGGCAGGCCACGTACCATGTTACGGATGATCTGCGCGCCACCGCCGGGTTTCGCTACACGGACGACAGGAACTCCACCTTCCTCGACAACTATTTCGGAGACCCGAGCATCGGCGGCGGCCTTGTGCACCTGAGCCAACACTCATCCAAGCTGACGTGGAAGGCCGGGGTCGATGAGCAGATCACCCCCGACAACCTGCTCTACGGCAGTATCTCGACCGGCTACAAGCCCGGCGGCGGCAACCCGGGCACCGCACCCGCCGTCGTTCCGCCAAACTACGCGCCGGAGACGATCACGGCGTTCGAGGTTGGCTCGAAGAGCTCGCTGCTCGACCACACCTTCCTCGCAAATCTCGCCGCGTTCTACTACATCGACAAGAACATGCAGTATCACGCTGAGGACTTGATAAATTTTGACGGCGGCGTCGACAACCTGCCGAAGGTCGACATTTACGGCTTCGAGGGCGAGTTCACCGCCCTGCTGCCGGCCCACTTTCGCATCGATGCTTTTGTCACGGCCGAGCGGGGTCATATCGAGACTCACATCGAAACGATAGACAACCTGGCCGGCAATGCCGCCAACGCCGAATTTGCGGCGCTGTATGGCGAGACGGCGTTCATCGATGCCGAGTTTGGTATCCCTAATCCGGCGCTGCCAAACGGCCTGGCACTGCTGACGGCGCTGCGCGCCAAGGGCTACCGCGA
>PLIX01000210.1:0-8293 GCA_003140135.1 Gammaproteobacteria bacterium
ATTGCGCTGCTCGCCGCGACTCCGGAGGTCGCGGCTTCTACCGGCGCGGCGTGTCACGCCGGACATGAGGCACCGTCGGCCGTTCTTCTGGCGATGGGTATGCCGCCTGAGGAGGCAATCGGTGCTGTTCGGCTCACTCTGGGCCGCTCGACGACCGATGAAGAGATCGGACGTGCGGCCGATGCGCTCTCGCCGGCGTGGATCGCGCTGAGCGGCCTGGATTAAGGAGTCTTTTGGAGGCACTTCGCATCTGCGGCTGACTGGCACGAGCTCCTCGAGTCCCGGCGCTCGGCCCAATCGAATTGCGGCAACGCCGCGAGGATTAGGTAATGGGGTCGCATCAAGATCAAGCGATGCACGAAAAGTGCGCGACCCCTGTAGTGGGTTCCGGATATTTTGAGTCGGCCGTATTACCAGTGTGACGAGTGACACCCGGAAGCCTAGGCTAGAGGACATGCCCACCGCAGGCTCGCAGCTGGCAGGAACGAGTACTGATGTCGCGGCGGTTGTCGATCCGGGCTCCGCACCCGCTGGCGATGCGAGCCGCACAACGCTGTCGCAATTGTTTCGCGAGCACAACCGCATGCTGGTCGCCTTCCTCATCGGTCGGTTGCACTCGGTGCATGAGGCCCGCGAAGTCGCGCAAGAGGCCTATGTCCGTTTGCTTCAGCTGAAGCAGCCGGGTACCCCGAATATGCTGCGCGCGTATCTCTTCAAGACGGCGACTCATCTGGCGATCGATAGGTTGCGGCATCGCGCGGTGCAGCGATCCCACCAAGGTGCAGAACTTCTGCGCGGATTGGCCGGGGATCGGGGCGGCGGGGATCCTGCCGTGCAACTTGAGGCGCGCGAGCAATCGCTGCAACTACTCGGTTTCCTGGAGGAGTTGCCCGGCAAATGTCGACAGGTATTCGACCTGCATCGGATCCAGGAATTGACGCAGCCTGAGGTCGGAGCGCGATTGGGTCTATCCGACCGAATGGTTCGGCGCTATGTGACCTATGCCATGGTCTATTGTCGCTTACGCCTGGACGGCTGGAATGCCGACCAAGCGCGGCACGAGGTTTCGCTATGACGACATCGAACCCTTCGCCCGAAGAGATCCGGCGATTGCACGAAGCCGGTGAATGGGTGCAGACAATGCGTTGCTCCGACCTGCCCGATGAGATTGAGGCGTGGATGGAGTGGTGCGGCCGGGACGCTCGTAACTTAGCCGCATTCGAGCGCATGCAGGAAGTGTGGATGGGATTCGGATCATCTCCGCGGGCGAGGCAACTACGACGTCGGTACTTGTCGGTTGGGCTGGCAGCGAGCGTTCTTGGTCTGGTGGGCGCGAGCGGGTGGCTGATGGTGCAATACCCGCGGACTCAGATCTTCGACACTTCATCCGGTGTGGAGATCCACGAGACGCTCGCCGACGGATCGCATCTCGACCTGGCACCCGGCTCCCACTTGCGCGCGGGCATGTCCTGGTTTAGGCGCGAGCTGTGGCTGGATCGAGGGGAGGCCTATTTCGTCGTCGCTCGCGGCACCCTGAGACCCTTCGTGGTGCACGCCAATGACGTGACGGCGACGGCCGCCGGCACGGCCTTCGACGTGCGGACCGAGCCGCAAGATACAGTGGTGACGGTTATTGAGGGGCGAGTTGCGATCGCGCCCGGTGCGGGAATCATGGGGGCCGCGCCAGGTAGCGGGGTCGGGTCATTCAGCGCCGGTGTCGGGCAGCGGGTCACGGTGTCGCGCGTGGCGCCCGCGCTGAGTGTAGTGACTGTCGATCCCGAGCGTGCGGCGTCGTGGCGTGACGGCGTGCTGCAATTTATCGGCGAACCGTTGCCGCAGGTGGTGGGTGAGCTCAATCGCTTCATTCCACAGACGATCGTCGTCTCGTCGGCGTTGCAAGGTGCGCGCTTCACCGGAACCGTGTCGACGCAGCGGGTGCAGGACTGGCTCGACGCGCTGAAGCAGATCTTTTCGGTTGAGGTCGTCAAGGAGAATTCCAATGGAATCGAAATCTTGCCGCGCAAAAGTTGAGTTACCCGTCAATGGAGCCGATTCCGAGGCAATCGTGCGTGGCGCGCGAGCGCTTCGAGTTGGGCTGACACTGATGGCAGTTTGCCTCTCATGGATGCCGCACGCTTATGCCGACGACCTGCTGGACAAGAATGTGCATTTTGACATCCGCTCCGCGCAACTCGGGAACGCGCTGGTGCAGTTCGCCACTCAAAGCGGTGTTCAGGTGGCGGTGGCCGACGCCGACGTTGCGCCGCTACAGTCCGAAGGGCTGAACGGCGACTATTCAGTACACGAGGCCTTGAGCATCTTGCTCCGCAATACCGGACTGTCGTACACGCGCGTGGGTGAGACGGTAGCCATCCGAGCGACCTCGGCCGCGCCTTCGATGCAGACGCAACTGCCGGATGTGATGGCCATCGCTCCACGACCGCCTACTCCTGCAGAATTGGCGGGCGACAGCCTGTTCGATTTCGTCGTCCACCATGGCACGACGAACTATCCCTCGGCGGTCGGTACGGTTGGCGGCGGACTGGTGCGATGGCGCGGCGGAAGGTCGCAAAGCATTTGCCCGCTGACGCTCGGACTGGAGCCCAGCTACAACGACTTCGTGACGGCGCGCATTCACGCCATCGGGACCTACGTAGGAGCGCCACTGACACAGGACATGCATTGCAAACCCAATCTCGAAGTTCTGTTCACCACGGATCCGGAAAAGTCCATGGCGGCCGTGCTCGAATGGGCAAACAGCTCGCTCGGCGTGAAATATCCACATCAAACCGAGAAGCTTCTGGAGCACAGCGCCAATCACCCCATCCAGGGCTGGTACGTCACCGTCGGCGGGGGCGCGGCGGTGCTGAACGCGGATGCCGGCCTCCTGCGCGGGCTCGATCTTCGAGCGCTGTGGCCCTTCGTGATTCCGACCAGCATGCATGGCAACGATGCACGGCGCGGCATTCTCGATGTGATCCTGGTGATCGATACGAATAAGGTCGCGGGCGCGACCGCCGGTTCTATCGCGGATTATGCGGCCATGGTCGGCCTGTCGTTAATCCAGTCGCCGGACCATTGTGACTCGCTGCCGAGCGCTCTGGACCTCATGTCACCCACGTGTCAGTCCCGCGAAAAGCCCGTGGGAATCACGGCCGGCGACCTGGCTTTCTTGAAGGCGCTCTACTTCCACAACACCGGCCTTGGACGGACGTTGTCGCGAGACGAAATCGTGCGAAACATGTTGGATCAATTCAAAAAGGGCGCGAGCGCCTCCACGAATTGACCATGAGTGTTCGTCACCAACAAGCGGTTCAAGGTATTAATGTAGTTTCAGCGATGCTGATATAACTATATAAATAATATGGACTTATATGATGGAAAGCCCGGAATTTAGCTCTGACGAGGCACTAATCACTCAAGCGATTGATCATTGATTTGAGCGGTGCTGGAAGTAAGCGTCCATTACTGGCCGCCTTGTTCTCATCCTTTAGCTGTAGTTGGTAACTGCAAAGCAGAGCCACAATGGAATAGCCACGATCGCCGCAATATTTGTGCTGAGTGCGAAGCCTCGCAGAATCGGGACTGCTTTGATATGTGGACCGCCTCGCTCTCACGGCTGTGGGAGCGAGGTTCTTTTACGTCGCGCCTGAGTACCGGCGCCGGGGAGTAGGTGCGGCTCTCATCCAAGCAGTTGTTGAAAAGGCAGCGGCGCTTGGGGTCGAGACACTTTATCTATCGACGGTCGGGCGAGAAGAGTACTACGCCAGCTTGGGATGGAATGTTATACACAGAAGCGAGGATAAGGCCGTGATGTCAAAGGCTACGAATAGACGAAATATCTTAAGCGGCACGCCATCGACCTAAGCAAGCACCGCTTCCCTCACCAGCGCTGCAAATGCCAACGCCTCCGAATCGTGGGCGTCAGGCAGATATCCATCCTGACAATTGATGTGCGCCAATCCGCCATAATTCATGCTGAGATAATCAAAGGTCTCGCGGAAGTGCCCATGAAGGCCGCCGATGGTTCATCACAGATCGACGTGCAGACTATGTTTGCATTCTTCCCTCGTAGTCTGCGACCTTTGGGCAGAAGATCCGGCAGTTCGAGGAAATCAGAAATCCTATCGAGGAAGATCTTCATTGTTGGGCTGGCGGCGTACCAATAGATGGGTGTCGCAAAGATGATCTGCTCGTGCGACAGCGCACGGTCCATCAAGGGCTCGAAGTCATCACTCCGTTGGCATGAGCGTAGTCGTAAGACGTCATTCTCAGGCTCGAAAGATCGACGACATCGATACCCAACTCCCTCGCAATGCGATCAATGAATCGACCCGTGCTGCCGTTGCGGCGGGAACTGGAAAATAAGGCTATCGTGTTGAGCACGACGGTCAGCTGAGGTCAATACACCGCGCAGCTTCGGGCTGTCGCCATTCAACCCGAGCCGCGGCCGCACAGAGGAAAATACAAGCGCTCGTGCATCCCAAAGCTGTGGGTAGTGCGCTGGGTCCAAACCGATCCATTAGCGCGCCGACCATGGGAGGGCCCGCAATCGTCCCGACTCCATAGCATGCGATGTAGGCCGCGTTGGCGCTGACCAGTTTGGCGGCAGGGAAGCATTGACCGAGAATCGCCAGCCCCAGTGTATAAGTGACGGTTGCAATCCCTCCCGTCAGGAAGGTTATAAACCACATCCCGGGCGAGCGCGCGAGTAGCGCCATCGCTACCATGCACGGAACCGCAGCAGCGCTCGTGCCGAGCAAAACGGTCCGTCTCGGCGCGCGATCCGCAAGCCATCCGAGAGGATAGGACAACAATACCTGGCCCCAATAGAAGACTGGGAGCGCAAAGCCGGCGGCGCGCGTGGACCACTGGTTGGCGACGGCATACACCTGCATCAGACTCCACGGCACCATCTCGAGGACACCGGCGAGAAGGGCGGTTGTCAGCAGGAGTGGGGCTCGCCTGAATGCATGACGCAGTCGCTCCTCGCCGCCGAGAACGATGTCACCGGCCTTTTTGGGGATGAAGAGCACCGGAAGAACTCCAAAGGCCATAGCCGCTGAACCGGCAAGAAATGGTGCGTACCCTCGGTACCCAACCACTGCGTAGATGCCCGCACCCACCGCGTATCCGACGGCCGGAAGAATCCCGTAGAGGGAAGTCACCCGAGCGCGAGTGCGCTCGCTCGCGAAGAGGTTGAGCCACGCCTCCGTGACGAGCGAGAAGTGTCCCAGCATCGCCCCGGTGACGATCTGCAGAACAATCCACGCCCAGTCGTACGGCGCCAACGGAAATAGCCAGACTGCCGCTGCATCGGCGATCATCCCGACCACTAGAGCGGGCTTAGCGCTGATGCGCCCTACAATGCGCGTGTAAAGGGGGGCGGCCAGAAGGAACGGCAACGCCCAGATGCTCGTCAGGATGCCGATGGTAAGCGTGCTGCTGCCGCGCTGCAGGCAGTTGGCGACGATCGTCGGTGACACAGTCCCCCATGACGCGCTCGCGCACACATTACTGAGCAGGAGCAAGGCGAGGTAGTAGCGACGGCTGCGTTCAGTGCTCACAATGCTCCTATCGGCGCGACTCGATCGGTTAGCGAGCGCTGTAGCAGCGGCACTTGAATCGCGGGTAAGGAAATCGTAAAACCTCAACCGTACTTGAGGTCAAGAATACATGGATCGCCTAAACCCGCATCAACCCGAACGGCCCTTCTCGGCGGGCCAGATGGCCGCTCGCAGTGGCGTTGCGGTCTCCACAATCCATTTTTACGAAACGAAAGGACTCATACGAGGGTGGCGCACCTCAGGAAACCAGCGCCGCTATGGGCGTGATGTTTTGCGACGAGTTGCAGTCATCAAAGTGGCTCAGCGCCTGGGGTTGCCACTGGCCACAATCCGCAAAGCGATGGACTCCTTACCGGGAAAGCGAACTCCAACCGCGTCTGACTGGAAGCGCTTATCGGCGCAGTGGCGAGCTGATCTTAAGCGTCGGATACGGATCCTGCAGAAATTGAGTCGCGAGCTCGACGGATGCATTGGCTGCGGCTGCCTGTCGCTGAAGATCTGCCGGCTGCGTAACTCCTCGGATCACCTCTCTGAGCAAGGATCGGGTCCCCGGTTGCTCGACCCAACAACTGCGCCGCACGAAGAAATTGCGGCGCCCTCTGCCAAGAGAGGCGGAGGGCGCCGCACTTCAGAGGTCTGAGTTAACTACGGAAGTGAAAGTCACGAATTCTGAGACAGTCTCAGCAATGAGTGGGCGCTCCAATCAGTCAGAGATGCCGTATTTCAGCTGGCACAGCTCCATAGTTATTGTTGCGTCCATCGACATAGCGAATTGGTGCTGCGATGAGTTCTTCTAAGTCTACGTTGTCTAATGAAGCGACCAAAACCACGATGAAGTCGCCGCCTATTTTTTTCGCGTATCCACGCTCAAACGCGTGCACGCCGCACTGTCGGCAAAACAAGTGATGCACGCTCTTTTTACCAAACTGATAGTCACTCATTGCGTCCTCTTCAGTGAGTAGCCGAAACGCGTCCGGCATGATTATGGCGTTCCAGTTTCTATTTTTTGTACAGATAGAACAATTACATTTCATGGTGCCGGCACTGAAATCTATGTCAGCCTCAAAGCGGACTGCGCCGCAGTGGCAGCTTCCGGTGTACGTTTTTCTCACTTCGCAAATCTCCAAGTTCAGAGTTTAGTATGCCCGTGGTTACTACACGCCGGAGCCCAAGCCAGCGTATCACAGCGCTACGCGGCACGACCTCGTTTCACGACATCGTGCGCTATATCTGAGTTCCAACGGGTGGCTAATTTGCATGCTGGCAATAGACGAATTCCTTTAATGAGATTTTTTTTGCCGAACCGGGCATTCATAAATTCCCCTATGAGTCGAAGTGCTGCCGTGGCGGCAGCGAGGCGCCCAACATTTCCGAGGAATCCATGAATCATGCCTTCCCATACATCGAGGCGAGCATCAACTCCCGCTGCCACCGCACGTTCAACGAAGCGAACAGAATCATCCAGAAGTACCTCGTCGTTGCCGACATGGACGCGGACAGGTACTAGACCTTCCAGTCGGGCGTATAGCGGTGAGGCAAACGGATCTAAAGCGTCGTGACCGGCTAAATAGGCAGAGGCAAGCCCGTCCGCTTGCGGTTTGATGAACAGAGGATCCGCCTCGGCGCGGGTCGACCAACTGTCTCCCGAGAAAGCCAAATCTGTTACAGGTGAAAGTGCTACGCCACCAACGAGGCAATCGCACTTTGGGTCAACTTCGGACGCGAGATACGCGAGCAAGCCAAGTGCCAGGTTCCCGCCAGCCGAGTCGCCCGTGATGGCGATCCGCGAGAAGTCCCGATCGACTAGCCCAAAATAGGTAGCCCGGATATCCGCAACGGCACCGGGAAACGGATGCTCCGGCGCTAGCGCGTAATCCGGTACGAATGAGGCTACCCCGGCGGAGGCAGCGATGTGGCCAACTAAATGGCGAAAAGACTGGGCGGAGCCGAAGTTGAACCACCCGCCGTGTATGTGCATCACTGCCTGACTTGGCCGCGCATCCTTAGGTCGGCACCACCATCCCGGGACGCCGCCAATTTTGTCCGCCTCGTAGATGATGCCGGAAGGCGCTGCCACTCCCTCCATGATGGCGTCAAAGAAACCTCGCGCCCCGGCTCCCTGAAGCTTCCCCTTGCTTGGTTCAACAGCAGCGCGCATGGCGGTCATTGCTATCTGGTCCTCTGTACTGACAGTGTGGACCGCGGCCCACGAGGCCACATTGTGATCTTCCCGGAATGTCTTCATCTGGTTTCTCCTGTGTAGCCGGTAAACGAAGCCTCCCCAAGGCAGGCCAAGAGTACTGGTCCGATGATGGAACTGGCGGATGAAGATCGCCAACCGACTGGCCATCACGGGTCATATCGAGGAAGCGATCAATGAGAGAATGAGAGGCTTGTGTCGATTTCAAGAATTGGCGTCGATTATTTCAGCAATTTCCGTCAGAGCGCCAACTGCCGTGGTGGGTAACCAAGCAATTGCAGCCCGAATCATTGTTGCTCTCCCCTTCGACGGCGCTCGTGCGCCCTCACTGCGACAAGAGCTTTTCCGTCGAGCAGGGTTTTGCGAAGCAGGCGCTCGAGAGCATTGCCGCCGCGAGTAGCCAGGGAATCGAGGCGCTTCGCCAGCGTGAACGGCAAGCCGTGGAGCGTCGCGAAAAGGAACTTGCGGCTGCCCTTGGTCAGCTAGTTTTCGTTAGAATCGAAAGCTGTTCCCATGGCGCCTAAGG
>PLIX01000210.1:8307-9354 GCA_003140135.1 Gammaproteobacteria bacterium
TTCACGGCGACCCGCGCGTCCGATACTGGTGCCCGATCCAGTCAATGCCTGGACCCGACCCGTTGCAGCCATTGAGGATTCCAGAAAGCAGACTGCTGTTCATCTACGTTGCGGACATCCGTCGAGGAGCGGCAGGCCGTACTGACTGTTGCTCACGCATGGCGGGCCTTCAGGGTTTTTCGCCTTTGCGTGCGACGGAGCGCTGGCTGGTATCCTTTGGGAAGCGCTGAGGATTGCCAAGGAGCTCGACCAGCCGTGTCTCGCATTCGGAAAACGAGTACCCGCGCCGCTGCGAGATCATGAAGGTGAGGGGGCGCATGTGCCATGCGCGCCGTTGGAGTTCGACGAGTGTTGCATTCGCGAGGTCTTCCGCAACCATATGACACGGCATGTGCCCCCAGCACAAGCCTCCCCTGAGCAAATCGTGCTTCGCGCCGAGGTCATTCACCCGCCACTGGCGTTCGCCGGCGACCCCCTGTTGGGTCTTTTCCGCATCGGGCTGATTGTCGGTTACGACGAGCTGGATGTGCCGGCCAAATTCCTCCCGCGGGATCGGCCCCGCGATTGCGGCCAGCGGATGCGATGGCGCACAGACGGTCACCATTTGNNTGGAAAGTCCGCCTGCAGGCTGCGCAGGCATTCAATCAGGTGCGCGCGCGGAAAATAGGTATCCACGGCAATCGAGACTTGCGGTACCCCGGCTTCAGCAATGGAAACCGCGCGCGTCTTCATCTCCTCGGTGCGTGAGATCACCGCACGAGCATCAGGCAGGAGGCTGCGGCCCGCGGCCGTCAGCGTCGCTTTGCGGGTGTTGCGCTCGAACAGCTCCACATCAAAGGCCCTCTCGAGTGCCTTGATCGCGTGACTGATCGCCGACTGTGCACGGTTCAGCTGCCGTGCAGCCCTGGAAAAGCTTCCCTGGTCACACACGGCAACGAAGGCCCGAAGTTGATTGATGGTGACGTTATCGAGCATAGCTATCTAAAGAGTAGATGATACTTATCGATATTTAGTCAATTGTCTTCATGAGTAAAGGACCCAAGATTC
>PLIX01000162.1 GCA_003140135.1 Gammaproteobacteria bacterium
TTTCGTCCCCGCGGGTTCCGCCGAGCCGAGCATCCCGCTCGCGCAAGGCACGGATAGAACCCGTGAGCACGATGGCATGAATACCGGTAGCAACGGACGCTTCTAACCGGTAAGCGCCGTTCGTGACTGACAGCTTGGGGACACTCTAACGGATGGTTGGAGGTCACTTGTCGGGCGGTAGGCAGCCGGCGCGCAGAAAAAATTCAAGTCGCCGTCGGTCCGCGGCGTTCCGGATGTGCTACTTCATGACTACTCTATCGCGAGTGTCTGGATCGGCATCGATGTCGGTGACCAGGCCCCGATCGTCGAACGTAACGCGAAACTCGGCATAGCTCGACAGCCAGTAGTGCCAGACCTTCGCATCAAGATGGGGATTTTCACTGCTCACCGGGTAACCGACGGCCATCAGTACCTGTTCGCGGCTCATGCCCTTGGTTAGACGCATCGAGGTGATGGCGTCCTGGATGGGCTTTGGATATTGCGCCAACTTATCGGCCGGACTTTCCGCTACTACGTAGCGTTTTGCGAATGCCTCCAGCGCAAGATCCCGGCTATAGTCGTTGCCGATCGCCTGTTTCTTGCCGCCGATCTCGATGTGAACCCGTTGGCGGCCATAGCCCACGACCTTGACGGGCGTACCGGCGGGGATGACGGTCTTGCCATTTTCGGCGTAGTTGATGTCACTGATCCAGGAACCATCCGTGCGCATATTGCAGCATAGATACCCCGTGAACTTCTCATCGGCCCGTGCAGGATCGGCAAAAGCTGCGAGCGCGATGACAATTGCGAGCGACACCGCGAAGCGGATCGGCATGTTGATATCCCCCTGCAACCAGACTGGCTACATTAGCAGACGCAGCGGCAGCGTGTCCGCTTTGAGACATCGATTCGAGCGCATTCAGTGGCCGCACTGCGCCGGGTGCCGTATACGGCCCTTTATGAGAAGGACCTAGACGCAAGGCGGGTCTACTATCCCTCATTGCCGAGCAGACCCTAACAGGCGCATCATTAACGCAAATTTGGTCAACAGAGAGATCACGAACTGTCCATTGAAGCTAGGCAAGTCCAGCGGGGATGGAAACGACCCATTTGTCGTCAATCCTGGACCGCAGAGTTGGCGCGCGGTCGAGAGGGCACGAGTGCGCTCCACAATTCCTGATGGAGAACGACTATGCGAAAGATACTTTTGGTTGTTGTAGTCTGTTCGGCGGTTGCCGTCGTTTTTGCGGCGGCGGCGGGACAGTTTCAGCCCCTCAACGCCAAGCCTGGCCTCTGGCGCATGACTAAGGCTATCACTTGGACCGACCTGCCACCCCAAATGGCGGCCATGATGAAGGCAGCGCCACAGACGACAACCTACAATTCGTGTGTAACGACGAAGGATTTGAACACCAATCCGTGGGCGAACGGATCTGGCGACGACTGCACTTGGACCGTCCTGAATTCGACGAGCACCGACATGGAGGTGCAGGCAGTGGGATGCGACTTCGGCAAGAACTCTGGGATGACGGCGGAGGTTCACGGGAAAATCCATCTGCTGGATGCGGAAAACGGCACAGGATCAATGACAGTTACATTGACCGGTAACGGGCAAACAATGCACGGTGTCGCGACGTACACGGGCAAGTGGAGCAGCGCAAGCTGCCCGGCACATTGAAATAGGAACACGCAGCCGGGGAGCCGAGGCAGGGCCTGAAATTCGCCGTGCCGTGAGCGGAAAAAGGGGGGACTAGCGCGGCACCGGAGTAATCCCGTGCGTTCAGTCTAAGGTGAATGCGCGGCCGACCTTACGCGGCTGGCTATTACGGCGCGCCGACGGCGTGGCGTGCGCTGCCGCACCTGCGGTCCGATCGCGATCCAGGCCTTGCAGATCTCTCATGCCGTCATGAGGTTCGCTGGGCTCTTCCTCAGGACTGCTTGAATCGACGGACGCGGCTCACCCGCCGTCGGCGCGACACGTCCGATTGGGCTCCAGGTGCCGGTGCGTCGGCGCTGAGCGCAGACCCGATAGGATCCGATTGGGCCACTGCAGTTGTGCAGACAGCCGGAGTCTCAGTCGCATCGACTGGATCAGGCGTGGGTTCGGTCTTTTCGCAGTCGTTCGTCACCGTGAATACTTTTGATGTCGATGCAGTAGGAGCGAGACTCGCCGCCGGCTGCAGGGTCGGGACGCATATGCCCGACAACAGCCATGCGCAGGACGAGTCGGCCGCTGGTGCCGACGTATCGGCGCGCGCACCGGCGTCGGTATTATTTGGCGCCGCGGCGCTCTTCGGCTTGCTGGGTTTCGCTATGCGCAACTGTGCCGCGGGTACGGCGGGGGCGGTAACTGTGGCGCGGCTCGACGCCGCGCGTGCCGGCGCTGCAACTGCAGGCATAATAGTCGGCGGCGTAACAGTAGGCGGCGGGGCGGAAAACGCCGCAAGAGTGGGCGGCGCAACTGTTAGCCTTGCAGGAGTCGGCGCGAGAGTCGGAGGTGCCGCATTGCCCTTTTTGGCGGGTGCTGCGGGCGCGGCTGCTGCGCTCGTTGCCGTGGCAGAAGTCGTGGCCGAGGGCAAGAGCGCTGTCCTTGCGGAGGCAGCGGGTGCGTTTTCAAGCGCCAAGTGCTGCTCGCTCGCGCAGAGCATGACGTTGCGCGCGACGGTCGGACTTGTGCTGCCCGGAGAAATCGCCGAAGCGCTGCTCCTCATTTTTCCAGCGGCTGAGGAGCCGCCCGACGACTTCGGCGCGTTGCGCGGCGTTTTTCCAGCTCAGGAGTTCGGCGTCGCGTTCGGTCCAGGCCCGCGTCAGGAGTGCTGTCTGCTGGCGCACAGCCTCAGCGAGGCGTGCGAGAAAGGCCTGAAAATCTCGCAGGCCGACGGCGCCGATGCCAGCGTCCACACGCTCATTCAAATGGCGCGTATAGGCTTCGTGGTACGCCTCGAGTTCGGCAAGCTTTGTTACACACGCGCTGAGCTGCCGCTCGCTTGCGACAAGCGTCTCGGCGCGGCGGCGTTCGGTATCCTCGATGGCACGCTCAAACATGCACAACCGTTCAACTCGTTTCATGAGGTTACCTTAGCGTTTCATTGATATCGTCGCGCGACGCTCTCGCCGCCGGTGACGAGCCTTGCGTTACTCAACATGTGCTCGTCACGCTGTTTGGCAGGCACGAGCGCGCTTTCTTGTGCTGTCGTCATTATTTCTCCACATCATCAGGGTCGCTGTCGGGATGCGCGCCCCTCGCGCGGAGATATTGTTCAGCGGCGCGCGATAAATTATTGTGAAATGAATCCGAAGTTGCGCGCGTGATCACGATGACATGCGTGAAGGCAGTCACAGTCTGCGCCAATGCCCCCCGCATGGGTCGCGACGAGCGGCTGACGGGCCGGCGATGGGGCGCCGACGTCGGCGGCAGGAGAGCTTGTCGAGAAAGTCCGCGGCGGTTGCGCCGGATGCGGAAAGCGCGGTTTGATGTCCCTGTCGGCCGATGCAGCGTGCGGAAGCGCTCATGGGCCCGGTAACGGCGCCCAGACGCCGGACTTGAGTTGCCCTTGACGGGTAACGGCTACTTCAGGCTGTCGGTGCCGGTTACGCTCGCAAGCTGTGTGACATTGTTGGCTTTTTCGTCCACGAAGAATCGGCGCACCATCATCGCCTGCTGCAGCTTTCCTTTGCGTACGTAGGCCTCGTAGAGCAAGTCCTTCATGATCTCCAACAGCATGCCCGCGGCGTAGCTCTCCAGCAGCGGCGCATTGGGGCGCGGATCGGAGTCGTTGCCGAAGAGCACGCTCTTGATGCGCGTGAAGGTCTCGACGTCGAGCTCGGCCATCGCGCGCACATTGTTGAGCTCGTCATAGAGGCGCAGTCTGCCCGTCTCCCCCAAGTCCGCGAATACTGCCTGCGCGCTGCGGCGGCACATCGATGCGAACGCATTGAACGCGCCGCTCGAATAGCAGGTCAGCGCCTCTTTGAAAAAAAGCTCGACCTCCTCCGGCAGATGCATGAAGGCGAAGGTCTCGCGCGGCCGTTCGACTTCATTGAACTGCGGGGCGAGTTCGACTCGATTCGCGCCGTACATGCGCGCCGTAAAGCGCAGGAAAATTGGGGCCAGGCACGCATCGCAGCGATAGACGAGTCCGACGTGCTTCGGCTTGTGCGCCTGCAGATCTTCAAACCCGGGAACCGCGGCCGGCGTGATGTGCGCGGTGATCAGACAGTGCGGACAGACCAGGGCCAGGCTCTGCTCCTGGTCGTGCACGATTCTGCTCGTTGCATCTATGTATACCGACATGATCGTGTTGCGGCGCGTGTCGTTATTGGTTTGCGCGCTGCAGCCAGAATTCTAGCGCATCCGCGCATTGCCAACTAAACATCAATCATGGTGCGACATAATCCCTGCAAATGCCAGGATTTGATCAGCAATAGCGGAGTAGTCGCCGCCAAAGTGGTGGCCGCTGCCGATGCGCGCGCCGTGCACGCGTCCGTTCTGCGCAGGCGGGCAGCTCGTCGTGCTTTCGCCCGCGCCGTAGCTACACAGCACCGGGGCTTCGATAGCGGCAGGCTCAGGCCGCAGAGCGCGGCCGCTTGCGGCGGAGCCTGGGATCCGCTTGGCGACAGTCATTTCAAAATCCGCACCGGATTCGATGCCGAGGAGGCTACGCGGTCGTAAGACGTTGGCACAGCTGCGCCGGCAGACGATTGACGATGAATGGCGCGACGTCGGCGCCGAAGGAGTAGCCAATGGCGTGGCGGCTCGAAGCTCGTTCGTGCCAAAAGTCTTCGCTGCAGGTACAGGTACGAAGCAGCGATAGAGGCTGCGCGCACTGACTCGCCTCCGCACACCGGGCTGCCGAAGCGTTCATCGGGCAAAGAGCTCCTTCATGCCGCCGGAGATCAGCACCGACACGTCAACAAGGATTCGCGGCAGGGCAATGCCGCCGGGCGCCACCAGATATTTCGGTACCCAGGTCGGGTCGAACTTCGCCTTGTAGCGCCGCAGCCCGTCGAAGTTATAAAAATGCTCGCCCTGACGAAACACGAAGTTGCCGACACGGTGCCAGGCGGGGGCGAGCGGATGGTTCTCCAGGCCCGCGAGCGGCGCCATCCCTAAGTTGAACCACCGGTAGCCTTGCGCGCGGCCCCAGAGCATGAGTTCAATGAACATATAGTCCATGGCGCCGCGCGGCGCATCGGGACCAAAGCGCATGAGATCGATGGAGAGTTCCTCCTTCGAGGCCGTGTTCCACAGATTGGCAAATGCGGATATGTTGCCTTCCGAGCGCACCAGTACGGTTGAGAAGTTGCTCATATAAGCCTCCGAGAAAGCGCCGACCGAAAAGCGCTTTTCGGCGACTGATTTGCGCGTCAGCCACGAATCGGATATCCGCCGCAGATCCGGCAGCACCTGGGCGATGCGCTCGGGCGGGATGACCTCAAAACTCGCCCCGTCGCGCTCCGCGCGCCGCCACGCCTGGCGCAGGTCGGCGCGTGCCGCCCCCTCGAGCGAGAAACCCGGCAGCAGCACGCGGGCTTCCTCGCCGATCTTCAACGCAGCGAGGCCAAGATCGATATACAGCGGCAGGCAATCGGCGCTCGCCTGATAGAAGACGGTACGCCCGCCATGGTGGTCGGAGAGCTCCCGAAATCGCCACACCAGATCTTCGGCGCGCGCTGCGGGGCCGATCGGGTCGCCCAGCGCGATCCAGCTGCGGCCCGCCACCTGATACATGACGAAGGCGTCGGCGTCGTCGCTGAACAGCAGGCGCTTATCCCCACTCAGAGCGGCATTGGCAACCGTGAGATCTGAGTTTGCGATGATGCGGCGCGCCAGCTCCAGATCCTTGGCATCGGCAACCCCGGGCTCAGGCCGCGCGGGCTGCAGCACGTTCAACAGCAGGTACGCCGTGGCGAGCACGACCACGAGGAAGGTTGCGCGCAGGGTGCGCGGGGCGTTCGCGTCCATGGCAAAGGTCCACAACAGGTCATTGGAGAAACCGATGTGGCGGAAGGCGAGAAACGAAACCCAGACGGCGGTTGCGATGACTCCTGCAATGCTGACCGCCCAGATGGGCGTGAAGCGCTCGTCCAGAATTGAGGTCGGCCTGTAGAATGCGCGGCGCCCGAGCGCCATTACGGCGAGGACGATCGCAAGGACGGTCGCCTCCTCAAAGTCGAGGCCCTTCAGCAGCGAGGCGGCAATGCCCGCCGCGAGCAGCCAAAATGAGATGTGATAGGCGGCGTGAACGCGCCGAAACAGCGCGCGCGAGAGCACCAGGAGCCCTAAGCCAATGACGCTGCCGGCAAGATGCGACAGCTCGAGGATCGGGAGCGGTACAATGTCGCGCAGTATCGTCAGACGCGCATCCATACTAGGAGTCGCGCCGGAGACGAGCAGAATAAAGCCGGCGAGGAAGGTCAAAGTCCCGGCGACTTGCGGCACCACGGGTGCGATGTACAACGAGGCGAGCGCGTGAGCTCGCGCGAGGGGCCCGCGCTGCGCGCTGAGTTCCTTCAAGCCGAACAGGAGCGTCGCGACCAGAAGCGGCGCTAGGTAGTAGACGGCGCGGTAGATGAGCATCGACCCTAGGAGCGAACTTGCCGGCACATCGGGCAGTGCAAACACGATCACCGTCTCGAACACGCCCAGACCGCCGGGCACGTGGCTGACGATGCCGGCCGTCACCGCAGCAGCGTAGGCACCGACGAAAGTCAGGTACCCCATGTCCGACTGCGGCGGCAGCAGCCACCACAGCACGGCGGTCGAACAACTCAAATCACACATCCCAAGCGCGATCTGCGCGAAGCCGAGGCCGGGGTGTGGCGAGCGCAGGGCCCAGCCGCGGATCTCAATCGGCGTGCGGCCGAGGATGCACCACGTCGCATAGGCGCCCACGCTCGAGAGGAGCACGATCCCGGCCAGCATCGCCCAGCTTGGATGCAGGTGCAGCACCGCCGCGGAATGGGCGGGTTCGAGCGTGAGCGACAGGCCGCCGAGTGTCGCAAGACCGATCGCGATGGTCAGGCTGCAGAAGCCCTGCACCGTTGCCACATCGATCGCCGTCAAACCGGCGGAGGCATACAGACGAAACCGCACGGCGCCGCCGGTAAAGGCCGCAAGTCCCAGATTGTGTCCAAAGGCGTTTGCAATGAACGACGTCATGAGCGCGCGCGGATAGGCCACCGCCTTGCCGATATAACGCAGGGCAAGGAGGTCGTAGAAGCCGAGCAGCCAATAGCTTGCGGTCGTAAAGCCCAGGGCAATGAGCACATGCATGCGCGGGGTTGCGCGCAGCTCCTCGAGTATCTCGCGCGTATGCAGGTGCGCAAGCTCCCGATGCAGGACAAACGCGACGACTGCAAATACGAGGAGCGAGGCGAGCGGTCCGATCCAGCGCAGGTGCGTACCGTTGGACTCTTTGGAATTCATTACCCGCTATTAGCGCGCCAGCGGCCGGTATCTGACACGATGAGGGTGCGCCGCTTCCTCGCCCTTTCTGCGCTTGAAGTCCTCGACGTATTCCTGATAGTTGCCTTCGAACCAGACGACTTCGGAATTGTTCTCGAAGGCGAGGATGTGGGTCGCGATGCGATCGAGAAACCAGCGATCATGGGAGATGACGACCGCGCAGCCGGGAAAGCTCAGTAGCGCCTCTTCAAGCGCGCGCAGGGTCTCGATATCCAGATCATTGGTGGGCTCATCGAGGAGCAGCACATTGCCGCCCGATTTAACTACCTTCGCCAGATGCACGCGGTTGCGCTCGCCGCCCGAGAGCTCGCCGATGTGCTGCTGCTGCTGCGCGCCTTTGAAATTGAAGCGTCCGACGTAGCCGCGCGACGGGGTTTCGTAGGTGCCGACCTTGATCATGTCAAGACCGCCGGAGATCTCCTCCCAGACGGTTTTTTTCGCATCCAGGCTCTGGCGCGATTGGTCGACGTAGGCCAATTTGACGGTGGGCCCCACGCGGATCTCTCCGGCATCCGGCGCCTCCACCCCGGTCAGCATGCGAAACAGCGTCGTCTTGCCGGCGCCATTGGGGCCGATGATTCCGACGATGCCGCCGCGCGGCAGGTTGAAGGAGGCATCGTCGATCAACAGGCGCTCGCCGTACGCCTTGCGCAGATTCTTCACCTCGATGACGAGCTCGCCGAGCCGTTCGCCGGGGGGAATGTAAATCTCGTTGGTTTCGTTGCGTGTTTGGAATTCTTTGGAGGCCAACTCTTCATAACGCTGCAGTCGCGCCTTGCTCTTGGCCTGCCGTGCTTTGGGATTCTGCCGCACCCACTCGAGCTCGCGCTCCAGGGTCTTGCGCAGGGTCTGGTTTTCGCGCTCCTCGAGCGCGAGACGCCGCTCCTTCTGCTCGAGCCACGAGGAATAGTTGCCTTGCCAGGGGATGCCGTGGCCGCGGTCGAGCTCGAGGATCCACTCGGCAACGTTGTCGAGGAAATAGCGATCGTGCGTGACCGCGATCACGGTGCTTGGATATTCCTCAAGATAGCGCTCGAGCCACGCAATCGATTCGGCATCCAGGTGGTTGGTGGGCTCATCGAGGAGCAGCATGTCCGGAGCGGACAACAGCAGGCGGCACAGCGCGACGCGGCGCTTCTCGCCGCCCGAGAGCGTGGCGATCTTTGTCTCCCACGGCGGCAGGCGCAGCGCATCGGCGGCGATCTCGAGCTTGCGCTCCAGTTCCCAGCCTCCGGCGGCGTCGATGGCATCCTGCAGCTTCGCCTGTTCCTCGAGCAGCGCATTCATTTCCTCATCCGACATCGGCTGCGCGAATTTGTCGCTTACCGCGTTGAAGCGCTCGACGAGTCCAAAAACATTCCCCACGCCTTCCATGACGGTGGCGCGCACGTCCTTCGATGCATCGAGCTCCGGTTCCTGCGGCAGAAAACCCACGCGGATGCCGCTTTGCGGCCGCGCTTCCCCATCGAAACTGGTGTCGATGCCGCCCATGATGCGCAGCAGTGTGGACTTGCCCGAGCCGTTGAGACCCAGAACGCCGATCTTTGCGCCCGGAAAAAACGACAGACTGATATCGCGCAAAATCACGCGCTTTGGCGGCACCACCTTCGATACCCGGTTCATCGTGAAAATGTATTGGGCCACGCAGATGCTCGCATGCAGCTTAAGAAAAAGAGCCGCGCATTATGGTCGAGTCGCGCGGCCTTGGCGATGGCCGCGCGAGGCGCGTGTGCTAGGCTTTGGCCGGTCCCGGAGGAGGCATCGTGGGCGCAGCGGTGGCAGTGGTGATGGGGGAGCGCCTCGCGCGTTACAGCTTCGGCGACGGCCATCCGTTCGGGCCGGATCGTTATGCGGCCTTTCTGCGCGAATTTGAGGCGCGCGCTCTGGATGAGCGCGTGCAGCTGACCGAGCCGCGCACGGCCACTTATGAGGAGCTCTTGAGCTTCCACACCCCGGCCTACATTGATTTTGTCCGCGAGCGCTCCACGAGCGGGCACGGTTTTCTGGACGCAGGGGACACCCCGGCGTTTCGCGGCGTGTACGAGGCGGCAGCCTATGTCGTCGGCGCCACCCTCAATGCCGTCGATGCCATCATGGACGGCCGCTGCCGCCGGGCGTTTGTGCCCATCGCAGGCCTGCACCACGCGGGGCGCGACCACGCGGCGGGCTTCTGCGTCCTCAGCGATTGCGGGGTCGCGATCGAGCTCCTGCGCAAGCGCCCCGGAATGAAGCGCATCGCCTATGTCGATATCGATGCGCATCACGGCGACGGGGTGTACTACGCCTTCGAGGACGACGCCGATGTCATCATTGCCGACATCCACGAGGATGGGCGCTATTTGTATCCCGGCACCGGTACGGTGCAGGAGACCGGGCGCGGCGCCGCCGCCGGCACCAAGCTCAACCTGCCGCTGCCCCCGGGTGCGTCCGACGCAGAGTTTGACGAAGTCTGGCCGCAGGTGGTCGAGCACGTCGGGCGTTTCGAGCCGCAATTCGTGCTCCTGCAATGCGGGGCTGACAGCCTCGAAGGCGACCCGATCACGCATCTGCGGTTTTCCGCCGCATCGCACGGGCGCGCCGCCCGCGAGCTGCGCGCGCTTGCCGAGCGCCTCGGCCACGGGCGGCTCCTCGCGATGGGCGGCGGTGGCTATAACCGCGGTAACCTCGCACAGGCGTGGTGCGCGGTCGTCGAGAATCTGCTGTAGCAGGGTACAATTCGCGCGTTACGACGGCTCAGACCGAGGCTTTGAAGACATGTTCAAGAAAACGATGGATATCGCAAGTTTCGATCCCGAGCTCGCCGCGGCACTCGACGGGGAGGTACGCCGGCAGGAAGAGCACATTGAGCTCATCGCATCGGAAAACTATGCAAGCCCACGGGTGCTCGCCGCGCAGGGTACGGTGCTCACCAACAAGTACGCCGAAGGCTATCCGGGCAAGCGTTACTACGGCGGCTGCGAGTTCGTCGACATCGTCGAGCGGCTGGCGATCGACCGCGCGAAGAAGCTCTTCGGCGCCGCGTACGCCAATGTGCAGCCGCACTCCGGCTCGCAGGCCAATGCGGCAGCGTATCTCGCACTCATTCAGCCGGGGGACGTGATTCTCGGGATGAGCCTGGATCACGGCGGCCATTTGACTCATGGCGCCAAGGTCAATTTCTCGGGAAAATTGTTCCGTGCCGTGCAGTACGGCATCCGCCCCGACACGGGAGAGATTGATTACGAGCAGGTGCAACGCCTGGCCGAGGAGCACAAGCCACGCATGATCGTCGCGGGCTTCTCGGCGTATTCGCGCATCATCGACTGGGCGCGCTTTGCAGCGATTGCCAAGAGTGTCGGCGCTTACTTCGTCGTCGACATGGCGCACGTCGCCGGGCTCGTCGCAACCGGGTTCTACCCGAACCCCGTGCCGCATGCCGACGTCGTGACCAGCACCACACACAAGACGCTGCGCGGTCCGCGCGGCGGCCTCATCCTCGCGCGTCCCAATGATGAGATCGCGAAAAAGCTCAACTCGATGGTATTTCCGGGCACCCAGGGCGGCCCGCTCATGCACGTCATCGCCGCCAAAGCGGTGGCTTTACTCGAGGCGCTGCAGCCCGAATTCAAAGAATACCAGCGCCAAGTGGTCGCCAATGCGCGCGCGCTGTGCGCGCGGCTCATGGCCCGCGGCTTTCCGATCGTCTCCGGCGGCACGGACAATCATCTGTTCCTGCTCGCCCTGACGAGCCACGCCATTACCGGCAAGGATGCGGATGCCGCGCTCGGGCGCGCCAACATCACCGTCAATAAGAATGCGATCCCGAACGACCCGCGGCCGCCGTCAATCGCGAGCGGCCTGCGCATCGGTACTCCGGCGTCGACGACGCGCGGGTTCAAGGAGCGCGAGGTGGAACAGGTGGGCGACTTCATTGCCGAAGTGCTCGAGGCGGGCGGCTCAGAAGAGGTGATCGAACGGATCCGGCCGCAGGTCGTCGCCCTGTGCCGCCGCTTTCCGGTCTACGCGTCGTGAGCGCGTAGCGCGGCCGGCGTATGCACTGTCCCTTTTGCGGCCACATCGAAACGAAGGTCATCGATTCGCGTCTGGCGAGCGAAGGCCAGCAGATCCGCCGGCGGCGCGAGTGTCTGTCCTGCGCGGAGCGCTTCAGCACCTTCGAAACCGCCGAACTCGTGATGCCGCTGGTAATCAAGGGCGACCGCAGCCGCGAACCCTTCGATGAGGTGAAGCTGCGCGCGGGCATGGAAAAGGCCCTGGAAAAGCGCCCCGTCAGCCGCGAGGCGCTCGACGAGGCAGTGGGGCGCATCCGTCACCAGCTGCGCGCGCTCGGCGAGCGTGAGGTGCACTCGCGTGCGCTCGGCGAGCTCGTCATGGAGGAGCTACGTCACTTAGATGAGGTCGCCTACGTGCGCTTCGCCTCGGTCTATCGCAGCTTTCAGGATCTCGAGGCATTTCGCGAAGAGATCGAAAGGCTGAGGCATCATCGTCGGCCACGTGACACGAGCCGCGAGAAGCGCAGCGATCAGCTGCCGCTGTTGCCGTCGGACCCTGCGACGCCGGACGAGCGCAAGTAGGCAAGTGGTGCCTGTGGAGTTCAACGCATTCGATCGCAGCGCGATGGCGCGGGCACTGGAACTGGCCGAGCGTGGCGTCGCGACGACGCATCCCAATCCGCGCGTAGGCTGCGTGATCGCGCGCGATGGCCGGATCGTCGGTGAAGGCTGGCATGAGCGCGCGGGCGAAGCACATGCGGAAGTCATGGCGCTCGGCGCTGCCGGCGCTGCGGCAGCAGGTGCGAGCGCGTACGTCACGCTCGAGCCGTGCAGTCACTTTGGACGTACGCCGCCCTGNNGCGGCTGCGCGAGGCCGGCATTGAAGTGGAATCCGGCCTCTTGGCGCGCGAGGCGGAGGAGCTCAATGTCGGCTATCTCAGTCGCATGCGGCGCCATCGTCCGTGGGTGCGGATCAAGCTTGCGATGAGTCTTGATGGGCGCACGGCGCTTGCAAACGGGAGCAGTCGCTGGATCACCGGCGAGGCGGCGCGCGCTGACGTGCAGCGGTGGCGCGCGCGCAGCTCCGCCATTCTCACCGGGGTCGGCACGGTGCTCGCCGATGATCCGCGCCTGGATGTGCGCGCGGGTGCCGTCCGGCGTCAGCCCCTGCGGGTAGTTCTTGACAGTCGGCTGCGTACGCCGCCGGGCGCGCGTATTCTTCCGAAACCAGGTGAGGTCTTGCTGTTCAGCACCAGCGACGAGCCAGCGCGCCGCAGCGCGCTCGAACTGCAAGGCGTCAAAGTCGAGCGGCTCGCGCAAGCGCGACCCGATCTGGGGCAGGTGCTCGCACGCCTTGCCGAACTTGAGATCAATGAAGTCATGGTCGAAGCGGGGCCGACGCTCGCGGGCGCATTCGTGCAAGCCGGGTTCGCGGATGAGCTGCTGCTGTATATTGCGCCGCTACTGCTGGGACCGCAGGCGCGCGCGCTGCTGCAGCTGCCCGAGCTGACTGACCTAGCGCGGGGCAGGCGTTTTACGCTCACCGACTCATGCACCTTCGGCCCCGATCTGCGGCTGCGCCTGCGGCCTGGGTGAGGGCAGAGCATGTTTACCGGAATCGTTCAGGACGTCGGACGGCTCGAGCAGCGGGAAGTGCTCGGCGGCGACATGCGCCTCACGATCGCGGTGGATCGATTGAATCTGGCACGCGTCACGCTCGGCGACAGCATCTGCGTGCAGGGCGTATGTTTGACGGTGACCGCGCTCAGCGATCGCAGTTTTGCCGCGGACGTGTCGCGCGAGACGCTCTCGCTCACCACCTTGGGCGAGCTTGAGCACTTGGCCCCCGTGAATCTCGAGCCTGCGCTGCGGGTGGGGGATGCGTTGGGCGGGCATCTCGTGTCCGGCCACATCGATGGCGTTGCCACGGTGATCGCCGCTACAACGGAGGCGCGCTCGTGCCGCCTCACGATCCAGGCGCCCGCGGCGCTCGCGCGCTATATCGCGCGCAAAGGCTCGGTGGCCCTCGACGGCGTAAGTTTGACGGTCAACGAAGTGGATGAGACGCGCTTCGGGGTCTATTTGATTCCACATACGCTCGCGGCGACGACGCTTGGTCGCCTGACGAATGGTGCGCACTTGAACCTCGAAATCGACCAGGTGGCACGATACGTCGAGCGACTTTTAGAGAGCCCCCCTGCCCTTCACACGTCGTGAGAACGTGCGTTAAATTAAATATCGAAAATAACAGCTTATTGAAGCTCAGCCGCAGCAATAGAGAATACCGTCATGCGAGCGGGCGCTTTGCGCATTACTCTGAAGCCTGTTGGTGCGTTGCAGAAAACTTACCGCTGGGCGGTTGAGATAAGGTCATAGGAATAGCCGAGCGTCAGCGC
>PLIX01000015.1 GCA_003140135.1 Gammaproteobacteria bacterium
TGCGCGTGCCCGAGCGGTTGATGTGAACCGCGGGAAAGACCCGCTTCTCGGAGATGCGCCGGTCGAGATGGATTTCGCTGTTGCCGGTGCCCTTGAACTCCTCGTAGATCACGTCGTCCATCTTGGATCCGGTGTCCACGAGCGCAGTTGCAAGAATCGTGAGACTGCCGCCCTCTTCGATGTTGCGTGCGGCGCCGAAGAAGCGCTTCGGACGCTGCAGTGCGTTCGCGTCCACGCCGCCCGTCAAAACCTTGCCCGACGAGGGCACGACGGTGTTGTAGGCGCGCGCCANNCCAGGCGCTTGGCTTTCTCGATGACCATCTCGGCCACCTGCACGTGCCGGGCGGCCGGCTCGTCAAAGGTGCTCGAGACGACCTCGCCCTTCACCGTGCGCTGCATTTCCGTCACTTCCTCCGGGCGCTCATCGATGAGCAACACGATGAGGATCACTTCCGGATGGTTGGCGGTGATGGCGGTGGCGATGTTCTGCAGAAGCATCGTCTTGCCGGCCTTGGGCGGGGAGACGATGAGGCCGCGCTGGCCTTTGCCGATGGGGGCGACGAGATCGATCGTGCGCGCCGTCAGGTCCTCGGTCGAGCCGTTGCCGCGTTCGAGCTTCAAACGCTTGGTCGGATGGAAGGGCGTCAGGTTCTCAAACAGCACCTTGTTGCGCGAGCTGTCCGGAGAATCAAAATTGATTTCGCCGACCTTCAGCAGCGCGAAATAGCGCTCGCCGTCCTTGGGTGGGCGGATGAGGCCGGAAATCGTATCGCCGGTGCGCAGGTTGAAGCGCCGGATCTGGCTCGGACTGACGTAGATGTCGTCGGGGCCGGCAAGATAGGAGCCGTCGGCCGAGCGCAGGAAGCCGAAGCCGTCCTGCAGGATCTCGAGGACTCCGTCTCCATAGATGTTCTCGCCGTTGCGCGCATGCGCCTTCAGGATGGAGAAGATGATGTCCTGCTTGCGCGAACGGGCGATGTTCTCGATGCCCATCGACTCGGCGAGCTTGACGAGCTCATGGATGGGCTTCGACTTCAGCTCGGTGAGATTCATCGACATCCGCGACTGCGACAGTTCCGCGGGGCTTATGACGTCCGCATCGTTGTCGCCGTCGAAGACTTCGACCTCTTGCATCTCATCGGGACGGCCGTTGGCACGGTTGCCGTCCCGGTTGCGCTCACCCCCGCCGCCATGGTGGCGCGGGCCCTTGTTGGGGCGGTTGCGGCCCTGATTACCGAGGTAGCCCCTCACAGGTTACTGTCCAGGAAAGCCGAGAGTTGCGATTTGGAAACCGCACCGACTTTCTGGGCCTCCACCGTCCCGTTCTTGAACAGGATCAGCGTTGGAATCCCGCGGATCCCGAACTTTGGAGGGGTCTGCGGATTCTCATCAATATTCAATTTGGCCACCTTGATGCGATTGACGTACTCGGATGCAATTTCATCCAGCAGTGGAGCGATCATTTTGCAAGGACCACACCATTCAGCCCAGAAATCCAGAAGCACCGGCGTTTCGGACTTCAGGACATCCTGTGCAAATGTGGCATCCGTGGTGTGCACGATGTGCGAGCTACTCACGCGATCAAACCTCCGAAGGGAGACAACGAGTTGTGGGATAGAATCTCGAGAATTGGGGTACCGAATCGGGGGGCGGCGAAAGCCGTGCCTGAAGCACCCGTCAAACGGTTACACTAATACTTCAGAAAAAGGGAATGCGTATCGAAACTAGAGCCTTCAGGGATTCGAATCCGGCTGGGAAGGTGCGGGGCCGATATATGCCCGCTGGCTGGGTTACTTTGTAGCGCTTCCGAAGCTCTTTTTCAAGTCCCTACGAGGGTGCAGACGATGCAATCGGCTTTTCGATGAGTGATCAAGATCCCAATTCCGTAACATTCGATTCATTAGGCCTTGAACCGGCGCTCATGCGTGGCATACGCGATGCCGGGTTCACGCAGTGCACGCCAATCCAGGCGCAGACGTTGCCGCGCGCACTGGCCGGCCATGATGTGGCGGGCCAGGCACAGACCGGCACGGGCAAAACCGCCGCATTCCTGGTCGCCCTCTACCATGAGCTCCTGCGGCACCCGCCCGCGCACAGCCGCCACAAGAGCTCCATTCGCGCTCTCATTGTCGCCCCGACGCGCGAGCTTGCCGTGCAGATCCATCACGACGCCGAGATCCTGGGGCGGCACACCGGACTTGTGAATGCGGTCGTCTATGGCGGGGTGGACTACGAGAAGCAGCGTCGCCAGCTCATCGACGGCGTCGATGTGCTCATCGGCACACCCGGGCGGCTCATCGACTATCTCAAGCAGCATGTGTTCGACATGCGCCATGTGCAGGTGCTGGTGCTCGATGAGGCCGACCGCATGTTCGACCTGGGCTTCATCGCCGATATCCGCTACCTGCTGCGCAGGCTGCCCGCCCCCGAGAGGCGCCTGTCGATGCTCTTCTCCGCCACTTTGTCCTATCGGGTGTTGGAGTTGGCGTACGAGCATCTGAATAATCCGGAGCTCGTGCGCATCGAACCGGACAAGGTTACGGTCGATCAGGTGCGCCAGATCATCTATTACCCGTCAATGGAAGAGAAGCTGCCGCTCCTCATCGGCCTCCTGCGCCAGGCCGAAGCGCGCCGCACCATGATCTTCGTCAACACCAAGCGCATGGCCGAGCGCCTCGAGCGCGTACTCGGCGCCAATGGCTTTCATGCCCAGGCGCTCTCGGGCGATGTGCCGCAAAACAAGCGTCTGCGGTTCCTGCGCGACTTTCACGACGGCAAGCTCGCAGTCCTCATCGCAACCGACGTCGCCTCGCGCGGCCTGCATATCCCTGATGTCAGCCATGTCTTCAACTTCGACCTGCCGCAGGACGCGCCTGACTATGTGCACCGCATCGGCCGCANNGCCGCACCGCGCGCGCCGGCGCGGAAGGCGACGCCATCAGCTTTGCCTGCGAGGAATTCGCGGTATCGTTGCCTGAGATCGAGGCGTACATCGGCCACAAGATACCCTCGGCGGGGATTTCGCCGGAGCTCATGGCCACGGGCCTTTCGCCCGGCCCGCACGCGGACCCGAGCCTGCGCGCACGCCATCGCCCCTCAGGCGGGGGCGGACGCCCGCCGCGCCGCGGCGGCCGCGGCCCAG
>PLIX01000007.1 GCA_003140135.1 Gammaproteobacteria bacterium
GCCTCAGTTCAGGACAGACGCACGGCGATGATGCCAAGATAGGCAGCGTGCTGCAGCGGCCCCCAGCGCAGCGATCGCCAGAGCAGCGGGTTACCCGGAAACGTGGTATCCATCTCGAGCACGTGCTGCACGAACTGGAAGTTCGCGCGATAGTCCATGACGTTGTTGATTCCGACCAGGCCAGCCCATACGCACACGGACGCCATGAAAACGATCTTGCTTCGTCGCAGCGCCTTGGAGAGTTGCTGGTTCACTTCTGCGCTCACGGGTCGCACCGCCTTGGTTCAAGCGTAATAGAGTCCACCGTCGACGTGGATCGCCTGCCCCGTCACATAGTCGCCGGACGTCCTGCGCCGCGCGCACTGGCTTCAACGGCTACGGTCCCTCGGACTTCCGTGCCCTGTGCATGGCTCCTCAGTCGTATCTTATCCAACGGCAGTACCAACGTCCGCTTCACGGAAAGCGCCGCGTTGACGCAGAGCGGCAGCTAATGGCCGGGAAGCGCGTTTCGCACAGGTCAAATCAGTAGACCGCGTGACGGCCCTGGCGCAGGCTAGCGGCCATGTTCGTGATCGAGCTCGTTTATGCAGCGCGAGCCCCCGAGGTGGGTTCACCGGTCGAAAACACAGTAAAGAAGAGGCGCAGGATGAAGTTAAGAGGCTTACGTGCAGCAGGTCTGGGTGGAGTCGGAATTGAGGCGTTTGCCGTGTTGGCCATGCTGGGAGCACTCGCGTGCGCCCCTGCCCACGGCCAAACGTATGACGTGGTGATCTCTCACGGCATTGTGATGGACCCCGAGTCGGGACTCGACGCGGTCCGCAACGTGGGCATAAGCAATGGCAGGATTCGCACAATATCCACGGCTTCTCTCACCGGCAAACGGGACATCGACGCACGTGGACTGGTGGTGGCGCCGGGCTTTATCGACGTGCACGAGCATGGGCAGGAGCCCAGAAATTACCAATTTCAGGCTCATGATGGAGTCACTACTTCCCTGGAGCTCGAGTTGGGAACTGATGACGTGGACAAATGGTATGCGGCGCGTGAGGGTAAATCGCTGATCAATTTCGGGGTCAGCGCCGGCCATATCCCCATGCGGATTCGCGCGATGACCGGCCAGGAGGTGCCTTCACTCAGTGCTATGAACACGCCGGTAGCGGAAGCTGCAAACCACCGTGAACTCACCGCGGAAGAACTCGGCAGGTTACGTGCCGCCATCGAGACGGGCCTGCAGGAGGGCGCGCTGGCCGAGGGCATGGGGATCAATTACACGCCCGGAGCCTCCCACTGGGAGATCCTGGAAATGTTCCGCCTAGCGGTGAAGTACCATGCCCCGCTACAGGTCCACCTGCGCTATTCGTCGTTGCTTGAGCCGCAATCCGGAGCGGCCGCGCTCGAGGAAGTGATCGCGGCTGCGGCTGTCACCGGAGCGCAGTTGCACGTGGCCCACATCACCAGCATGGGACTGAAGTACACCCCGCAGTTCATCGAGATGATCGCGGGGGCTCGAAGGCAGGGGGTTGACATCACCACGGAGTGTTATCCCTACACTGCAAGCAGCACCAATCTCAATTCGGCCGTCTTCGACGAGGGCTGGCAGCAGAGGTACGACATCACATACAAGGACCTGCAGTGGGCGGAAACGGGTGAACGTCTGACCCCGGAAAGCTTCGCGCGCTATCGCCGACAAGGTGGTCTGGTTGTGATTCATGAGATCCCCGAGGCAGCCGTGCGAGCCGCGGTGGCGGATCCGAGCATCATGATCGCGAGCGATGGACTACCTATTACCGGACCGAAGATTCATCCGCGGGGACAGGGGACCTTTTCGCGCGTACTGGGGCACTACGTGCGCGAGGAAAAGGCGCTGGACTTGATGACCGCGCTGCGCAAGATGACCTTGCTACCGGCGCAGCTACTCGAGAAGCGTGCGCCGTCGTTCAGGAACAAAGGGCGGCTTCGCGTGGGCGCCGATGCGGACGTTACGGTGTTCGACCCGAGTCGCGTTATCGACAAGGCGACGTTCGAGGAGCCTCTTCAATACTCAGCGGGGATAGTGTTCGTGCTTGTAAACGGCGTCCCGGTGGTGAAAGACGGTCAGCTTGTAGAGGGTGTCTACCCAGGACGCGAAGCGCGGGCCCCAATGCCCCACAAATAGGACGAAAGGACGCTGCCAATCCGGCTGGCCGTTGTGGCGAATGGCCGTTTTGCAGCGGGTTCCGATCGGAGCTCGAACGGCCGCTCATGGGCCGGTAGCTGCCTAATTACGGAAGACCGCTCTTGACTCCCAAAACCTGCGGGTCACGACGTGCTGCTTTGCGACGCCACAAACGGCCGGTCGATAACTAATTCCCGCGCCGGAGCGATCCCAGCCTACAACGTATTGATTCTCAAGCCGCTGGAGCGAATCGGTGTGTGCGAAACCCTGTCCCCGCTACCAACGAAACCAATTTGATCCGGGCTTGCCGAGGAACGCTGCGGAACGGACATATCGGTCCCCGGCCACCACACAAAATTGCATGGGTGCCGGTCGCCTTTGTCATGTTTGCGGTAAAGCTATCCGACCCGTCGCCACAGTAACGTGCGTACGATTGGAGCTCCGCTGCTGGCAGCGGTATGCACTCGTATCACTAACTCGTGCCCCGCAATGTTCATCGCTCGAGTCAGCACTTGGCCGACATTCTCGCGGGAAAGGGCTCCGACCAAGC
>PLIX01000232.1 GCA_003140135.1 Gammaproteobacteria bacterium
AGAGGTGGCTAATGGGTGACCCTTTCGGACATTCGCCAGTGTCCGCTTGCCGGCAGATCGATCGGCCAATTGACCTTCATCGCGCGCAAGCAGTCGCCGCACGACCAACACTGCGGGCAGGGCTGTCGCCTTCGATGAGTCTAAGGTCCCGGATCGCTCGCTCGGTGCGGCGGTGCAGCATCGCGCGCTGCTACGGCAACTCGCAGCGTGCTGGCTGTGATCATCCGATCCGCCGCTCGTTGCCGCAGATGCCCGCTTAGCGTTCGTAGTCCGCGCCTATCTTCAACTCCACTCGCTCAGTCCTTCGAGCGCGTAGAGCTTCTTCCAGCTCGGGCGAGCTTTCATCCGCGCGGCATACTGATGCAGTGCCGGCCACTCGGTCGCCGGCCTTGGCATGTTCCGCGACCAGCGCATCAGCATGATCAGCATGAGGTCCGCTGCCGAGAACTCTGCGCCGAGCAGATAGGGGCCCTGCGCCACCAGATGCGCATCGATTCGCGCCCAAACGCTCTCTATCTTGCGGCACGTCGCGGCGTTCAATATCGCTTGCGTGTCGGGGTCGTCGCTGACGTCTGCCGGATAAAACCATAGGCGGAACGCCGGCTGCAGCGTATTGGCGAGATACACGATCCACTGATACCACCCGGCGCGGCTCGCGGAACTCTCCGCGGGCGCCAGCCGGGTCTCGGGATGTCGGGTCGCCACCGTCATCAACAGCGCAGCCGTTTCGGTGAACGGTTTATCGTCGATCAGCAACGTGGGCACGACTCCGCCGGGATTGAGCCGCAAATAAGCCGGGTCGCGCTGCTGGCCAGCCTGCAAATCCACCAGCACTAAGCGGTACTGCGCGTTTGCCTCGATCAACGCCTGGTGCACGCACATGCTGGCGGTCCCCGGGCTGTAGTAAAGCGTATACATNNCGGGGAGTTCGGTTTCTAGTGCGGGGTCAGGATGCCGCGTTAGTCCGACCCACCGAGCAACCGGAAATGGCGCGCAAGTCGCCGATGGCGCTCATTCTGCCACGCCCGCACAAGCCGGGTTAAGCTACCGCACGGCCCGGATACGGCGACTACTCTGCCTCTAGGTCAGACAAGCATGGCCGACGTTTTCATTTCCTATGCCCGCAGCGACAGGGAGCGTGTTGCGCCGTTGGTGGCGGCGATCCAGGCGCAGGGCTGGACCGTGTGGTGGGACCCGGAAATCGACCCCGGCCAGGAGTTTGACCGCCTCATCGCGGCGGAACTCAAGGCCGCCGCCGCCGTCCTGGTCGTCTGGACGCCGGATTCGGTGACGTCGCGCTGGGTACGTGGTGAGGCGCGAGAGGGGGCGGATCGCGGCATCCTCGTCCCTGTGCGGTTCGAAGCCGCCAGCCTGCCGATCGATGTGCGCGCGCTTCATACTACCGACCTCGATGATTGGGGCGAGGATCCCCGCAGCCCGCAGGCCCAGGAAGTGCTGCGCGCGGTCGGCGTAATTATCAAGCGCGACCGCGCGCCCAATCCTGTGGGCGCCCGTTCCGACCGGGCAGCGTCCGACAGTGGAACGGAACCGACTCGCGTTGCAATCTGCGTGATCCCTTTCGTCAACATGAGCGGTGATCCGCAGCAGGACTATTTCAGCGACGGAACCACCGAGGACATCATTACCGAGCTCTCGCGTTGGCGCCTCCTTGCGGTGCGGTCTCGCTCGGCCTCTTTCCGGTATCGTGGCGTCGCAGTCGACATGAAGCAGGTCGCGCGCGAACTGAATGTCCGCTTCATCGTCGAAGGCAGCGTCCGACGAATGGGCGCACGCATCCGTATCAATGCGCAGTTGATCGATTCCGAGAGTGGCAGTCATATCTGGGCCGAGAAATTCGATCGGGATTTGGCAGAACTTTTTATTGTCCAGGACCAGGTTGTGCAGACGATCGTCAGCACGCTCGTGGGCCGGGTTCAGGCGTCCGATTTCGAACGAGTACGACGGAAGCCGCCCGCGAGTCTCGCCGCCTATGAATGTGTTCTTAAGGGCAATGCATTGCCCTGGGACGATCCAGATGGCGCAGCGGAGGCCGCCCGATTATTTGAGAAGGCCATCGAAATCGATCCGGGCTATGGTCCTCCCCATGCCTTGCTTGCATCCATATGGCAAGGGAAATGGCAGAACGACCCGAGCACCTCCGATGCCCTGCTGCTGAAGGCGTTTGTTTTGGCAAAGCGAGCGGTCGAATTGGATCAAAACGACAGCACCTGCTTTGCTCTGTTGGGTTGGGTTGAATTGATGCGGCGCTCCTATGATCTGGCGTTGCAACATGTGCGGCGAGCGGTCGAGATGAATCCGAACAACCAATGGAATGCGGCCGACATGGGAGGCATTCTGCTTTATGTCGGCCAAGCTGAAGAGGCGTTAGCGTGGTTCAAGCGCGCCAAGGAGATCGATCCGTACTTCAATGAGCCCTGGTACTGGCGATCGGTTGGTGATGCTCACATGGTCTTGCAGCGGTATCAGGAGGCCTTGGCGGCGTTCGACCATTCCCCCGGCCGCACATATCGCGCAGCAGCATTTATGGCCGGTTGCTATGCCCGGTTGGCCGACATGGACCACGCTAGAGTCCGCGCGGCTGAGTGTCTGGAGATGAATCCAGACTTCTCGACGGGCCACTTCATGGCGAAACAACCTTTCAAGAACCCGGCCGATGCAGCGAGGCTGACCGAATCCTTGCGTATGGCCGGCCTGCCGGAGTGATGACCGGGCTCCGCGATTTCCAGACCGTTTTGCGACGGCGGCAATGATATCCAACTTCGATTCAAAAAATGCTAATGTCGAACCGCCTTGGGTCGGCACAGTAATCAACTTCTGGTTCGAGGAGCTGACGGAAACTGATTGGTTCGCAAGAAGTGACGCCATTGATGGGCGCATCCGCGAGCGGTTTCTCACGCTACACCAACGGCTCGTGACGCATGATGGCTGCGGTGTGACCGAACCCCGCCCGATTCTCGCCAGCGTGATCGTTCTGGATCAGTTTTCGCGAAATCTATTCCGGGATAGCCAGTACGCCTATTCAGCCGATTCCATCGCGCGCCGACTGGCCAGAGTTGCCATAGAACAGAGCTTCGACGTCGCCATGACAAGACTGGAGCGGTTGTTTCTTTACCTTCCCTTCGAGCACAGCGAGGAGCGCGCAGATCAGGTGCTTGCGGTCCAGCTGATCGGAAGTGTCGGCGATGCAGCGTGGACCCGATATGCCATCGCGCACAAGGAGATCATCGATCGATTTGGCCGTTTTCCGCATCGTAACGCGGTGCTGAACCGGCTTTCGACCGCGGACGAGGTTGCGTTTCTGAAGGAGCCGAAGAATTCATTCTGAGCAGCTTGCCCGTAGGGCATCGTCCACGATGCCGGCGAGCGGCCGATTTTGGGCGACCACTCTGAACGCACGTTTGGCAGCAAGTGGGCCGGGGGTTGCCACGGCGTGTCGGTGGTTCAATTCCACCCCTGGCCACCATTCAAATCAATATTTCAAATCCAGAAGTTGCATCAGAGCGTATGAGTCTCTTTGTCTAATATTAGCGGCGGTGTCCAATATTTCGGTGCGCTGTTCGCTTGACCAATACGGTTCTCGTAGCGCGCTGAACCGTCGTGTTACGGGCCAATACGAGACGCTGGGCGTAGTCGTTCATTTTTCCCGTAACCGGACAATCGCGGACGTCGCCATGGGCGGACAACCGAACAACTGCGTATTCTCGAATTGATCGGCGCAGCCCAGCGTTGCTCATTTAGCAACAGAGAGTGTATTCCGGCAGGTCTACCGTGTAGGTCTTCGAACCACTATGCTCGTTTGCACGGGACACCTAGCAACGGCAAGACCAAATGGGCAGCAACACCGGCCTCTTTAAGCACGAGGAATCCGCACTAATTTTGATCGACTATCAACCGGAGATGTTCGAGCAGATGCGCTCGGAACCTTCAGAGGATCTGATCGACCTCAACGTTCGGTTGCTGATCGGCGCGGCAAAAGCGTTCGATATGCCGATCATTCTTTCCTTGTCGTCGAGGCGTAAACACCCGCGCGCGTCGGAAAGATCGGGTCGTGTCCTTCGTACGGACAGTTGATATTGCGCAATTCGGTGCGCCATTGGCGCAGTTGGCCCATCAGCGCGTCGGGAATCTCGACCCACCGCACCCTGCTGGCGGTCCTCGGAGGTTGGTAGTGGCTATCCTTCAATGCGCGCTCGTCGTGTGCAGGTCGTGCCACTGAAGGCCGAGGATTTCGCCCTGCCGCATGCCGGCCTAGATCGCAACGCGAACCAGCAGCCACCAGTTCGGGGAAGGTGCGAGTAGGACGCCACGCGCATCGCGCGGCAGTGGGCCGAGGAAGTGGCGCACGCCCATGTGGTAGAACGGGAGCGCGGGATTGAGCGTCATGTCATTGAGGAGCTCAGTCTTTGAGCCTTCAAACACAAACCCCAGCTCGGTGTGGCGCTGGATCGCCGCGCGAATCTGCGGCTCGGTCGTTTGACCGCCCAGTTCGATTATTTTTTGCAAATCATCGATGACGAGTGCGGTCCGCTGCTTCAAATATGCCGCGAGACGCGCGAGGCCATCGATAGCGTCAATCAGCAGCGGCGTGCGATCGGTATCGGCACCGCGCCCGCATCGATGCTGCCGCTCCAAGTGTTGGTGTCCGGGCTATAGCTGATCGAGGGCCGCAAGCGCGCAAAGAAGCGCAAAATCCTCTCACCGGTTTTTGCCACAACGCTCTTTAGGAGCTGAGCGGCCGCGGTGATCATGGCGCGCTCCACATCCCGCAATTCCAACTTCCGGTTGACGATCTGGCCAGATTTGAACTCGGCGCCATACTGAAAGGGATTGCGCATCGATTGCACTGATAGGAAAGTCCCAATTGGAAAGTCGATGGTCGGGGAACGCTGGCATCGGAAAGCCCGAAGAGGNNGCGCCGCGCCAACCCGTAGGCAGGACCGGAGCATGGCCCCGGCAGTCCTCTGGCGGACGGCGAGCCGTGCCCCCGGAATATGTAAAGCCCCGTCCTCGCCGCCTCACGCAAGCGTATATGCTCTTAAGTAGAAGAACATCCGACATTTCCGGGGGGATTTCATGCATCACCACACCCTGCGTGCGGCCGCGCGGTGCGCTCTACGCGTATGGGCGCTCATCGCCGGCGCCGCTCTCTTGGCGATTGGATCGGCGGGTCCCGCGCGGGCGCAGAGTCCGCAACCCGTTCTGCAGCGCGGCTACAACCCCATGCTCACGGGCGCCAATCTCACTGAGAGTGCGCTCAATGTCTCAAACGTCAACGCGTCAACGTTTGGCCTTCTCGTCACGGTTCCGGCGGACGACTTCATCTACGCGCAGCCGCTTTACG
>PLIX01000045.1 GCA_003140135.1 Gammaproteobacteria bacterium
ATGTGCTGCCGGTCGTCGCCATCGTCGGTCGTCCTAACGTTGGCAAATCGACGCTCTTCAATGCACTGACCGGCACGCGCGATGCGATCGTGGCGGATGTGCCCGGGGTCACGCGCGATCGCCAATATGGCTACGGCCGCGCGGGCGCTCGCGCCTACGTCGTGATCGATACCGGCGGCCTCATCGAAAATCCCGTCGGCATCGAGGCGCAGATGCGCATCCAGACCGAGCGTGCGGTGGAGGAAGCGGACCGGCTGGTGCTGCTGGCGGATGCGCGCGCCGGCCTNNATCAACAAGGCGGAGGGGCTCGATCCGGGGGTCGCCGCCGCCGATTTCCACGCGCTCGGGATGGGCGAGGCCTTTGCGATCTCGGCGAGTCACGATCAAGGCTGCGATGAGCTCATCGAGCAGGTGCTCGCCGGGCTGGATGCGAAGCCCGAGCAGACCGAATTTCCCGACGCCATCCGCGTCGCCGNNATCATCGGCCGGCCCAACGTCGGCAAGTCGACGCTGGTCAATCGCCTGCTCGGCGACGAACGCGTGATTGCCAGCGAAAATCCCGGCACCACCCGCGACAGCATCCTCGTGCCGTTTCGCAAGGACGAGCGCGATTTCGTGCTCATTGATACGGCGGGCGTGCGGCGCCGCTCCAAAGTTGAAGATCTGGTCGAGCGCGTCAGCGTTGCGAAGACCCTGCAGGCCATCGAGGATGCGCACGTCGTCATCCTCGTGCTCGACGCGCACGATGCCATCGCCGAGCAGGACGCGAGCGTCCTCGGGCTTGCGCTCGAGCGCGGGCGCGCGCTCATCATCGCGATCAACAAGTGGGATGGCATCGAGGAGGACCAGCGCACCCAGATTCGCCGCCAGCTCGATCTGAAGCTCGATTTCGTGCAGTTTGCCCCGAAACTCTTCATCTCCGCGCGCCACGGCACGGGAGTCGGAGAGCTCGTGCGCGCCACGGTGCGCGCCCACGATGCGGCCTTCCGCGAGATGACGACACCGCACCTCACCCGTGCGCTCGAGCAGGCGCTCGAGGCGCATCAGCCGCCGCTCGTTCGCGGCCGGCGCATCAAGCTGCGCTACGCTCATCAGGGCGGTAAGAATCCGCCGCGCATCATCGTGCACGGCAACCAGACGACTTCCGTGCCGGAGGCGTACCGCCGCTATTTGGCCAATGTCTTTCGCAAGACCTTTGACCTCTTTGCAACGCCCGTCGCGGTGGAGTTTCGCACCGACGATAATCCCTACGAGCGCCGCAAGCGCCGCTCCGAACGCTGATAGACGCTGCGGCCTTAAGTCCCGGGCGCGAGAAACAGCGCGGGATCCACATCGACCTGGTTGAGCACCACCGCCCAGTGCAGATGGGGTCCCGTCACGCGCCCGGTCGCGCCCACCTTGCCGATCAGCTGCCCCGTCTTCACCTGCGCACCGGGCGCGACGGCGATGGCGCTCAGGTGCGCATACAAGGTCATGAATCCCTCGCCATGCCCGAGGATGATGGTGTTGCCGGTGAAGAATAGATTGCCGGTAAAGAGCACCTCACCATCGGCCGCGGCGAGCACGGGAGTCCCCGTGGGCGCCGCGATGTCCATGCCGGTGTGCGGACTGCGCGGCTCGTTATTGAAGATGCGCCGCAAGCCAAAGGAGCTCGAGCGCACGCCGGGGACCGGCTGCAGCAGCCGCAGGGTCTCCGGAGGAGACTCGGTGAAAGTGGCAAATGCCGCGGCGACGCGCGCGTGCTCGCGGGCGCTGCGCGCCAGATCCTTTTTGGAGAGATTGACCTTGCCCGGCGCGACTTTGAGAGACTGGGTCGCGTACTCTTTGGCGGTGATCTGAAATTGGATGCGCTCTTCGGGCGCATCGCCGCTGTGCACGAGCACGCTGCTCGTCCCGGGCACGGCGGAGAGCGGCAGGCCGACGATCGCAAGCCAGCCCTGTGCGTCTTTGAGCACCAAGGTTCGATTGCCGTCAAAGGTCACGATGGGCACCGGAGCCTCGGGTGCATCGAGGCGCACCGTGAGGACACCACCCGGCACGATGCTCATTTGAGGCAGCTCCGGCGCTGCGCAGGCCACGCGCCAGGAGATCACGAGGGCGAGCGCCGCGAAGCGGCGCGCGGATGAGTTGAGTTCCCTCATGTGCTCAACTCTTCCCCAGCACGCGCGCCCGCAGGCGTCCGCGATCAAGCCGCGCTTCGATTTCATCGCCGATGTTGACGCGCGAGGCATCTGCGATGAGCGTACCGTCCGCGGGTCGCGTGATGATCGCAAAGCCGCGTGCGAGGGTGGCCAGAGGACTGACCGTATCCAAGGTGCGCTGCGCGAGCCTCAGGCGATGCTCGACTTGGGCAACGCACGAGAGGAACGCGTGGCGCAGGCGCCCCGCGAAGAGTTCATGGCGCACGCGCAGGTCGCGCACCAGCCGGTCCGGAGAATGGCGCACGAGCCGGGCAAAGACATCGCCCAGCCGACCGCGCTTGTGGTGCAGTTCCGAACGCAGCGCGTGGGTGATGCGTTGCTCGAGCTCATCGAGCCGCTGCTGCTGCTGGGCGAGCCGCACGCCCGGGTGCGCCAGTGAAAGTCGCTGCAGGGCGGTGTCGAGGCGGCTGATGGCACCTCGCAGCTCGCGCGCCATCGCCGCGTCCAGCCGCTGCGCGGAACGGCCGAGCGCGCTCATCCAGGTGTGCCGATCGGGGACGACGCTCTCCGCCGCGGCCGAGGGTGTGGGCGCGCGCGCATCCGCGGCAAAATCCGCGATGGTGAAATCGATCTCGTGGCCGATGCCCGTTACCACGGGCACCGCGCAGGCGCGGATGGCGCGGGCCACGCGCTCGTCATTGAAGGCCCATAGATCCTCGAGCGATCCTCCGCCGCGCGCGAGGATCAGCACATCGCACTCGGCGCGGCTCGAGGCGAGCGCGAGCGCCGCGACGATGCCCGGCGCCGCCGCTGCGCCTTGCACGGGTGTGGGGTAGATGAGCACGGTCGCCGGCGCGAAGCGGCGCGCCAGCACGTGCAGGATGTCGCGCAGGGCCGCGCCCGTCGGAGACGTGACGACGCCGATCCGCTGCGGAAAAGCGGGCAGGGGGCGCTTGTGCTCGAGGGCGAAGAGTCCTTCGGTGGCAAGCTTAACCTTGAGCTTTTCGAACTCGCGCCTCAGCGCGCCCACACCGGCTTCTTCCAGATGCTCAACGATGAGCTGATAGTCGCCGCGCGCTTCGTACACGCTGACGCGGCCGCGCGCCAGGACATGCTGGCCGGCGCGCGGCGCGAAGCCCACCGCGATGTTCCGCTGCCGGAACATCGCGCAGCGGATCTGCGCGTTGCGATCCTTGAGCGAGAAGTACCAGTGGCCGGAAGCGGGCTGGGAGAGATTCGACAGCTCCCCTTCAACCCAGACCACGGACAGACCGCGCTCGAGAAGCAGGCGCACCTCGGCGTTTAGCTGCGAAATCGTGTAGACCTTGCGCGCAGCTCCATCGGAGCTTGGGGGACCGAGGCTCATGCGGGCGAACATAGGGTAGCGGGCCTGTTTGGACAAGCCGAAAATGTTCGGCGGCACTCCCGAAGTGCGATACTCGGGGCCTATGCCTAAGCGCCCAAGCCAAGTCGCCCGCGAGTTGGATTCGCTCGCGGAATTCATCGTTGATTCCGCGGTGGGCAAGCCTCGCAAAGGCGACTTGCTGCCCGATGGCAGAGACCCAGTGGCTGTCGCGTTAGGCCGCAAAGGTGCCCTCAAGGCAGTCAAGGCGCGCGTCACGTCAGTGCCATCCAAGCAGAAGCGCGTACGGTCCGCTAAGAAGAGCGCGACGGTGCGGCACAAAAAGTAAGTAGCTCTCCTGCCACGCGGTTTACGCTCGCGACAGAGGTGCGTACAATGGGTCGTTTACCCAGAGCCTTATGGGCTCCCGCGGCAGCCATGCGTATCCTCGAAGAAGCTCTCACCTTCGATGATGTTCTCCTAGTTCCGGCCTACTCGGAAGTTCTGCCGCGCGAGGTGGACCTGTCCACGCCGGTCACGCGCCGCATCCGCCTCAATGTCCCGCTGCTCTCCGCCGCCATGGATACGGTCACGGAGGCGCGCCTCGCCATCACGATCGCGCAGGAAGGCGGCATGGGCATCGTCCACAAGAGCCTGTCGATTGAGGCGCAGGCGCTCGAGGTCGGGCGCGTCAAAAAGTTCGAAAGCGGCGTCATCAAAGATCCGATCACAGTATCGCCCGACATGTCGATCCGCCAGGTGCTGGAGCTCACGAGAAGCCGCGGGATCTCGGGCGTGCCGGTCGTGGTCGGCAAGAAAGTGGTCGGCATCGTCACGCACCGCGATCTGCGCTTCGAAGAGAAGCTCGACGCGCCGGTCTCCTCCGTGATGACGCCGCAGGAGCGCCTCGTCACGGTGCGTGAGAATGCGCCCAAGGCCGAGGTGCTCGGGCTCCTGCACCGACACCGCATCGAGAAGGTGCTGGTCATCAACGGCGACCATGAGCTCGTGGGCATGATCACGGTGAAGGATTTTCAGAAAGCCACGGAATTCCCGCGCGCCTGCAAGGATGAGCGCGGGCGCTTGCGGGTCGGCGCCGCAGTCGGCACGACGCCCGACACACTCGATCGCCTTGCGGCTCTGCGCGAGGCGGGCGTCGATGTGGTGGTGATCGACACCGCTCACGGACATTCGCGCGGCGTCATTGACATGGTGGCGCGCGTCAAGAGCCGCTGGGGCGATCAGCAGGTGATCGCCGGCAACATCGCAACCGCCGATGCGGCGCGCGCCCTGGTTGATGCCGGCGCGGATGCCGTCAAGGTCGGTATCGGCCCGGGTTCCATCTGCACGACGCGGGTCGTCGCCGGAGTGGGCGTGCCGCAGATCTCCGCGGTTGCCAACATCGCAGCTGCGCTCCTCGATGCGGACATTCCGGTCATATCTGACGGCGGCATCCGCTATTCCGGAGATGTCGCCAAAGCGATTGCCGCGGGCGCGCACGCGGTGATGATTGGCTCGCTCTTCGCCGGAACCGAAGAGTCCCCGGGTGAAGTGGAGCTCTATCAGGGCGCGTCCTACAAATCCTATCGCGGTATGGGCTCGCTCGGTGCGATGGCGGAGCGCTTCGGCTCCGCAGACCGGTATTTTCAGGACACTTCAACCGAATTGGAAAAGCTCGTACCCGAGGGCGTCGAGGGTCGCGTGCCCTACAAGGGCAGCGTCGTCACCATCCTGCAGCAGCTCGCCGGCGGCTTGCGCGCAGCGATGGGCTACACCGGCAGCCGCGATATTACGGAGCTGCGCACTCGACCCCACTTCGTGCGCATCACCAACGCCGGCGTGCGCGAGAGCCACGTGCACGACGTCAGCATCACCAAGGAAGCGCCGAACTACCGGGTGTCATGACGGGCGTACCCGACATCCATGCAGATCGGATACTGATCCTCGACTTCGGTGCGCAGTACACGCAGCTCATCGCACGGCGCGTGCGCGAGTGCGGCGTGTACTGCGAGATTCGTCCGTGGGACATCAGCGACGCTGAGGTGCGAGGCTTCGCGCCGCGCGGCGTGATCCTCTCGGGCGGCCCCGAGTCCGTCACGGCCGCCGAGCCGCCGCGCGCGCCCGATGCCGTGTATGCACATGGGGTCCCCGTGCTCGGCATCTGCTATGGCATGCACACCATGGCCCAGCAGTTGGGCGGCCGCGTCGCGCCATCCGCCGAACGTGAGTTCGGCTACGCCGAGGTAACGGTGACGGGCGAGAGCCGCCTGCTTGATCAACTGCAGGATCGAGCCAATGCCCATGGCAAAGGTCTTCTCGATGTATGGATGAGTCACGGCGATCACGTCGATGTGCTCCCGGAAGGATTCAGCGTCACGGCATGCACCGATGCCATTGCCTTTGCGGCCATGGCGGATGAGCGGCGCCGCTTTTACGGCGTGCAGTTCCATCCGGAGGTGACGCATACGCGCCAGGGCGCGAAACTCCTCGAGCGTTTCGTGCGCGAGATCTGTGGCTGCGCTGTGCTCTGGAGCATCGGCAACATCATCGACGACGCTGTCGCGCGCGTGCGCGCCCAAGTGGGGCAGGGCAGAGTGTTATTGGGGCTTTCGGGCGGCGTCGACTCTGCGGTTGTTGCAGCGCTCCTGCATCGGGCCATCGGCGAGCAACTCGTGTGCGTGTTTGTCGATCATGGCCTGTTGCGCCTCGGCGAGGGCGATGCGGTCATGCGCACGTTTGCAGATCACTTGGGGGTGCGCGTGGTGCGCGTCGACGCCGCGGCGCGTTTCTTGGCGGCCCTGGCAGGCGTCGTCGATCCTGAGGAGAAGCGCAAGATCATTGGGCGGCTCTTCATTGAGGTCTTCGACGAGGAGGCCCATCGCATTTCCGGCGTACAATTTCTGGCGCAGGGAACGATCTATCCGGATGTCATCGAGTCCGCGGGCGGCAGCGCCGGCAAGGCGCATGTCATCAAATCACACCACAATGTGGGGGGTCTGCCCGCGCACATGCGCCTGAAACTCATCGAGCCGCTGCGCGAGCTCTTCAAAGACGAAGTGCGCGCGCTGGGAGTTGAGCTCGGGCTGCCGCGCGCCATGGTCTATCGGCATCCGTTTCCGGGGCCCGGACTTGCGGTCCGCGTACTCGGCGAGGTGCGCGGGGAGTATCTTGACCTCTTGCGCAGCGCCGATGCGATTTTCATCGAGGAGCTGCGCCGCCACGATCTCTATGACCGTACGAGTCAGGCGTTTGCCGTGTTTCTGCCGGTGCGCTCCGTCGGCGTCATGGGAGACGGGCGCCGCTATGACTTTGTCATCGCATTGCGCGCGGTCGAGACGGTGGACTTCATGACGGCGCACTGGGCGCGGTTGCCCTATGAGTTTCTTGAGCTTGTTTCGCGGCGGATTGTCAATGAGATTGCAGGCATCTCGCGGGTCGTCTATGACATCTCGGGGAAGCCGCCGGCCACCATCGAGTGGGAGTGAGCATTTGCCGGTAGGCGTTATTTGCCGAAGCGTGAATCCAGCGGCGCGCACATCCCGCCAATGATTTGCCAGGTGTCGCCGACGTGCATCCACGTGTGCGTGACTTTGAATTAACGCCCTTGTTGATCACCCGTCCGTCGGGATATTCGAACATCATCAGTGTACTGTAGTGGACGACAACGACGTTACCAAAGTCCTGCGCTGCCTCGCGAGTGACGTCGGCCGTGAATCGCACGTGGTCCGCACCGATCCTGGCCACCCACCCGCCGACATTGCCCTTGCCGCTGGGGCGGGGCTGCGAAGGCGCAGGCCCAGCCGATGAAGTCCTTGTGCCACAAGGTTAAATAGTGCTCGCTATCGCCGTTCTTCATGTATTCCCAGTAGTGGTTTTCGAGCGCCCAAACTTTTGAGACAGAATCATCGGAAGCGGTGCCGGCAGCCGCGATTGGTGCAAGGACGGTCATCACAATATCGGTGCAGGCGACTGTAGCGACACGCGAGATTCGCATTTCGTATTCCTTGTTGCGTGGCGTGAGGCGGTCGCGCTCGCAGATGTCGGTAGCGAAAATTTACAGGCTGCCCGCGCTGAAGGCCACATCCAATCGCGTCGCCAAAGCATCGAGATTCCTGTCGAAAGTCCACAGTACGGCACCGGAGGTCAGCAGCACGGAGGCAAGCAACGCCATATCGACCGCTCCACAGCCTGAGTCGTGAAATTGCTCCCGCTGGATCAGATCCAGGGTCTCGTTGGTCGTCGCGATGATCGGCGCTCTCAGTCGTTTGAGATCGCCTAAGGTTCGTCCCCGCGGCGTAGGAGGCGTACCGCAGGCGATTTCGATCACGATCAGCGGATGGCACAGTATTTGATCCGCAGCCAATAAAGACTGCAGCAACGGGTTGGCTTTACGAAAATGCGCGACCCAGACTGACGAGTCGGTAAGCACTCGCGTCAACGGCGCGATTCCTCCGCGTGCCGCCGACGCGGAACGGCCTTCATCTTGGACGACTTGCCACCGAGGGCGGCAAGTCGTTTTCCAGCCTGAACGCGAACGAACACCTTCATCGCCTCGCGAAACAAGTCGGTCTTGTCCATTTCGGGATCGGCTACGTCCAGCGCTTGCCGATAGAGTTCGTCATCGATGGTGATGGTGGTTCTCATGAGGATCCTCTTGAGCATCAATTCTGATGCAGAATAGCATCAATCGCCGAACGTGGTGCTCCGCATTTCTATGCCGAATGGCCTGTTTTGCTTAGGTTCGGTACCCGTGATGTACCCGTAAGCGTTATGTCTGTGATTTATCTCGGGATACTCCCTTGAGTGGGAGTAAACCAAACATAACGGGTTGTAAGGATACGAGGCACCCTAAGCCAAGCGCGCAGACCTGAGGATTTCTTCCACAGCGGCGGAGAGGCGCTCAACGTGTGGATTGGGGGTACCCTTTCATCGGCACCGTAGAAATACTTCCTACTGTTTTGTCCCGCGAAGGATTAATCTGGAATTCGCAAGGGGAGATTCGCACGTGACTTCCAGGCGAAGTTTTCTGAAGACGACTGGCGCGATGACAGTCGGTATAGCCAGAGCATCGAGTGCATCCGCCCCGACCGAAAGCAACGCAATGGCCGGGCGGTACACTGGCCCTCACGAGATGCCGACCCATAGCACTCTTCTATCCATGCGGAATGCCGACGGATCGGAAACCTTGGGGGTCAAGCTCGACAACGATGCGGTCATCGACGTGCGCACGGCTCGCCAATTGCTCGGCATCGCGGCTCCGCTGACACTCGAGCAATTGCTCAAGGAAGGTAACGCCAGCGGACTCAACAAGCTTATCGACGCCGCGCAGACCTCGCACAGGTCCAAGGGTGCCTTGGTGAAGGAATCGTCCATCACCTTCGGCAGACTGTTCAGGAGTCCAGGCAAGATCGTGTGCATCGGGCTGAACTACCGAGCTCATGTTCAGGAGACCAACGAGAAGCTTCCGAGCGTGCCGATTCTGTTCAACAAATACAACAATGCGCTTGCAGCGCACAATTGCACGATCGAGCTACCGCCCAGTGACGTTGCCTACAAGTTCGACTACGAGACCGAGCTCCTGATCGTCATCGGAAAGAAAGCTCGCCGCGTGTCTGAAGCCGAGGCGCTTAGCTATATTGCGGGCTATTGCACTGCACACGACTTTTCCGCACGCGATCTGCAGTTAGAAACTCCGAGCGGTCAATGGATGATTGGCAAGACTCTGGATAATTTCGGCCCAATCGGGCCTTATTTTGTGTCGGCGGACCTGGTCGGCGACCCCAACAACCTGACGATCGAGACTCATGTGAATGGCGAGGAGCGCCAATCCTCCAACACCAGCTTCATGATCTTCAACCCGCAAAAGCTAATCGCCTATATCACCAAGATGTGGACGCTTGAACCCGGTGACATCATTTGGTCGGGGACACCACAGGGCGTCATTCTCGGCTACCCAAAAGATAAGCAGGTGTGGTTGAAGGCCGGCGATGAAATTGTGAGCACGATCGAAAAGCTTGGCTCACTGAGGTTTAAGTTGGCGTAGCGGCGCAAGCGCGGCACGCCGTGTTCATCAAACGCATCGATCTGAAGAAAGGCACCGCGGTCAGGGTTACCGGGCGCGATCAGGTTCTAACGGGAATGCGGCGGCTCGCCCGATGGTAAGTGGATCGCCCTTGCCGGCCAGAAGAATGCCGGACAACGATGATGATCAAACCAGAAATTCCATCTGGCTACTCGGCGATACCACCGAGAGCCTGCGCACTCTTGAGGAGACACTTCAGCAAGAGCCGGCACCGAGTTGGTCCGCCGACGGCCAAAAACTGGCGCTTCAGTCGGACCGCGGCGGATGCGGCCGGTTGTACGCCGTATTCGTGATCGATCGCGACGGCACTTAGCTGCAGCATGTCACGAATTATAAAGTGATTGTGACTCGTCCGGTCTGGTCCCCGCATGGGCAGCGAATCAGTTACCGTTGGAGCGCGCAAATCCATCTGGGGACAGAACCGACCGTCATATCATCAAGCGAAGTCAGAGCCTGATACCCGCGACATACTCGTCTGGTGTAGGTACCTGTTCTGTCAGGTATTCTGCTACTGAGTGGGGGTGTCGAACGGCATTTCGCATCTATTGCTAGCCGCTCCACGGGGCGTTCGGCCCGATCTCGCGCCACGTACCCAGCGCCAATCCTTCTAGGCTTACCTTACCGATGGCCGCGCGTATCAGGCGGAGCGTCGGAAACCCCACCTTTGCCGTCATGCGCCGCACTTGGCGGTTCTTCCCCTCACGAATCGTGAGCTCAATCCAAGCCGTCGGAATTTTCGCTCGATAGCGGATAGGCGGATCGCGCGGCCACAGTTCTTGCGGTTTCTCGATGAGATTCGCGTTCGCGGGCTGTGTCGTGAAGTCGCCGAGACGCACGCCTTTGCGCAGCTGATCGAGTGCCGTTTGAGACGGAGAACCTTCCACCTGCGCCCAGTACACCTTCGCTATCTTGTGCTTCGGCTCCGCGATGCGTGCCTGCAAGACGCCGTCGTCGGTGAGCAGCATCAGGCCTTCGCTGTCGATATCGAGGCGGCCGGCGGGATAGACACTTCTTACGTCGATGTAATCCGCAAGCGTCTTGCGGCCCGGTTCCGGGCTGAATTTACAGGCGACACCGAACGGCTTGTTGAAGGCGATGAGCACGCGGGCGCGTTCAGGCGAGCGCGCGCTCGATCAAATTCGGCGGCACCGTTGTGCGTGGCACAGTGTGGGTGGCGCGGCGGCGCGCCCTTTTGCTGGCGCGTTGAACAGACGTGCGTTGCTCAAACCATTCGCGCACGTCGAGGTCAAGTCCGATGCCATGCATGTAGTTGTACAGCGCTTTCTTAAGCGCTGCGCCAAATACGTCGTGGTCGATGCCGGTGACGTCCGTGAAATTGATATCGTTGTTTGCGAATGTAGCCTGGAGTGGCGGAGATAACGTCACGCCGAACTGTTCTGGATGTTTGCCGACGGGCGAATGCACGGTACAGGTGAAGCGATGGAAGAAACCCGAATGTATGCAACCGGCCGCGAA
>PLIX01000219.1 GCA_003140135.1 Gammaproteobacteria bacterium
ACGGCGCACCTCGGAAGCGGTCACTTGGCAAGCTGAAACGGATGCCTCGAAGCGGCCGCTCGCGAGCTGGGATATGCTGAGGCTCGATGCGCACAATGTTACGTGAGGTTGGAATGTCACCCATCCACGCGGTAGTTCTTTCTGTGTTGGCCATAACTACACTCGCGAGTGCGCCCGGGTTTGCCCAGACACATGCAGAGTCGCGGGCGCGTGATCTCGGGGTGCCATTCGATGGGACACCCGGACCTTTGAACGCAATCACGGATGTGTCCGGCGTCGAGGTCGGGTACAAGACACTCATTTCCGGCGAAGGACGGCTCATTATCGGCAAGGGCCCTGTTCGCACCGGCGTAACTGCCGTGCTGCCGCGTGGCAAGCAAGGAACCAAGAGTGTGTTCGCTGGATTCTTCGCCGGCAACGGCAACGGCGATATGACTGGTACTCATTGGATCGAAGAGAGCGGACTCCTGGAAACACCCATCCTCATCACCAACACCGGAAGTGTAGGAGTCGTACGAGACGCCACATTCGCCTGGATGGTGCAGCGGAAACGAACAGGTCACTTCTGGTACCCGGTCACCGCCGAGACCGCGGACCTGACGCTCAACGACATAAAGGGCCAGCACGTTACCGCGCAGGACACCTGGGACGCGCTCAATTCCGCTACTAGCGGACCATTGCGCGAGGGCAATGTCGGCGGCGGGACCGGAATGGTTTGCAATGGCTTCAAAGGAGGCACCGGAACATCGTCGCGCCAGCTTGACGCCTCGCACGGCGGCTACATGGTCGGGGTACTCGCGCAGTGCAATTATGGCAGGTCGGATCAATTGCGAGTGGCAGGCATAGCCGTTGCCCGAGAAATGGATCTTAAGAAGCCCTGCGTCGAGAAGCTCCTCAATCCTCCGGTGCTCGACTATGAAGGAAAACCGGCATCACTGTGTGATCCACGCGTAGCGACTACCGCTGATGGTGTGCGTGGTCCGGAGCAGGGCTCCATCATCGTGATCATCGCCACCGATGCGCCTCTGACGCCGGATCAATTAAAGCGCCTGGCCCGCCGCGTTTCCGTGAGCTTGGGGAGAGCGGGTGCCATTGAAAGTGACGGGTCAGGGGACATCTTCCTGGCATTCTCGACCGCTAATCCGGGAGCTGACGAGGGAAATAGCGCGGAACCTCCCTTCGTCGGTCCCAACGCTACGATTCAGCGCATGCAAAGCTGGAAGATGAATGCGATGTTCACCGCCGTGGTGCAGGCAACCGAGGAATCTATTATCAACGCGCTTGTTGCCGCCAAGACGATGACCGGCGCAGATTATTGGACTGTCCCAGCACTGCCACACGATCAGCTGCAACAAGTCTTACGAAAGCACGGGCAGCTCAAACCCTGATCGGCGTGGCGCAGTTGGGGCTACCCGATATCGAAAGAGTGAAGTGAGCATCCAACTCGGTCGCCTATGGCAGTCATTGACGTTCAATCATTGGGTCGATCTGAGTCACTGCAGCTTGATCCCCGGCAGGGCGGCTGGGGAACCGTAGCTCCCGGCCAAAAGCGGAAGTTCAGCAGGTCGAACTGCCTGCTCTGAGCTGTCATTCAGTAGACGCGGGCTATCGTCAAGAGCGCTCCGCCATCGCTGCGAGGCGCGCATCGGCCGCCTTTACCATGGCTGTGAATTTCGGATCATTCCGGAGCGAATCGAGGTCCGGATCGGCCTTTGCATGGTTAAGTAGGCCGAGGGAAACGTTTTCGAAGACCGATTCAAGCAATTCCAGTGCGGCCTCCGTCTCCTTCAATCGCGCCGCCAGCGCGCAAGCAAAGTTGTAGCGCGACTTTATATTGTCGGGATCAAGCAGCAGTGCACGTTTCATCCATTCCTTGAACCGCTGGGAGTCCCCCTGGGCCGCTAGAGCGTTCGCGCCGTAGCCAATAGCTGCAGCATTGTTCGGATCCTGTTTCAATGTTGTTTCGGCACGGGAGAGTGTTATCTTGGCAACGCGCGCAAGCGCCTGTAAATCGCCTACGGCGTTGTAGCAACATATCAACATGGAACCCGAGTTAGTATCCGTGTCGAGCAGGGTCATCGCTTTCTCAAAATAGCGAGCTGCATCGCCCGGTCGGTGCTGCCTGTATCTTAAATACGCGGCGGATCTATTGACCTCGTATGAGTCCGGGTCCAGCCGTAGGGCGGCGTCTATTTCGGCGGCTGCGGCATCATATCGACCGTCTTCTGAGTAGACTCTAGCCTTGACGGCGTGGGCCTCGGCCAGTGTCGGATCCAGCGCGAGAGCTCGTTCCGCTGCCGCCAAGCCCGCGTCGAACTTTCCGCCATGCAGGAAGCGCAGAATCACCTGCCCAAGCGCCAAAAGTGCCCAAGCGCGCGCATAGTCGGAATCTATTTCGGTAGCACGCCCGCACAGGCGGACGATCCCCTCTGCCCGCCGCTCATCGCCTTCATGGCCGGTGACGTAGAGCTGTCGCGCCATGAGATATAGATTGTAAGCCTCGACATTCTCGGTGCCGCGCTGCTGGATAGCCTGCCTCTCTGCGGGCAGGAGCGTCACCTTCAGAACCTTGACGATCGCCTCGGAGATTTCGTCCTGGAGCGCGAAGATATCGTTGAGGTCACGGTCGTAACGCTCGGCCCAGACGTGATCATTGCTCGACCCATTCACCAGCTGGGCGGTGATCCGTACGCGGCCACCTGCTTTGCGCACACTGTCTTCAAGTACATGGTCGACCTTGAGTTCACGTGCTACTTTCAGGACGTCGACGTGCTTGCCCTTGAATACAAAGGCGCTGTTGCGCGACGTCACCGCCAGCGCCGAGACCTTGCTCAGGTCCGTGATAATGTCCTCGGTGATTCCGTCGCTGAAGTATTCCTGCTCCGGATCGCCGCTCATGTTGGCAAAGGGCAGGACGCAGATCGCAGCGCGCGCGAAGCCGTGAGCCGAGGCGGACGGCCCCGAAGCGGAAATCGCCGTCGCGGATTGGAGCGCGCGCTGGCGAGCAATCAGGGTGTCGAGCGCGCGCATCACTTCCTGGGCCTGAGGACTCCGCGGATCCTCCCCCCAGTCGTCAAAGTCGGTGGTGTGAAGCGTGCGTACATCGATCGGCAGCTCGGCGCGCTCGAACCGGACAGGGACGAGGATGCCGCGCTTAGCTCCCTCGCGTGCCTCACCGCGCACCCAGCGGGACTCCACTGAATTTGGGGTCCAGACCACCAAGACGGCAGTAGCGATCTTTAGTTCCGCGGCGATCTGGCGGTCGAACTCCTGGCCGGGACAAATCCCCGGGTCCCACCAGACCGTCCAGCCCATCGCCTCGATCGCGGCCACGAGCGGCGCGACGCGCGCCTTGTCGCTGCGGGAGTAGGAAACGAAGACGTCGGCCATGCTTGTCTGACCTGGAGGCAGAGTGGTCGCCGCAACCGTGGCGCCGTCCGGTAGCTTAACCCGGCTTGCGCGGGCATAGCAGAATGAGCGCGACCGGCGGCTTTCGCGCCACTTCCGGTTGCTCGGTGGGTCGACCTAACGCCGGCATCCTTACCCCGCACTAGACACCGAACCATCCCCGATCGTCGTCTCGCTGCAGCGCCGCACCGAGCGAGCGATTCGGGGAACTTAGGCTCCTCAAAGGCAGTGACCGTGACCGAAGCTTGGTCATGACACGACTACTTGCGCGCAATAAAGGCCAATTGGCCGATCGATCGATTGATCTGCCGGGAAGCGGACACTGGCGAATGCCCGAAAGGGGGTCAATAGCCGCCTCCTGCTTTCAAGCCGCTAGCGCCTTCAGCACGGACTTCGGATCAGTCTTGATCGCTCGCAGCAGAGCCTTTGCCGGCCCCGTGGGCTCTCGTCGGCCCTGTTCCCAATTGCGCAAAGTACCAACGTCAACGTGCAGGAGTTTCGCGAATTGTGGTTGACTGAGGCCCGTCATGGCTCGAATCTCTTTGACCGTTGCGGCATCGACATAGAACTCTCGCGACGGAGCACGCACGCCGCGTACGATTTCATCCATCTGACCCATGCCACTGGCTGGGGCGGGTCAGGTTAACAACTCGCGCGCGTCGACGCGCAGCATTCAGCTAACCATTTTCCAGGGATTCGCGGCCACAAGTATCTGCCCCATTGTCCAACAACTGCAGTACGCGACTCATTATGCTGAGAGATCCAGCCCGACCGCGCGTCGGCGTGTAGCGGGCCAGCAACGGCTGCCGAAGATCACACTCACCCGTGTATTGCGCTGATCATGAAAGCAATTACACCAGATCCGTCGAGTCGAAAATAATTGAACCACGGTATCAATTAATACCTTGTGTCTGGGGCGCTCACGCCCCGGATCCTTCTCCAAACCTTAACCGCGAGGATGACGCGGAGTTGGAGATACACAACGCCGCCATTAGAAACGACGCCATGACATACTACTAGCGGCTGAATGGGTCTCCGCGGTTGCAACAGCCGCACTTCAATGGAGGATAACTTCACTATGGCCGACACCGCCCGCGACGAAATTAGGCAGCTAGCCGGATCCATTCGCGCCCTGGAACGTCAGCTCGAGGCGATGCTAGCCAGGCGGCGCGTCGAGCTGAACTACGAGGTGCATGACGGCATCGTTCACTTCGAGCGCGTTGTAATCGCGAAGCACCGACTTCTGAAAACGCGGTTGCTAAGCTACGTTTTCGGTGCGCGTCCAGCCATGATTCTTACCGCACCAGTGATCTATGCGCTCCTTATTCCGGTGGTACTGCTCGACCTGTTTGTCGCCGTTTACCAGGCGGTTTGCTTCCCGGTCTATGGTATCCCACGCGTGCGCCGCACCGACTACCTGGCATTCGACCGCGAGCACCTCGGCTACCTCAACGCGCTTGAGAAGCTCAATTGCGCGTATTGCGCGTATGCGAACGGTGTATTCGCGTACGTTCGGGAGGTCGGGTCGCGTACCGAGCAGTACTGGTGCCCGATCAAGCACGCACGACGTGTACTCGGAGTCCACGCGCGCTATGGCAGCTTCGTGGACTATGGTGACGATGACGCCTACCGGCACGAGCTGGAGCATCTTCGAGCGGAGGCGCGATCGGCAGAGCCTACATAAGGCGTCGTCGATCAGATGCTTTCTGAGCGTTTCGCTGGTCGCTTTGCAGAAACAGGATTTGCACGTTTCAACGCGTCGTTCGGCAGTGGTTCAAATCCCCTGGTTCGCAACCGCTATGGAATTACGGCGCCGGTTCTTTGATCACAAATTATTTCCAGAAAAGCGGCTTCTAAGACCCTTTCTGTAAAGATCTACCGCGCAGTTTTATGAGAGCTGATTTCATGCCACCAATACACTCCGTCGGCCATGAGCGCACCTGATGAGGCGGGGCCGGGCGCCATGCGGCTCGACCGCTGGCTGTTCGCAGTCCGCTTGTCCAAGACCCGCTCTGCCGCGGCCGATGCGGTCGGTGGCGGCAAAGTCCACGTCAATGGCGCGCGTGTGAAGCCCTCGCACGGGGTCAAACCCGGCGATACCATCACCCTTACCTGCGGCGCCGTTGTGTTCGAATGCGTTGTGGCCGCAGTACCGCTGCGTCGTGGTCCAGCGAGCGAGGCGGCACGACCATATGACGAAACACCCGCGAGCAAGGCGCGTTGTGAGGAATTCGCTGCGCGCATGAAAGTGGCCGTCGGCCTCACGCCAAGACCCGACGACCGCCCCGACAAACGCGACCGCCGGCTGCTGCGACAGTTGCGTGGTCGCAATTGAGATTCCGGAAAGCAGCCGTTCACCGCCAGAGGGAGCGCGTCAACACGAGTCCTGTGGATCGTGCATTGAATAGACTCAGGCAAGCGCCTTGACGCCTTTGCGTTCGATGACATTCAGCAACTTCAGCGATGGACCGCTCGGACGTTTCTCAACAATCTCCCACTTTTGTACCGTTGAGACACTCGTATTAAGGACGGCCGCGAACACCGCCTGACTCATCTGGGTCCGACTGCGAATGGCCCTGATCTGTTTGGCAGAAAGTTCGCGTATCGGCGCCAAGCAAAGAGCATCTAGATCTCGAAGCGTATGTCTGTTAATCGCACCGATTCGAGCGAGGCCGCGAGCGGTTTCATGCACTTCAGATAGCAGGCGGGA
>PLIX01000301.1 GCA_003140135.1 Gammaproteobacteria bacterium
GATGCGCAGAAGGCGGCGGCCGAGCTGATCGCAGCCATCAAGGCGGTCGGCTGATGAAGAGCGCATGGCTCGGCGTCGCGCTATTGCCGCTCGTCGCGCACAGTGCGGACAATGCCGATGCGCTGGCGGTCAAGCCGCGCACCATGGCGGATGTGATAGCGGCATCAAAGAGCGCGGACTGGCGCACTCTGGATCCGCAGAACACGCTGTATCTGGAGCTGCCCACGGGCCGCGTCGTCATCGAGCTCAATCCCGCGTTCGCCCCCAAGCATGTCGCGAACATCAAGGCGCTCGTGCACGAGCACTACTTCGATGGCACGGCCATCGTGCGCGCGCAGGACAACTTCGTCGTGCAATGGAGCGATCCGGACCACACGCGCTCCCTGGGGAAGGCGCAGAAGACTTTGGACGCGGAATTCTCGCGCACGGCGAACGAGCTGCCTTTCACGCAGCTGCCGGACCCGGATACCTACGCTCCGGAAGTTGGGTTTGTCGACGGCTTCCCGGCGGCGCGCGAGCCGCGCACGCACCTGGCCTGGCTCGTGCACTGCTACGCGATGGTCGGAGTGGGCCGCGACAACGATGTCGACACTGGCAGCGGCGCTGAGCTCTACGTCGTCATCGGCCAGGCGCCGCGGCAACTCGACCGCAATGTTGCTCTGGTAGGACGCGTGGTCGCGGGCATGCAGCAGTTATCGACGCTCAAGCGCGGCACCGCAGCGCTCGGCTATTACGAGAAGCCCGAGGAGCGCACTGCCATTCACGCGCTCCGGCTCGCCGCCGATGTGCCGGAGGCGGAGCGCTCGCACCTTGAGATCATGCGCACCGATACGCACACCTTTGCAGACCTCGTGGAGTCGCGGCGCAATCGGCGTGACGAGTGGTACAAAGTGCCGGCGGGACGGATCGACGTGTGCAGCGTGCCGCTGGTCGTGCGGCCGCGCCCCTAGAAGGCGCGCTAATCCTTGCGTCGCTCCATGGGAGCGGGGTGCGCGCGGCGCGCACGCACCCGAGCAATCATTTTCTGCCGCTCCGCAGGAGTGGCGCTCTGCCAGCGCTCGCGCAGGCTGCGACGCTGCTCGGCCGGCAGATTCTGAAACCTGTGGAAGTTATCGCGCACGATGTTCTGTTCATTGGGCGAGAGCGCGCGGAATTTCTCCATGCGTTCGCGCAGCATTGCACGGTTCTGCGGCGGCAGCGCGCGCCATTGCTCAAAGCGCTGGCGTGCAAGCGAGCGCTGCTCCGGCGGCATCGCGAGCCACCGCTGGCTGCCGCGCGCAAGCGCCGCCTGGCGCTCAGGCGGAAGACTCTGCCATTGGCCGGCATACGGGCGCAGGAGCTGCTGCTGCCCGGCTGACAAGCTTGCCCACCCCACCGCCTGCGCAGGCGCCGCAGCGCTCTGTGCGAGCACGGGAACGGCCAGCGCCAACAGAACGACCGCCACGATTGCACGCAGTGCGTTCATTGGTCCGATGCCTCGGCGGTGTCGGGCGACTTCTTGGCCTTCACCACCTGCGCAATGTCCGTTCGAGCCAGATAGTCCATCCACTCCTGCCCTTCTGCATCCACAGTGCCCAAATACTCGAGAAGCTCCGCGTCCGCCGGCGGCTCGGGAGCGCTTTTGGCCACCTTGGTGCTGTCCGCATCGTCGGCAGAGGCGGCTGCGGGCGTGAGCACAAGCACCCCCAGAACCCACGCGATGTACGTCGCGCGCCGACCGAACATCAGCTCGTCGCTTCCGGTCCGGCGTCCGCCTGCGCGACGGCCCATTCATAAAAGCCCCCGTCTCCTTGTTGGATGAGATCGAATGTCTCGCCGTCGGCCACCAGATCCAAATCTTCCACCGCATTTGAAGCGCCGTCGGCGATCGGCACCATCTGCCCCGGACGCGGGGCCCACAGCACCACCGCCAGCAACACCACCGCCACAAGTCCCGCGGCGGGCGCAAAGGCGAAGCTGCGCCACCAAGGCGTACGGCGCGCCCGCTCCACTTCGGCGAGTGCCGCGTGCCGCGCCTGATTCAAGCGCGAGCGAATACGACCGTCGATACGGGTAACGCTCTCCTCCAGGAGCGCACGCGTGCGCTTCTCGAAGTCGTCGAGCTCCTCGTCGTTGAGCGTCATGTCGAGAACTCCCCCAGCCGTGCGCGCAGAGCCTTCACGGCGCGAAAATGGTGCGTCTTCACGCTGCCTTCCGAGCAGCCCATGGCCGCCGCGACCTGGGCCACATCCATTCCCTCGAGATTACGCAGCAGAAACGCCTGGCGCTGTCTATTTGGCAGATCATGCAATGCCTTCTCGAGCGCCGTCATGGCTTCGTCGAGCTCCAGGCGCCGCGGCGGGGCAAGCTCTTCGCTCGGGGCCTGCGTGATGGGGTCGAAAGCCTCTTCATCTTCCTCGTCGCGGTGCGCGGGGAGCCACGCCATGATGCGCGCGCGCACCGTGCGGCGGCGCTGCATATCGCGAATGCGATTTTCCAGTATGCGGTAGAAAAGCGGCCGCCATTCCTCGGCAGGACGATCCGCGTACGCTCGCGTCAGCTGCAGCATGGCATCCTGCACCGCATCGAGCGCGTCGTGTTCATGACGCAGCGCCGACTGTGCGATCTTGAATGCCTTCAGTTCGACGCTGGCCAAAAATTGGTTGAGCGCGCGAGAGCCGGTGGTGGTGTTCGAGTCCGTAGAATCCACGTCGCCGTGCATTGCGACAGGCGTGTTATAAACAGACGCGAGCGTAGCAAAGGCACTCATGCTTCGTATAACGCCGTGCAAACGTTGCGGTTGACCCGCTCTCAGAACCAACGTAAATCACTGATTAGGCAAGTGTTCTAGGAACATGAGTAGAGCCGCGGTCTGGCGCGTGGTGCTTGACATGCCGCTGCGGCGGCCATTCGACTACCTGCCCCCGCAAGACGCTTCCGGGAAGCCCGTCCGACCGGGCGTGCGCGTACGCGTGCCCTTTGGGCGGCAGCGCCTGATCGGCTTGGTCACGGGGGAGGCTGCGTCCTCCGATATTGCGCCGGAGCGTCTGAAGCCCATCCTCGAAGTGCTCGACGCTGAGCCGGTGCTCGACGCCGCGATGCTCGCTCTACTCATGTGGGCGGCAGAGTATTACCACCATCCTCTGGGCGAGGTGCTCGCAGCTGCGCTGCCGAAGGCGCTGCGACTTGGCGCTCCCGCGAGTGCGATGCGCAAAGTTTGGGTTGTCAGCGAAGAAGGGCGTGCGGCGCTGCTAAGCGGCGAGCCGCGCCGCGCCCCCCAGCAGCGAGCCCTGCTGCAGCAGCTCTTCGAACGCAAGGGTTGCAGCGCGGAGGAGCTCGGCGCGCTCGGGCCCAACGCGCGTGCTCATCTCAGGTCGCTCGTGCATCGCGGCTGGGTCGCCGCGATCGATGAGCCGCTCATTCCCGCCGCCGTCCCGGCGCAAACCCAAGCGCAGGGATTTGCACTCAATGCGGAGCAGCACGCTGCCGTTGCCACCATCAGCGCCTCGCTGCAGAGCTTTGGCGCCTATCTTCTGCACGGCATCACCGGCAGCGGCAAGACCGAGGTCTATTTGCACCTGGTGGCTCGCGTGCTGGCGCAGGGCCGGGCCGCCTTGATACTGGTGCCGGAGATCGGGCTTACGCCCCAGCTCGTCGGCCGTTTTCGCGAGCGCTTCGCAGCTTCGCTGGCTCTGCTGCACTCGGGTCTCACCGATGGGGAGCGCCTGGATGGCTGGCGACAGGCTTTCACGGGCCATGCGCGCATCGTGCTCGGCACGCGCTCGGCAGTCTTCGCGCCGGTGCGCGCGCTCGGTCTCATCGTCGTCGACGAGGAGCACGATGCCTCGTTCAAACAGCACGAGGGCGGCTTTCGCTACTCGGCCCGCGATCTTGCCGTGGTGCGCGCCCAACGCGCCGCCGTGCCGGTCGTGCTAGGTTCCGCCACGCCTGCATTTGAGACTCTGTACAACGCCGCCGCCGGGCGCTATCAACGCCTGTCGTTGCCGCGGCGCACGGCCCAGGCGCAGGCCCCGCGCCTGGGCCTCATCGATCTGCGCGTGAATGCAGTGCAGGCGGGCATTTCGACGCCGTCCATCGACGCCATCCGGCGCCATTTGAATGCGGCAGGCCAAGTGCTCGTTTTTCTCAATCGGCGCGGCTATGCGCCCACGCTGCTGTGTACCGCCTGCGGCTGGACGGCGGCCTGCGAGGAATGCGATGCGCGCTTGACCGTGCATCAGGCAGCCGGGCGCCTGCGCTGCCATCACTGCGGCGCCGACGCGCCGCTGCCCGAATGCTGCCCGCAATGCGGATTTGCCCTGCGGCCTGTCGGGCAGGGAACGCAGCGCATCGAGGAGAAGCTGGAAGAGCTTTTCCCCGACGTGCCGCGCGTGCGCCTCGACCGTGATGCCGTACGCGGCAGGGGCGACATCGAGGCGGCAGTGCAGCGCATGGTCTCAGGCGACGCGCGCATCCTCATCGGCACGCAAATGGTGACCAAGGGCCACGATTTCCCCAACGTTACGCTCGTGGTCGTCCTGAATGCCGATCGCGGCCTCTTCAGCACCGACTTCCGCGCTCCCGAACGGCTCGCGCAGACCATCGTGCAGGTCGCCGGACGTGCCGGGCGCGGCGACAAGCCGGGCGAGGTGCTGATTCAGACGGAGTTTCCCGACCATCCGCTTTTGCGCAGCCTCCTCGCCGCAGGCTATGACGGCTTTGCGCGCACCGCGCTCATCGAACGCGAGCAGGCTCGTTGGCCGCCGTTCAGCCGTCTGGCTGCGGTGCGCGATTCGGCCAAGAGCGCCGCCGCCGCGTTGGCATTTCTCACCGACGCGCGGCACTTGGCGCGCCTGCCCCCGAAAGTGCGCCTGTTCGGACCGGTACCCGCGGCCATGGCGAAACGCGCCGGCCGCTACCACGCGCAACTCTTGATCGAAAGCTCCGACCGCGGCGCGCTGCATCGCTTTCTTGACAGCTGGGTGAGCCAGATCGAGCAATTGCCGAGCAGCCGGCGCGTGCGCTGGGCACTGGATGTGGATCCGCTCGAGCTATTTTAGGCGGGCGGCGCTGGTAGACTGCGTCGCTTTGCACCGCCGGACTATCGCTCGTGAAGTCGCAACTCGAGGAGCTTCTGCTCAGCGCTCTCACTCGCATGGGTGACGGCGCGTTCGCGAGCGCGCCGCGGCCGCAGACGGTCAGCATCGAGCGTACCCGCGATGCGCAGCACGGCGACTTTGCGACCAATATTGCCCTGCGGCTCGCGAAAGCGGCGCGCCGCAATCCGCGCGAGCTTGCACAGGCGATCGTCGCGGCACTGCCGCCAAATCCGCTCGTCGCGCGCGCCGAAGTGGCCGGCGCAGGCTTCATCAACTTTTTCCTCACCAAGCGCGCCTACGCCGATGAGATCGCGCGCATCCATGCCGAAGGCGTGCGCTACGGGCGCAGCACGCTCGGCGCCGGGATGCGCGTGCTCGTGGAGTTCGTGTCGGCCAATCCGACCGGGCCGCTGCACGTCGGTCATGGCCGTCAAGCCGCTTACGGCGCAACCCTTGCGGGACTCTTGGATGCGGTCGGCTGCAGCGTGGAGCGCGAGTATTACGTCAACGACGCCGGCCGGCAGATGGACATCTTCGCCGTGAGCGTCTGGCTGCGTTATCTCGAGCTGTGCTCCGAGGAGCTTGCGTTTCCGACGAATGGCTATCGCGGCGACTACGTGCAGGCGATCGCGCAGCTGCTGCTCACGCAGGAAGGCACGCGCTTTCACAAACCCGCTGCTGCGATTGTGGCGCAGCTGCCGCCGGATGGGCCTGCGGGAGACAAGGAGAAGCATATCGATGCGCTCATCGAGCGCGCGCGTGAGCTTCTGGGGCGCGATGGATTCCGCGACGTGCTCAAGGTATCGCTCGCGGCAATGCTGGGTGACATCAGGAGCGATCTTGGGGAGTTCGGCGTCGAGTTCGATCACTGGACTTCGGAGCGCGCGCTCGAGGACAGCGGTGCCATCGAGCGGGCGCTGGCGCGTCTTGAGAGCGAAGGCAATCTGTATCGCGAGGAAGGCGCGCTGTGGTTTCGCGCGGAGAATTTCGGGGATGAGAAAAACCGCGTGGTCGTGCGCGAGAACGGCCAGAAGACCTATTTTGCCTCGGACATTGCCTATCATCTGCAAAAGCGCGAGCGCGGCTTTCAGCGCCTGATCGACGTCCTAGGCGCCGACCATCACGGCTACGTGGCGCGCGTGCGCGCTGGGCTCACGGCCATGGGCGAGCCGGGCGAGAGTCTCGAGGTCAACCTGGTGCAGTTCGTAAGCTTGTACCGCGGCACTGAGAAAATCCCCATGGGCAAGCGCGAGGGGCAGTTCGTGACGTTGCGCCAGCTGCGCGCCGAAGTCGGCAACGATGCCTGCCGGCTCTTCTATTTGATGCGCAGTCACGAGCAGCACCTTGACTTCGATCTCGAGCTTGCCAAATCGCGCAGCAACGAAAATCCGGTGTATTACATCCAATACGCCCATGCACGCGTCGCAAGCGTCCTCGCGCAGCTCGCATCCCGCGGCATGCACTTTGACCGCGCAGAGGGGCTTGCGCACATCGAGCTCCTCAAAAGCGCTGCCGAGGAGCTCGTGCTGCAGCAAGTCGCGCGCTATCCCGAAGTCATCGAGACCAGTGCATTGAACCGCACGCCGCACGGACTCGTCCATTATCTGCGCGAGCTTGCCAACGCCTTCCATTCCTATTACAACGCCGAGCAGTTCATCGTTGCAGATGCGCCTCTGCGCAACGCCCGGCTTGCGCTCGTGATTGCCGTGCAACAGGTACTGCGCAACGGCCTTGCGCTTCTGGGTGTTGCAGCGCCCGAGAGCATGTAGTGCGGATCCCATGGCAAAACTGACTGCTCGCGACTACAAGAAAGCCTCGCGGCGCCCGTTTGATCTTGCGCGCATGCGCGAATTCGGCGCGGGTGCGCTCATCGGCGCGGTATTGACGAGCGCGGTGTTCCTGTACATGGGTGATGCGCACCGCGCGCCCGCCGAAGAGGCGCGGCCGCAGCCGCACCACTCAGCTCCTGCCGATGCTGAGCCGATCGGTGCGCGCTCGAGCGATGAGCGCTATGACTTCTATGAAATGCTGCCGCACTTCGAAGTCGTGGTGCCTGAGAAGGAACGCGACGTGCGCCACGATCTGCCGACGGCGCGCATTGAGCGGCCGGGCGTCTACGTGCTGCAGGCCGGGTCGTACCGCAATCTCTCGGACGCCGAGCGCGTGCAGGCGCAGCTCGCGAAGCAGGGGGTTGATGCGAAGGTGCAGCGCGTCGCCGTCGACAATGACGTCTGGCATCGCGTGCGCGTGGGTCCGATCAACGACATGAACGAGCTCAACCGGGTGCGCAAACAGCTGCAGGCCGCCGAAGTCGACGCACTGGTGATTCGGATCGGGGACTAATCCTCGCTGACGTTGCGAAAGTCGACGCCGAGCGAGCGCAGCTTGCGATACAGGTGCGTGCGCTCCATGCCCACCCGTTTGGCAAGCTGTCCGACCTTACCGTTGCACAGCAGGAGCTGCTGCTGCAGATAGGCGCGCTCGAACTGTTCGCGTGCCTCGCGCAGCGGCAGAGCGAGGAGATCCTGCTTGACGAGCGGCTCGGCGGAGGGCAGCTGCACGGCGAGCTCCTGCTCGATCTCCTCCAGGCGAATCTCCTCCGGTCCCCCCTGGATCAGCAGACGCTGTACGAGATTCCTCAGCTCGCGAACATTGTCGGGCCAGGGATAATTGCGCAGCCGGTTCTGCGCGGCGACGCTGAAGCGCCTGAACGGCAGACCTTCGGTGTCGACCGCCCGGTCGACATAGTGCCGCAAGAGCTCAGGCACATCCTCCGCGTACTCGCGCAGCGGCGGCACGCGCACGATGAGCGCATTCAGCTGCGCGAGAAGATCGCGCCGAAAACCCTCAGCGCCGCGATGCTCAATATCCGGCTGCGCGGAAGACAGGACGCGCGCGCTCAAAGTCAGTGGCTGTATGCCATTCAGGCGGGTAAAGCGGCCGGACTCGAGCACGCCGATCAGCAGCCGCTGCACGCTCGGCGGCAGGTCTTCGATTTCGCTGATGAAGAGCGTGCCAGTGCCAACCTCTTCGAGGAGCCCAGCCGGGGCTGCGTTGCCGCCCTCTTCGCGCCCGAAGAGCGTGAGCTGTGCATCCGCCTCGCGCAGAGTGCTCGCGATCAGCGGCACGAACGGCCGCGCACTGCGTCCGCTCTGCTCATGCAGGTAACGGGCGCAGGCCTCGCGACCCGAGCCCGGCTCGCCGACCAGGAGCACTGAAGAGGAATGCGTCGCAATCTGCTGCAGCTGGGTGCGCAGCTGCTGCATGAGCCGGCTCTTGCCCACAGGCACCATGATCGGGGAAACGAGCAGCTTGCCGGACTGGCGGCGACGCTTGCCTGAATCGAGCGCGCGCTCCACCGTACGCAGCAGCTTCGCGAGCGACAGCGGCTTTTCGACAAAATCGAAGGCCCCGAGGCGCGTCGCCTCAACCGCGGTCTCCACCGTCCCGTGACCCGACATCATCACCACCGGACAGCCATCCGCGTTGGCGGCCGACCATTCGCGCAGCAGCGTAATGCCGTCGACGTCGGGCATCCAGATATCAAGGAGGACGAGATCCGGCGACTGCCGCGCCCGCGAGGCGCGGGCCTGCACCGCGTTCGCGGCGACATCCACCTCGTAGCCTTCCTCGGAGAGGATCTCCTTGAGGAGATTGCGAATGTCCGCCTCGTCGTCGACCACCAGAATGTGTGCCGCGCTCATACAATTTCCCTCCGCAACTGCCCGCGTCGCTCCCGTGCGCCGGAGGCGGATCGTGTGCTGTCCGTCACCGGCAGAACCACGCGGATGCGCGCGCCACCCTCGGGCCGATTGTCGGCATCGATGCGGCCGCCGTGCTCCTCGACGATCTTCTTCACGATCGCAAGGCCAAGGCCCGTGCCCTTGGGCTTGCTCGTCACGTAGGGATCGAACACTCGACCCAGGAGCTCGCGCTGGAATCCCGGCCCATTGTCACACACCGTGACGACTGCGTATTCCGCATCGCCCGCCCCCTGCTCGGCGCGCGTCGCAATCTCCAGCCGCGGTGAGGCGACGCCGTCGAGGGCCTCCAGGGCATTGATCACGAGGTTGTTGAGAATCTGGCGCACGCGTCCGCGGTCCGCCTCGATGCCGTCGAGACGCGCGTCGAGCTCCAGGCGGATCTCCGCGCGCGGATCGTGCGAGCGGTACAGGTCAGCGACCTCGCTTGCGAGCTGGTTCAAGCTGAAGCGCGTGATGCGCATCTCCGGTGCACGCGCATACTCGCTGAACGCATTGACCATCTGCTGCATGGTTTCGACCTGCTGCACGATGGTGCGCGTGCCGCGCTCCAAAACTTCGGCGTCCTGCGGCGACATGCTGGAGAGAAAGCGCCGACGCATAAGTTCAGCTGAAAGCTGAATCGGCGTCAGCGGATTCTTGATCTCATGCGCCAGACGCCGCGCGACCTCGCCCCAGGCGGCGTCGCGCTGCGCCTGCAGCAGCGTCGTGATGTCGTCGAAGACGATGACGTAGCCTAAGTCGCCGTCGGCGCCTAGCTGCGGCGTACAGGCGCACATCAGCGTGCGGCGCCCCGACGCGCCGTCAAGATCGAGCTGCTCGCGCCACTCCTCGCGGCCGGCTCCGAAGCGCACGACGAGCGCCGCGACGAACTGGCCGAGCCTTTCATTGCCGGCAGTCAGCGTCGGCAGGGCGCGTCCGATGGCAGCGGACAAATCGGTGCCGAGGATCGCGCCAGCCGCCTGATTGGCGGTACTCACCGTGAGCTCGCGATCCACGACGACGACGCCAGTCGACAGGCGCGCGAGGATGATCGCGAGGCGTTCGCGCTCACGTTCGACGACCCGCTGGCTGCGGGTCGCCTCTTCGCGCGCGCGCCGCAGGCGCTTGGTCATATCGTTGAAGGAATGCACGAGAAAGCCCATCTCGTCGCGCGAGGGCAGCGGCAAGCGCGTGCCAAAGTCGCCCTTGCCGACGGCGCGCGTGCCTTCGATCAGATCCTGAACCGGGCGCACCAGGCGCTGCGCGGAGAAGATCGCACCGTAGATCGCCGCGAGCATCGCGAGCAGCAGAACCAACGTGAGCGTGAGCCTGAAGCTGCTCTTCAGAGGTTCGCGCAGCGCCGCAAGCTCGCCGTATTGAGAATAGGCGTGCTGCACAGCCTCCGAGAGTGCGGCGAGCTGCGTCGGCACTTCATAGATCGCGACGAGGTAGCGGTCATCGGCCCTCGTCGGGGAGTCCGTGAACGGCGCGGCCGTGCGAATGAGGTACTCGCCGCCGGCTTGCGGCTCAAGGCTGACGTAGGCGCGCCGTTCTCCCACCTGGCGCACCAGATCCGGCGGCGGGCGGGTGGGAAGGGATTCGAGCGGGTTTTCCAGGCTTGCCGCGACAATACGCTCATGGGCGCCGAACACCGCCATTTCGAGCGCCGCCGTGGTGCGGCGCTCCTCATAGACTCGCTGGGCGACGTCCTCGGCACTCGCATTGACGAGCGAGTGAGCCAGTTTTTCGGTATGTCGCGAGTACTCGCTCACGCGTAGGTCGAGAGCCGCGCGCGACAGCACGAGCGCATCGCTCAGGCCCTGCTTGACCTCAACGTGAAACCAGCTGTCGATGCCGCGGTTCAAAAATTGCAGCGAGAACAGATACACGATCAAGAGCGGCGCCACGACGAGCGCGCCGAAAATCGCGACCGTGCGCGCCGTCAGCCGCGAGCCTGGCACGTGCGCACGGTAGTCGCGCACGAGTTGCGTCAGCTTGCGCGCGAGCAGCGCCGTCAACGCGACGACGCCGATCACATTGAGGAGCAAGATCCACGGCTGCAGGCGGCTGAACTCGCCCGAGTTCTGCACGCTCTTCGCGAGCAGCAGGAGCGCGCCCACTCCGACCCCCGCCCACAGCAGCACGAGCGCAACGCCGCGCCAGCGCGGCTTGCCCGCCGCGGGGCCCGTTAACCCGGGAGCGACCACGTGTACCACTCGCTCACACGATGCCAGTCGTCGGTCCAAAACATGAGCGCGCGCAGCGATACGGGCAGGCGCCCGCGGCGCACCCCGGCACGCACGCTGATGCGATAGTTGCCCGCCGTCAATTGCGGCTCGACCATCACCGGCCAGCCGTCCACGGCGCCCAGATCAGCAAGCGCCTCCTCCAGCGTCGCAAAGCTTTTCTGGGTGCCGCTGCGCACGTCGCGGACGAGATAGCGGTCGGATACGGCATGGTAGTCAAGCTCACGTCTCAGCGTCAGCTCCTGGACATCCGCATTGAACCAGAAGCGCCGTTCGCGCTCGATGCGGGTATCCAGATCGACGCTGAGCGTCACGCCGTCGTGCAAAGCATCCCGGATCGCCGGATTCACGGGGTATTCAATGCGCGCATGCAGGAGGAAGACGCCCCCCTCCACGCTGACATAGGCGGAGCGAACCTCAAGCACACCGTCGAGCGCGTCCGCATGCGCATCAACGCTGCACGCGCTCAAGGCGACGGCAATGAGCATCGATCGCAGATGAAGTGGGTCGACTCGTAGCATGGATGCAACGATTGACTGCGCTGCGCGCCTCTAGGTTCCGACAGCTGTCTTTTCGAGGCAAGCATAATAGAACCCATCTGTGCGTGCCTGCGCTCCGGGCAAAAGTTGCACGCCTACAACGCGTATCTGGGCTTCGGGGGGCAGCTGAGCGGCAGGCAGCGATGGCACCAGGCTCGCGCGGCGCTCGCTCTGCAGGAAGCGCTCGATGACCTCTTCGTTTTCGGCGGGCAGGATGGAGCAGGTGGAGTAGAGGAGCCGGCCGCGGAGCGCCAGGAGGCCAAAGGCGGCCTGCAGAATCTCAAGCTGGACCCGCGAGAAGGCCGCGATGTCTTCGGCCCTGCGCAGCAGCTTGATGTCCGGGTGGCGGCGGATGACGCCGGTTGAGGAACACGGCACATCCGCCAGGATGCGATCAAAAGGCCTGCCGTCCCAGAAGCCTGCGGGGTTGCGGATATCGGCCACGATGAGCGTCGCCTGCCGGGACAGTCGCGCAAGGTTTTCCTGAATCCGCACGCTGCGCGCGGCGTCGATATCGAGGGCAACGAGCTCCTGCAAACCCGCGGTGTGCTCAAGAATGTGGCCGGTCTTGCCGCCGGGCGCCGCGCAGGCATCGAGGACCCGCATGCCCGGCCGCGCATCGAGGATGGCCGCCGCCAGCTGCGCACCCGCGTCCTGGACGGAAATCAGGCCCTCCTTGAATCCCGGCAGCTCGGCAACCGGCACGGCCTGTTCAAGCTCAATGGCCGCGGGAGCCCACGCGAGCGAGCGGCCCGCGATGCCGGCGCGCGTGAGCTCCTGCAGGTACTGCGGCACGCTTGAGCGGGTGAGGTCGACCCGCAAGATGAGGGGCGGATGCTGATTTCCCCCGTCGAGAATCATCTGCGCGTGCTCGGACCAGGAGCGCAGGAGCTCGGCAACGAACCAGGCCGGATGCGCGGTGCGCCCCGCAAGATCCGCATCGATGAGCTCAAAAAGAGCTGCGCGCTCGGCCACGAAGCGCCGCAATACGGCGTTCACGAGGCCCGCTGCCGCGGGGCGCCCCAGGAGGCGCGCCGCCTCGACCGCAAGATGCACCGTAAGCTCGGGGGCGTTGCGCGAGTATTCAATCTGATGGGCGCCTGCGACCAGGAGGGCGCGGATCTCGGGGGTGATCTTCCCGGGCCGATCAAGGAGCAGGTCCAGCGCCGGCGCAAGGCGCAGATACCATCGCAGGCTACCCAGCGCAATCGCGCGAACCGCCGCCCGATTTGGCGAATCCTGAAACGCTGCGAGGGCTTTATCGGATGATTGTCCCGCCGACGCGACAGACGCCAGCGCACGCGCGGCTTCCGTCAGGCTCATGGCCCCGGGCGAAGGGCCCGCCCGCACAGCTACGCGTTCTCCGGCGGCCATTGGGGTCGCTAGCCCAGCCGCTGGCCCAGTAGAGCGCGGCCGCCTGCAAACTCTCGCGCCGTCACCGCTCGGCGTCCCGGGCGCTGCACCTGAGTCAGCGCCAAATTCCCCGTGCCGCACTGGACCACGAGCGCCTCATCGAGCAGGGCAACCAAGGTGCCGGGCGCCGCGCCAGGCACCCCCGCCGCTGCCCCGACAGGCAGGCGCACTGCAAGAATGCGCAACGGCTCCTCTTCGAAGCGGGTCTCGGCAACGGGCCATGGATTGAAGGCGCGCACCTGCCGATCGATCTCGACGGCGCTCCTGCGCCAGTCGATCACCGCCTCGGACTTAGCGATCTTGGCCGCGTAGCTCACGCCTTCCGGTGGCTGCAGGGTCGGCTGCAGTCGGCCCTCTGCAAGCGCATCCAGCCCTTCGAGCAATGTCCGGGCACCGAGCCCCGCCATCTCATCGTGCAGGCGGCCGGATGTGTCCGTCGCACGTATGCCGATCGGTCGCTGCAGCAGAATCGGCCCGGCATCAAGGGCGGCTTCCATCCTCATGAGCGTGATTCCGGTCTGCGTGTCCCCGGCGAGGAGCGCCCGCTGGATGGGCGCCGCGCCTCGCCAGCGCGGCAAGAGCGAGGCATGAATGTTTACGCTGCCGAGGCGCGGCGCATCGAGCATGCTCTGCGGCAGAATCAGGCCGTAGGCGACCACCACCAGGACGTCCGCGCGCCAGGTCGCAAGTTCATCGAGCGCCGCGCCACCCTGCAGCGCCGCCGGTTGGGACAAGGGCAGGCGCGCCGCGAGCGCCGCCTCCTTCACCGGGCTTGCGGTCATGCGCTGGCCGCGGCCACGCGGCCGATCCGGCCGCGTGAAGACCCCGACGACGGGGTGTCGCGAGCCCACAACGGCCTGCAATGCCGTGCGCGCAAACTCGGGCGTTCCTGCAAAGGCAACGCGCAGCGCGGTCACGACGCAAACCCGCGCAAGACGTGATCAATAAGCCCGCGCGCCTGCGCTCTGACGCGTGCGCGCGCTGCGCTCTTTGCGCTCCTTCTCAAGCTTCTTGCGAATCCGCTCGCGGCGCAGGTCGGACAGATAATCAACGAACAGCTTGCCCTCGAGGTGATCCATCTCATGCTGCACGCACACCCCGAGAATCTCGTCGAAATCGCGCTCAAATACCTTGCCGGCGCGATCCTGCGCGCGCACGCGTACGCGCAGGGCGCGTTCCACTTCTTCAAAAATGTCAGGCACTGAAAGGCAGCCTTCCTCGACGCTGTTGACGCCCTCGCGGCTTAAGAGCTGCGGATTGATGAGGACGAGCGGCTGGTCGCGCTCGGCGGAAACATCGGCGACGATCACCCTCTGATGGACATCGACCTGGGTCGCCGCAAGCCCGATCCCCGGGGCGGCGTACATGGTGTCGAGCAGATCGTCGACGAGCCGGCCGAGCTCGGCGCCGAAATCGGTCACGGGCTGCGCCTTGGTGCGCAGTCGCGGATCGGGATATTCGAGGATAGTGCGCAAGGCCATGGTGATGACTCGTAATGCTCGTGTATTTGACTCGAAAATGCTGCTAATGTTCTGAAGCGTGACGAGAAAATCGGGCAGGCGTTGGGGGTTTTCGCACCCCGACGGCCGCCGTGATCCAGTGCACAAAGTGAACATTAAACCGTGTGCGCTGGACCCGACCCGATTATAACAGCGGGGTTGCCGGCCCCTCCCGGATGTAAGGAGTGGAGGATGTTTCCAAATCAATTACTTAAAGCTCGCCTGAGCGCGGGCCTGGCTGCATTGCTCATCGCGTTCGTCGGGTGCTCATCGCACCGCGCGCGTGATGCGGATAGCGCGCCTGCCGCGCACATGCCTGCCGCGGCAGCGGCGAGCAATGAGTCCGCGGCGCCGCCAGACATGACCGCGACGGAGGCTGCGATCGCCCAAGGCGACGTGCCGACGACGGGCTCGGACTCGGGCGCGGCACCGCCCGCTCCGGTCTTGAATCCGAGCGCGCCCAAGAACTACACCGTCAAACGCGGCGACACCTTGTGGGGTATCGCCTCGATGTTCCTGCGCGATCCGTGGTTGTGGCCGGAAATTTGGTACGTCAATCCGCGCATCGAGAATCCGCATCTGATCTATCCCGGCGACGTGCTGGCGCTTGCCTATGGCGCGGACGGCCGACCGCAGGTGCAGCTCGTCTCGGGCGGTCCTGCGCGCATGGACCCGCGCTTGCGCAGCTCGCCGCTCGACGGCGCCATTCCGACCATTCCTTATTCGGCGATTGCGGCCTTCCTGTCGCGACCTGCCGTACTGTCAATTGATCAGGTCCGGCATTCGCCGCACGTGGTGGTTTTCCGGGAGGAGCATCAGGCGGGCGGCACGGGACAGGAATTTTACGTGAGTGATCTGAATGCCGCGCCGAACGCGCGCTTCACGGTCATGCACGTGGGCGAGCCGGTGCGCGACCCCGACAACGGTCGCATGATGGGCTATCAGGGCATCTACACCGCGACCGCCGTCATCACCCGGCCGGGAAATCCCGCCAAGGGTCTGCTCACGGATTCCGCCCGCGAAACACTGCGTGGGGATCTGGTGTTGACCGCCGTGAACGATACTCCGGCGAACCTCACGCTACGTACGCCGCACACCGAAGTGCACGGACGCATTATGTCCGTGATTGAAGGCGTGCAACTCATCGGGCAGTACGACGTCGTCCTCATCAATCGCGGCACGCAGGATGGGATCGGCGCCGGCGATATATTGGCGATAGACCGGGTGGGCGATGAGACGCACGACGTCGGCACCGGCGAGGATTCGGCTTTCGGATTTGGCAGAGGACGCAGCCTGCGGCTGCCCGATGAGCGTGCCGGCACCTTGCTGCTCTTCAAATGCTACGACCACATGAGCTATGGACTCGTGGTCGCCGAGTCGACTTTCGTGCGCGTGGCGGACGTCGTCCGCAACCCCTAAGACGAGTGCTCGCGCGGTGCGCCCTGCACCGCGCCGGCGCCCGTGTTGCGCGGGTGTATTGGACACGGCGTAGGAAATACTGTTAGATGCGCTCGCTTTAGAAGCCGCCGTCATGGGCTCTTTGCAGCGCCGATGTCGTTGATTTTAAAGCTTGAAAGGCGCATCGCGCCTCTCCTTTGGCGGCCACCGCGGTTCGCATACCACAGATGATGACTGGCAGCGTTCTTGACATCCTGATCTACGTTTTTGACCGCTACATGCTCGACGAGGCGCCTGAGGTGCCCGAGCGAGAGGATTTGGCGCGCGACCTCGCGTGCGTCGGTTTCGCTCACGACAACGTCGAACGGGCCCTCGATTGGCTGGCCGATCTTGCCTGCGTGCGCGAGCGCGCGCTGCTTGACCCCGCTATCGACAAGAGCGGCCGTGCGGTACGCATATTCTCCGAGTCAGAGTTGACACGGCTTTCGACCGAATGCCGTGGCTTTCTGCTCACCCTCGAGCGCCTGGGCGTGCTGCAACCCCTGCAGCGCGAAATCGTGATCGATCGCATGATCGCGCTCGATGCCGACGAGCTCGACACCGAGCAATTGAAATGGGTTGTCCTCATGGTGCTCTCCAGCCAGCCCGGCCAGGATCTGGCCTTCCAGCGCCTTGAGGATTGGGTGTCGAACGCAAATGCGAGCGGGCCGCATTGAGGCACGGTCTGCTGCGGCGCGTATGAGCGGCAATCTCGTCATCGTTGAGTCGCCTGCGAAGGCACGGACGATCAAGAAGTACCTGGGCAAGGACTTCGAAGTCCTCGCCTCTTACGGCCATGTGCGCGACCTCGTGCCGAAGGAAGGCGCGGTCGATACCGAGCACGGCTTTGCGATGCAGTACCAGGAGCTCGAAAAGAGCGCGCGGCACGTCGATGCCATCTCGCGCGCTTTGCGCAAAGCCAAAGCCCTGTATCTCGCAACCGACCCTGACCGCGAAGGCGAAGCGATCGCCTGGCATCTGCACGAGATCTTGAAGTCGCGCGAGCAGCTCGTCGGCAAGACAGTGCATCGCGTGGTGTTCTACGAAATCACGAAGAACGCTGTGCGCCAGGCGGTTGCGCAGCCGCGCGAACTGTCGCTCGAGCTCGTCAACGCGCAGCAGGCGCGCCGTGCGCTCGACTACCTGGTCGGCTTCAATCTCTCGCCGCTATTGTGGAAGAAGGTGCGTCGCGGGCTGTCGGCCGGGCGCGTGCAAAGTCCGGCGCTGCGCATGATCTGCGAACGCGAGGCGGAGATCGCCGCGTTCATTGCGCAGGAATATTGGACGCTCGACGGCGAAGGCGAGCATACGCAGCAGCGCTTTCCGGTAAAGCTCATCGAATATCTCGGCGAGAAGGTCGAGCAGTTCAGCTTTGTCAACGAAGCTCAGGCGCGCGAGGTCGAGCGCACCATAAAAACCGCCGCAGGAACAGCCGGCGCAACTGCCGGCGAACTGCGCGTGCTGTCCATCGATCGCAAACAGCGCCGCCGCAATCCAGCACCGCCGTTCACGACCTCCACGCTGCAGCAGGAAGCAGCGCGCAAACTCGGCTTCAATGCGCGGCGCACCATGCGCCTCGCCCAGCAGCTCTACGAGGGCGTCGACATCGGCGCCGAAGGCAGCGTCGGACTCATCACCTACATGCGCACCGACTCCGTATCGCTTGCGGCGGAGGCGGTGAGCGAGTTGCGCGCGGTCGCCGCGAAGCTCTTTGGCCCCGCAAGCGTCGCCGAGGAAGCGCGCGTCTACAAGACCAAGTCGAAGAACGCGCAGGAGGCGCACGAAGCGATTCGGCCCGCCTCGGCCTCGATCACGCCTGCGGATATTGAGGGCAAGATCGATGGTGACCTCTACCGCCTGTACGCATTGATCTGGAAGCGTGCGGTTGCATGTCAAATGAGCCACGCCGTCTTTGACACCGTGGCCGTCGATCTCCTCGCTGGAGCGGACGGGCCCAAGCGCCACGTACTGCGTGCCAACGGCTCGACTCTCGTGACGCCGGGCTATATCGCGGTGTACCAGGAGGGCACGGACGATCTGAAGTCGGACGACGACGATCACGTGCTGCCGCCGATGAATGCAGGCGATGCGGTGGCGCTGACCGCGCTTAAGGCCGAGCAGCATTTCACCGAGCCGCCGCCGCGCTTC
>PLIX01000072.1:0-364 GCA_003140135.1 Gammaproteobacteria bacterium
GGCTGCACCAAGTGCTGGAAGCCCAAGGGTGCGGTGTTCTCGATCGTCGGGGTCGTGGCGCGCGACAACCTGAGCGTCACGGCGAACGGGCAGAAGCTCAAAATCGTCGATCCGTCCGCCGCCATTCAGCGCCATGCCTGCAGCGTGTGCGGCGTGCACATGTACGGGCGCATCGAGAACAAGGCGCATCCGCTCTACGGCTTCGATTTCATCCACGTGGAGCTCTCGAAGGAAAAGGGCTGGGCTGCTCCGCAGTTCGCAGCCTTCGTCTCCTCCATCATCGAAGCGGGAACGAAGCCCGACCAGATGGGTGCGATTCGCGCACGCCTGAAGGAGCTGGGTCTTGAGCCGTACGACTGCCTGT
>PLIX01000072.1:409-12930 GCA_003140135.1 Gammaproteobacteria bacterium
CCCCCCCCCCCACGACGGCGTGCGCCATGCGCTTTGCCGTATTCACGCCACCGCAGGCGCAGAGGGGCCGTGTCCCGGTGCTTTACTACCTCGCCGGGCTCACCTGCACGGAAGAGACTTTTATGATGAAGGCCGGAGCGCAGCGCGTGGCCGCTGAGCTCGGCCTCATGCTGGTGGCGCCCGACACGAGTCCGCGCGGCGTGAAGATCCCGGGCGACACCGACAGCTGGGACTTCGGAGTGGGCGCGGGGTTTTATGTCGATGCGACGGAAAAGCCCTGGTCCTCTCACTACCGCATGTACTCCTACGTTACCGAGGAGCTGCCGGCCCTCATCGACGCGGGATTTGCGACCGAGCGCGAGCGGCAGGGGATTTTTGGCCACTCCATGGGTGGTCATGGCGCGCTCATGATCGCGCTCAAGAATCCCGGGCGCTATCGCTCCGTGTCGGCCTTCGCGCCCATTGCGGCACCGAAGAGCTGTCCTTGGGGCGAGAAGGCCTTCGCCGGCTATCTTGGCGCGGATCACGGCCAGTGGAGTGCCTACGACGCGACTGAACTTGTCGGCCAAGTCAAAGATGCCGCCCGGCGGCCGCCCATCCTGATCGACCAGGGCTCATCCGATCAATTTCTCGCACAGCAGCTGCATCCGGAGCTCTTCGAGGCGGCGTGCCGCCGCGCAGGTTATCCCGTCACGCTGCGCTATCAGGAAGGTTACGACCACAGCTACTATTTCATCTCGACCTTCATGGAAGACCATCTGCGCCACCACCAGCACACGCTCAAGGGATGAGCGCGGCCGATCGGCCCCGCGTGTGAACCGAGTTCTAGGCAAAAGAAGCTGCTTCTTACGGGCACGAAGTCCCATTTCAGCTTATATTTGATATATGAGCCGGCAATCCTTGTCCGATGCGCAGCGCGAGTCCGTGCTGCAGGTCATCGCGAAACACAAATCCCGCCCGGGCCCGCTGATTGAGATCCTGCACGGCGTGCAGGCGAGCTTAGGCTTCGTGCCCCCCGGAGCCGTGCCCGTGATCGCCGAAGGCTTGAACCTATCGCGCGCCGAAGTACACGGGGTCGTGACTTTCTACCATTTCTTCCGCGATCACCCCGTGGGCCGCCACGTCGTGCGGCTGTGCCAGGCTGAGTCCTGCCAGGCTATGGGTGCAAGTGCGCTCGCCGCCCATGCCAAGCGCCGGCTCGGCATCGATTTTCACGAAACGAGCGCCGATGGCGCGTTCACGCTCGAGCCGGTTTATTGCCTGGGAAACTGCGCATGCTCTCCCGCGTTGATGATTGATGGCGATCTTTTGGGGCGCGTCACACCTCAGGATTTTGATGACATGGTGACGGCCGGGCAGGCGCACCCATGAGCATTGATGTCTACGTGCCACGCGATGCGAGCGCGCTCTCCCTGGGTGCCGAGGGCGTCGCGCGCGCCATCGAGGAGGAGGCGCGCGCGCAGCGCTCGCAGGTGCGCCTGATTCGCAACGGTTCGCGCGGACTCTACTGGCTCGAGCCCATGGTCGAGGTCGCATTGCCTCACGGCCGCTGGGCCTACGGCCCGGTGAAGCGGGAGGATGTGGCGAGCCTCTTCGCTGCGGACTTTTTGCAAGGCGGCGCTCATCCCCTCTCGCAGGGGCCGACGGAGGAGATTCCGTATCTCAAGAGCCAGCAGCGGTTGACCTCGGCGCGCGTCGGAGTGATAGAGCCCACGAGCATCGCGGATTATGTCGCGCACGGCGGCTATCTGGGACTTAAGCGGGCGCTGGCGATGACACCGGCCGAGATCGTGCAGGCCGTCCTCGACTCGGGGCTGCGCGGTCGCGGCGGCGCAGCGTTTCCCACCGGCATCAAGTGGAAGACCGTGCTTGATCAGCCCCCCGCGCAGAAATATGTCACCTGCAATGCCGATGAAGGCGATTCGGGCACCTTTTCGGACCGGATGCTGATGGAAGGCGATCCGCTCGCGCTCATCGAGGGCATGACGATCGCGGGCATTGCCGTCGGCGCAACCCAGGGCTACATCTATCTGCGCGTCGAGTACCCGCACGCCTATGCGGCACTGAACGAGGCTTTGAATGCCGCGCGCCAGGCGAACTATCTCGGCCGCGACATCATGGGTAGCGGACGGCAGTTCGAGCTTGAGGTGCGGCTCGGCGCCGGCGCCTACATCTGCGGCGAGGAAACCTCGATGCTCGAGAGCCTGGAGGGCAAGCGCGGCGAGATCCGCGTGCGGCCGCCGCTGCCGGCCATCAAGGGTCTTTTCGGCCAGCCCACCGTCGTCAACAACGTGGTGACGTTGGCGAGCATCCCGATCATCCTGGCGCGCGGCGCCGCGTACTACCGGGATTTCGGCACCGGCAAGTCGCGCGGCACGCTGCCTCTGCAGCTCGCCGGCAATGTGCGTCGCGGCGGCCTGGTCGAGCGCGCTTTTGGCCTGAGCCTGCGCGAGCTCCTCTACGACTATGGCGGAGGCTCGGCCAGCGGCCGGCCGATTCGGGCCGTGCAGGTCGGAGGGCCGCTCGGCGCCTACATCCCGGCCTCGCAATTCGACGTCGCGATCGACTATGAGGCCCTCACCGGGATCGGGGCACTTCTGGGTCACGGCGGTGTCGTAGTCTTTGACGATACCGTCGATATGGCGCACATGGCGCGTTATGCCATGGAGTTCTGCGCCATCGAGTCCTGCGGCAAATGTACCCCCTGCCGCATCGGTTCGACGCGCGGGGTCGAGGTCATCGACCGTATCATCGAGGGGGTCGAGCGGGAGCGTAACCTTGTCCTTTTGGAGGACTTGTGCGAGACCATGCTCCAGGGATCACTTTGTGGCCTGGGCGGCATGACGCCGTTCCCCGTGCAGAGCATACTCAAGCACTTCCGCGAGGATTTTCATGCCAGGACGAGGCATTGACGCGGATCCAGGTTTCCTGCGGAGATTTCGATGTTTGCCATTGACTACAAGGACCACGGGACGCCGGCCAGCGACAGCATGGCGGCGGTGACCCTTGAGATCGACGGCCGCTCGGTCACGGTGCCCGAGGGCACCTCGGTCATGCGCGCGGCCATGTACGCGGACGTTCAGGTTCCCAAGCTCTGCGCCACGGATACTCTGAAGGCCTTCGGCTCCTGTCGGCTCTGTCTGGTTGAGATCGAGGGCAGAAAAGGCTATCCCGCCTCCTGCACCACGACGGTGGCCGCGGGCATGAAGGTTTCCACTCAGTCGCCGAAGCTCGCCCAGCTGCGCCGCGGCGTCCTTGATCTGTACATCTCCGACCATCCCCTCGATTGCGCCACCTGCCCGGCGAACGGCCACTGTGAACTGCAGGACATGGCGGCGGATGCGGGCATCACGGAAACCTCCTACGGGGTCACCGGCGCGAAGCATCGGCCGGCGCTGAAGGATGCNNGCGCTCACCATCCAGGGGCGCGGCTTTGATTCGAAGGTGTCTGCCAGCCAGAGCGAGCCCTTCTTCGAATCGGAGTGTGTCTCCTGCGGCGCCTGTGTCGAGGCCTGCCCGACGGCGGCGCTCACGGAGAAATCCGTGATTGCGCTGGGGCATCCTGAGCATGTCGCCAAGACCACTTGCGCCTACTGCGGCGTGGGATGTTCCTTCAAGGCGGAAACCAGTGGCGCGGGAGCGAACGTGCAAGTCATACGCATGGCACCGGATCGCACCGGGCATGCGAATCACGGCCACGCCTGCATCAAGGGGCGCTTTGCCTACGGCTATGCCACCCACGCTGACCGGGTCACGAAGCCGATGATTCGCGCGCGCATCACCGATCCGTGGCGCGAGGTGTCCTGGGAGGAGGCGATTAGCCATGCAGCGAGCGAATTTCGCCGCATCCAGGCGCAGTACGGCAAGAATTCCGTGGGCGGCATCACTTCTTCGCGCTGCACCAACGAGGAGACTTTTCTCGTGCAAAAGCTCGTGCGCGCGGCCTTCGGCAACAACAATGTCGATACCTGCGCGCGCGTATGCCATTCGCCTACGGGCTATGGCCTGAAGAACACCTTGGGCGAGTCGGCTGGAACGCAGGAATTTGATTCGGTCATGAAGGCCGACACCATCCTCATCATTGGCGCAAGTCCCACGGACGGGCATCCCGTGTTCGCCTCGCAGATGAAACGCCGGCTGCGACAGGGCGCAAAACTGATCGTGCTCGACCCGCGCACGACCGGCATCGTGCACTCGCCGCACATCCAGGCGAATTATCACCTGAAACTGCAGCCGGGAAGCAACGTCGCCGTTTTGAACGCGCTCGCGCACGTCATTGTCACCGAAGGCCTTACCAAGGATGACTACGTAAGCGATCGCTGCGAGTTGGACTCCTATTTGAAGTGGAAGAAATTCGTCGCCGAGGAGCGCAATTCTCCGGAGGCGACCGAAGGCGCAAGCGGCGTGCCGGCCGCGGACCTGCGCGGTGCCGCGCGGCTGTATGCCACCGCGGGCAACGGCGCCATCTACTACGGGCTCGGCGTGACCGAGCACAGCCAGGGCACGACGACGGTGATCGCGATTGCGAACCTTGCAATGGCGACCGGCAATCTCGGGCGCGAGGGCGTCGGCGTAAGCCCGCTGCGCGGCCAGAACAATGTGCAGGGCTCCTGCGACATGGGTTCATTCCCGCACGAGTTTTCCGGCTACCGCCACGTCGCGGATGGCGCCGTACGCAAGCTCTTCGAGGACGCCTGGAAGGTGCCGATGGAGCCGGAGCCGGGACTGCGTATCCCCAACATGTTTGATGCCGCGCTCGACGGCAGCTTTCTCGGCATGTATGTCGAGGGCGAGGATTTTGTGCAGTCCGATCCGGACACCAACCACGTCGCCGCGGCCATGGAGGCCATGGAGTGCGTGGTCGTGCAGGATCTGTTCCTGAATGAAACGGCCAAATACGCGCATGTGTTCCTGCCCGGCTCCTCCTTCCTCGAGAAGGACGGGACCTTCACCAACGCTGAGCGGCGCATTTCGCGCGTGCGCAAAGTCATGGAGCCGCGCGCCGGATACGCCGACTGGGAGATCACCTGCCTGTTGTCAAATGCGCTCGGCTATCCGATGAACTACGCGCATCCGTCGGAGATCATGGATGAGATTGCGGCCTTGACGCCCACATTCGCAGGTGTGAGCTTCGAGAAGATCGATCGTCTGGGCAGCATCCAATGGCCGTGCAATGCGGCCGCTCCCGAGGGCACGCCCACCATGCACGTCGGTGAGTTCGTGCGCGGCAAGGGCAAGTTCTTTGTTACCGAGTACGTGCCGACGAGCGAGCGCTCCACCAGCCGCTTCCCGCTCATCCTGACGACCGGGCGCACATTGACGCAGTNNGTGCTCGACATCCATCCGCACGATGCGGAGGTGCGCGGAATTGAGGCGGGCGACTGGGTGGGACTCACGAGCCGCGCCGGCGACACCATCCTGCGCGCGCGGCTGACGGACAAGATAGCCCCGGGCGTCGTCTACACGACTTTCCACTTTCCCGAGACGAACGCGAACGTCGTGACGACCGACAACTCCGACTGGGCGACCAATTGTCCCGAATACAAGGTGACAGCCGTGCAGGTGGTCCGCGTGAAGCGCCCTGAAGGGTGGCATGCGCAGGTCCATCACGAGCACGAGCACACCGAGGATGCCTGAGACAGGCAGTGCCGAGCTTCCCGTCGAGCGCTGGATACGTGGCAGCACCACGCACGCCACCGATCGCGTCGCTGAGGAGATGCCGGTCGCGCTCGTCTATCACGGCGTGCCGCATGTCGTCATGCTGGCGACGCCTGCCAATTTGGAGGACTTCGCCACCGGTTTTACCTTGAGCGAGGGACTGGTCGGCCATCCGAGCGAGATCCAGTCCGTCGAGGTGGAGCGCGGCGCCGACGCCATCGACGTGCGGATCGGTATCTCCGCGGAACGCTTCTCGCACCTGCTCGAGCGGCGCCGTCATCTCACCGGCCGTACCGGTTGCGGCCTGTGCGGCGCAGAGACTGTCGAGCAGGCCATCCGCCCGCCGCCGCGGGTCGGCACTGGAGCAAGCCTTTCAGTCGCCGAGCTGCACGCGGCCCTCATTGATATTCAAGGACAGCAGCCGATCAATGCCCTGACGGGCAGCGTGCACGCGGCGGCCTGGATCGAGCCCGGACGCGGCATTACCTGCGTGCGCGAGGACGTCGGCCGGCACAACGCCCTCGACAAGACCATCGGCGCGCTCGCTCGCGCGGGTGCGGATTTCGCAACCGGCTGCATGCTCATCACGAGTCGCGCAAGCTATGAGATGGTGCAGAAGTCCGCGACCGTCGGCATCTCCTTCGTGGTCGCGGTCTCGGCGCCCACGGCGCTTGCGATCCGCGTTGCGCAGCAAAGCGGTGTCACGCTGGTGGGATTTGCACGCCGCGAGCAGCACGTCGTCTACACCCATCCGGAGCGCCTGACATGAATGCTCATCACCTGGTGAAGATGGTCAATGAGATCAGCGCCTTCTGGGAGGGCGAAGCCGGCGCGGAAAATGCCGCCAAAGCCGTCGCCACTCATCTGCAGCGCTATTGGGATCCGCGCATGCGCCGCGAGATCGTGGCGCATTATCGCGCCGGTGCCGGCGGATTATGTGATACCGCGCGCCAGGCGGTGGCGCTTCTGGCGGAACAGCCCCCCGCGGCGCAGGCTACGCCGTCAAGTCCGGCGTAGCTTAGGTACACTGGCACATCCATGACCGCCACTCACGCGAATCCCTCGCGGCGCGCCCTGATCTGCGGCTCGCTCGCCTACGACACCATCATGGTGTTTCCCGACCGTTTTGCCGCGCACATCCTGCCCGACAAGATTCATATGCTGAACGTCTCCTTTCTCGTGCCCGAGCTCAGGCGCGAATTTGGCGGCTGCGCGGGCAACATCGCCTACAACCTGCGCCTCCTGGGCGACGCCGGCTATCCGATGGCAACCGCCGGACACGACTTCGACCCCTACGCGCAGTGGCTGGCCAAGATCGGCGTGCCACAGGATTACATCAGGATCATTGACAGCGAGCACACCGCCCAGGCCTTCATCACCACCGACCGGGATGACAATCAGATCACGGCCTTCCATCCGGGCGCGATGCAGCACGCGCACGTCAACCGGGTGAGCCAGGCGCGCGATATCGCCATCGGCATCATCGCCCCCGACGGCCGCCAGGGCATGATCGAGCATGCGGCCGAGTTTGCCGCCGCCGGCATTCCCTTTATCTTTGACCCGGGACAGGGACTGCCCATGTTCGAGGCAGCTGATCTTGTGCGCTTCATCTCCCAGGCGAGCTGGGTCGCCGTCAACGACTACGAGTGGCAGCTCATGCAGCAGAAGACCGGCTGGTCGGTGCGCGAGGTGCTCGAGAAGGTGCGCGCTCTCATCGTGACGCGCGGGCCCGAGGGCTCGGTGATTTACACGCGGGGAGGAGAGCTTGTGATTCCCTGCGCCACGCCGCGGGCCGTCGTCGATCCCACCGGCTGCGGCGATGCCTACCGCGCCGGGCTCATTCATGGTCTCATGCACGGCCTTGACTGGGAGACGACCGGCAGGATGGCCTCCCTCATGGGCGCGCTCAAGATCGAGGTGCGCGGCACTCAGAACCACCGCTTCACCGGGGATGAGTTTGCAGAGCGCTTTCGCGAGAGCTTCGGCATGGCGCTGCCGGCGGCGCACGCGCAGGAGAAATTCGCGCGCACGATGAGTGGTGTCACTTGAACCGAATATCAAAGCAGGATCAGTTACATGGGTAATAGCTATTTGTTTACGTCCGAGTCGGTCTCCGAGGGTCACCCGGACAAGATCGCCGACCAGATCTCCGATGCCATGCTCGACGCCATCCTCACGCAGGATAAGCGCGGCCGCGTCGCCTGCGAGACGCTGGTGAAGACCGGCGTCGTGGTGGTCGCGGGGGAAATCACGACGAGCGCCTGGGTCGATGTCGAGGCGCTGGTGCGCAAGACCGTGCTCGACATCGGCTACGACTCCTCTGAGATGGGTTTCGATGGCGCAAGCTGCGGCGTCGTCAACATTATCGGCAAGCAGTCGCCGGATATCGCACAGGGCGTCGACCGCAAAGACGAGAAGAAGCAGGGCGCCGGCGACCAGGGACTCATGTTCGGCTACGCGACCAACGAGACCGACGTGCTCATGCCCGCGGCCATCACGATTGCGCATCGCCTGGTGAAGCGGCAGGCGGATGTGCGCAAGAAGGGCAAGCTTTCCTGGCTGCGCCCGGATGCCAAGAGCCAGGTGACCTTGCGCTACGAGAATGACGTGCCCGTGGGAATAGAGGCGGTGGTGCTCTCGACACAGCACAGCGATGACGTCTCCACGAAGACGCTGCGCGAGGCGGTCATGGAGGAGATCCTGAAGCCCGTGCTGCCGGCCAAGTGGATCGACAAGCGCACCAAGTACCACATCAATCCGACCGGCCGGTTCGTGGTCGGCGGCCCCGTCGGCGACTGCGGGTTGACCGGCCGCAAGATCATCGNNATCGTCGACACCTACGGCGGCTTTGCGCGTCACGGCGGCGGTGCGTTCTCGGGTAAGGATCCGTCCAAAGTCGACCGCTCCGCCGCGTACGGCGCGCGCTATGTCGCGAAGAACATCGTCGCGGCCGGCCTTGCCGAGCGCTGCGAGGTGCAGGTCTCCTATGCCATCGGGGTTGCGGAACCCACATCCATCATGGTCGAGACCTTCGGCACCGGTACGATCTCGAACGAGCGCATGACGGCGCTCGTGCGCAAGCACTTTGATTTGACGCCGTACGGCCTAAAACAAATGCTCGATCTCGTGCGCCCCATCTACCAGAAGACCGCCTCCTACGGCCACTTCGGGCGCACCGAGCCCGAATTTTCCTGGGAGAAAACCGACAAGGCGGATGAGCTCGCCCAAGACGCCAAGAGCGCCGCCCGGGCGCGCGCAGCCTGAAAAAACTGACCCTGAGGAACACGACCGATGAACGCTAACCTGAAAGCCGCCGGCGCCTTTCGCGACTACCGCGTGGCCGATCTCACGCTGGCCGACTGGGGACGCAAGGAGATGACGATTGCCGAGGGCGAGATGCCGGGGTTGATGGCGATCCGCAAGGAATTCGCCAAGACGCAGCCCCTGAAGGGCGCGCGCATCACCGGCTCCTTGCACATGACCATTCAGACGGCCGTGCTGATCGAGACCTTGAAGGCCCTCGGCGCCGAGGTGCGCTGGGCTTCCTGCAACATCTTCTCAACCCAGGATCACGCGGCGGCCGCGATTGCCACCGCGGGCATCTCGGTGTTCGCCTGGAAGGGCGAGTCTTTGACCGATTACTGGCAGTACACGCACCAGATCTTTGACTGGCCGGACGGCGGCTATTCCAACATGATTCTCGATGACGGCGGGGATGCGACGCTGCTGCTGCACCTGGGCACGCGTGCGGAAGCCGATCCGTCCGTGATCGGCGAGCCTAAGTCCGAGGAGGAGGAGGCGCTGTACGCTGCCATCAAGGCGAAATTGCGCACCGATCCTAAGTGGTACTCGGTGCGCCTGAAGGCCGTGAAGGGCGTGACCGAGGAGACCACCACCGGCGTCAAGCGCCTCTACCAGATGGCGAAGGAGGGGAAGCTTGCCTTCCCGGCGGTCAACGTCAACGACTCGGTCACGAAGAGCAAGTTCGACAACCNNGGCTGCCGCGAGTCGCTGGTCGATGCCATCAAGCGCGCCACCGACGTGATGATCGCCGGCAAGGTTGCGCTCGTGGCAGGCTACGGCGATGTCGGCAAGGGTTCAGCCCAAGCACTGCGTGCGCTCTCCGCGCAGGTGTGGGTGACCGAAGTGGACCCCATCTGCGCGCTGCAGGCGGCGATGGAGGGCTACCGCGTCGTCACCCTCGACTATGCGGCGGACAAAGCGGACATCTTTGTCTCGGCCACCGGCAATTTCCACGTGATCACGCACGAGCACATGAAGCGCATGAAGCACAATGCCATCGTGTGCAACATCGGCCACTTCGACAACGAGATCGATGTGGCGAGCCTGAAGCAATACACCTGGGAGAACATCAAACCGCAGGTGGATCACATCATTTTTCCCGACGGCAAGCGCGTGATCCTGCTCGCCGAGGGCCGCCTCGTGAACTTAGGCTGCGGCACGGGCCATCCGAGCTATGTGATGAGTTCATCTTTTGCCAATCAGGTCATTGCCCAGATCGAGCTCTACAGCCATCCGGAGCGCTATCCCATAGGCGTTCACGTGCTGCCGAAGCATCTGGATGAAAAGGTCGCACGGTTGCAGCTTGCAACTTTGAACGTCGAGCTCACGAAGCTCACCGACGTGCAGGCACGCTACATTGGCGTCGACAAGTCAGGTCCCTACAAGCCCGACCATTACCGGTACTGATTCGAAAGCGCTCCCATGTCGACCGTCAGCGCCGTAGAGAGCGCAGCCACGGTGCTCGATGGCAAGGCCGTCGCCGCGAAGGTGCGCGCGGAAGTGGCCGCGCGTGCGCGCGCTTATCACGAGCGCTTTGGGCGCCGCCCCGGCCTTGCGGTCGTGCAGGTCGGCGAGGATCCGGCCTCTACCGTCTACGTGCGCAACAAGCGCCGCTCCTGCGAGGATGTGGGCATCGCATCCTTCGCGCACGATCTGCCGGCAGCGACCGGTGAGGCGGAACTCCTCGCGCTCGTAGCCACGCTCAACCGCGATCCGCGCGTCGACGGCATTCTCATGCAGATGCCGCTGCCGAAGGGCCTGGATGCGAGCCGCATCATCGACGCCATTGATCCCGCCAAGGATGTGGATGGGCTGCATCCGACCAACGCGGGGCTGCTGCTCGTGGGGCGCCCGGGACTGAGAGCCTGCACTCCCAGCGGCTGCATGCGGCTCCTCGCTGAAGCCCGGTGCGATCCGGCGGGAAAATCGGCCGTTGTGGTCGGACGCAGCATTCTCGTGGGCAAGCCGATGGCGCTCCTCCTCCTCGAGGCGAACGCAACGGTGACGATCGCGCATTCGCGCACGACCGATCTTGCGGCAACCGTGCGCGGCGCGGACATCGTGGTTGCCGCCGTCGGGCGCGCGCACATGATCAAGGGCGCATGGATCAAGCCGGGCGCCGTGGTGCTCGATGTCGGCACCAACAAAGGCGCGGATGGCAAGCTGACGGGCGATGTGGAGTTTGAGGCGGCGAGGCGCGTGGCTTCTGCCATCACGCCCGTGCCGGGCGGGGTCGGCCCCATGACGATTGCGCTCCTGCTGTCGAATACGGTCGATGCGGCGCTGGCACGCGCGGTCCATTAATATCCCCGCAGCACCCCGGCCTGACGCTTGACGGTCGTCCGTGCGGATGGCTGCTTGAATTCGGCTCGTTGCGACTGAAATGAAGATAAGAGTACTGGGATCGGCGGCTGGTGGCGGATTTCCACAGTGGAACTGCGGCTGTCCGAACTGCCGCGGCGTGCGCGGCGGGGAGCTTAAGGCGCGCGCGCGCACTCAGGAATCGATTGCCGTCAGCGCTGACGGCGACAACTGGTTTCTCCTGAACGCCTCGCCCGAGATCCGCTCGCAGATTGAGGGTTTCGCGGGCCTGCACCCGCGTGGTCCGCGCGACTCGCCCATCGCCGGCATCCTGATCACGAACGGCGACCTCGATCATTGCCTTGGGCTCCTGTCGCTGCGTGAATCGCATCCGCTGCAGATCTATGCCACGGAGCAGGTGCGCCGCGGCTTCACCGAATCGAATGCGCTCTACACGACGCTCGAGCGGTTTTCGGGGCAGACGACCTGGCGCACGCTGCGGCTGGGGCAGGAGGAGGAGCTCAAGTTTCTGGATGGCCGCACGAGCGGGCTTGACGTTCAGGCGCTTGCCGTGCCCGGACAGCCGCCGCTGCATCTGCGCGGGCGCTTTTCTCCGGGGCCTGAAGACAATGTCGCCTTCAGGATCCGCGATCGCGCGAACGGACGCGCCCTGATCTATCTGTCGGGCGTCGCCGCGGTAACCCCGGCGGTGCTGGCGGGAATTGAGGGGACCCAGTGCGTATTCTTCGATGGCACATTCTGGGCGGCTGATGAGCTCATCGCATTGGGCCTCGGGGATAAGCGCGCGGAAGACATGGCGCANNCAACAACACCAATCCCATCCTGCGCGAGGATTCCGCGGAACACGCCGCGGTCGAAGCGGCCGGATGGCGCGTGGCGTATGACGGCCTGGAGTTTGAGCTGTGAGCGCGCCGCTCTCCGTAGCTGAATTCACGGAAGTGCTGCGCAGCGAGGGCGCCAGGCGCTATCACGACCATCACCGCTATCACACGCTCATGCACGCAGGCAAGCTGACCCAGCTGCAGCTGCAGCAATGGGTGTTGAACCGCTACTACTACCAGACACGCATCCCGATCAAAGACGCGCTCATTCTCTCCAAGTCCGAAGATCCTGCCTTCCGGCGCATGTGGATCCGCCGCATTCAGGATCATGATGGCACGACGGAGGGCGAGGGCGGCCTTGCGATGTGGCTGCGGCTTGCGGAAGGCGTAGGACTTGATCGCGAAGAGGTGCGCAGC